>JASBRV010000003.1 GCA_030149295.1 Bacteriovoracales bacterium | reverse complement strand
CATCTCGGGTAAGGTCAAAAAATGCCTGATTCCTTAGGTGAGGAAAAACCACTCCCTCATAATTTAAAGTCAGCTCTTTTAATCTCTTTAAGTCTTCTTTTTGTATCTCTGATAAAGGAAAAGGGCCAACTACACCATTTTCTTGAAATTCCTTTTGAAGTTCGGTTTCGACAGACTCACTAATGAGATAAGTCTTTTGATTTGGTGAGGATTTCTTTAGATATCCTGATAAAAGCTTATCCTTATTGATCAACTTCTTAAAAAAATGTACCACTGAAAAACCAAAAAACTGGAGCAGCTCCCTCCCTGTGAGGTCCTTCATTCTCGGATAAGAAGACTCCATTTCAATGTCTTGAATGACTTTTATAAGCATCTGTGATGTCTTTTCCATAACTTCCCGGCGATTTGGTGTTTATTTATGCACATGCTAGTATGGCGACATATCGTTATGACTTGGAAAAAATTGAGTAATCTTTTTTTAACTCGTATTCTCTATGAACTTAGTATTTATTCCTGGTGGGCCAGGGCTCAATTCAAATCCTGAAAGGCATCTTTTCAAAAAAGATTTTGAGTATCTTTTTTCCTCTGTCTACTTCTTTGATGAGCCAAGTTCCATAAGAGGAGATTGCGCCAAAAGCGATTATTCTTATCAGAATTATCTCAAATCATTAGTGAATTTTTTTGAAGAAAATATAGAAGAAGAACCATCGGTAATTGTTGCCCATTCCTTTGGAGTTTTTGGAGCTATCCATCTAGCTTCTCGTAATCCCCAATCAATAAAAGGTCTTCTTCTTATTGCCCCAAATCTTGATCTTTTTCATGCGGATCATCTCCGGTTTCAATCTACTTTGAAAGAGTATCTCCAACATAAAGAGTTGGAGAAACATAAAACTCTACTAAAAAAGACGCAAAGCCTGAGTCCTCGATTTGACCAGTCTACAATTGATGCCTTTAACGTACTCGTCCAAAATGAGCGGCTTTTCACCTCCTATTTTTCAAACTCTGAAGTTATGGAAAAAGTACTCCTCTATTATACAGAGGAAGGATTCACATTCGATTACGATTCCTTTCTCGCCGTGAGACAGTCAATTCCTTCACAGTACAATCCACTAAAGATCAGCGTATCAACAGTGGCCATTTTTGGGGATAACGATCCCATTATTGATTCCAATAAAGAGATCCCCCTTCTTCAAAAAACTTTTTCTCAGTTAGAAACATTTCATTTTTCAGATTGTGGTCACTTTCCTCACCATGAGGATAAGGAAAAATTTCTAGTCCTCCTCAAAAAATTAAAAAGTTAAAGAAAAATTACTAAAAGTTTTGTGCATTTTTTCGTTAAGGCCTGCATGAATCTAAAAATAAATATAATCCAAAACCCCTATTACTCACTCGAAGAAGAAAAAGTTGCCAACCTTATGGGCAAAATCTTTGCTTCTAGAATTAAAGGGTATCAAAGACCATATGGTGACAAGGTCTACCCCTTTGGTGCAGAAGAACTTTGCGCAAGTCTGGTTAGCGTTTGCAAGACACTAGATAACGGTATTGATATTCCGCTTATGAGTTTTAAATTTATAAGAAACTCTACTTGCAATGACTTCAAAGTCCACTTTCCCGCATGGGATACTCTCATGGGATCTGGTTGCAGCAACGACCTCAAAGATAAGTTTCATTCCACAAAGAACCATTTTATCCAAGATTATGGTGATTTTGGTTATATTGGATCTCTTGTCCTGTCAGCTGAGATAGCAGAAAACCCAAGGCTTAGAAAGGAAGTCAAAAAAATTACTTCTTTAGCCATTAAAAATATTAGTCAAGAGCAGGGTCCCCTGCCCCTTATTGTTACAGGAACTATTCACAATCACTCCCATGAATATATTCATTCCTTGGGGTTTCAATACCTTTCCAAAGAAGAGGTCTCAGTCAAGAGTCTCAAAGGAACTAAAACCTACCTTATGGCCTTAAGGGAATTTAATCCCGAGTTAAATTTTGAAGATGTTCAGCATTATTGGGACTATCGAGAAGTTCTTGATAAAAAGAGAGAGCTTGAGGAAGTCGCCTAGACCAATTTTTAGTCTACTAAGAAGATATTGATTTCAGAATACCCAAATTCATTTTTTTCTCTCATCGTTTTTTCAGTGGAATTACTCCAAGTAAAAACGTTGAGATGTTTATAGCTTTTTCGAAAAACGTTGTACTGATCAAGTCCAATTGAGACAGCTTTAAAATGGCCACTGCTAACATTCTTTCTTTGTTTTAATTCCCTCCAATAGAGTCGGGCCAAATGATAAAAGGCTAACGGAAGACGAATTAGATTTATAAAAGAGCTATTTTTGGGATTCCAAAGGATTTTTTGGGGCACAAAGCTGCTTCTTAGCCAAAGAGAAGTGTTAAAACCGGCTTTGGCGAGTTCTTTTAATTGATGAGGGTAATAAGATTCAATGAAGGCTCTGTTTTTTAAATCAAATTCTTCAAAGAGCTCTTCTAATCTTTTGATGGCATCAATGAGGGAAATATATCGCAAGTTTTTTAAATCCAACCAATAATGAATTTGGGGATATTTTTGGTTCATCAAAAGCAGGTCTCGAAGTTTTATCGCTTTTCCTGCTATGGTTTCAAAAGTTTTAAGACTTCCTTTTTTATCATGGGAAACGAGAAAGTCCTTAAACTTTGAGCTCCACATAATATCAATTTCTACCCCTTTAAAGTCTCCAATTTCATCCACTAAGGCAGGAGAAACAAGAAAGCTAATGTCATCATGAACTTCAAGTGCTTCTTCGTTTTGAAACTTCCATCCTCCTCTAAAAACCTGTTTTTGCCAAGCATGATGCCAAATCCGAGAATATTGAGGATAAGAGGGAAACCGAACTTGTTTGTAGCTAAAAAAATCACTATTAATACTTCTTACGTAAACAAAAGGTATCACAAACGTGGCCAATAAAAGAGCTAAAAGAATAAGTTTCTTCATTGAACAAATCCCTTGATTAAACTTCCTGAGATGACCATATCGTAATCCTCTTCACTAATTTCTCTCCCTTTAAATTCACAAATCTGATCGGTCTTGCATGCACCAGTGAGAACATCGCTTATTGCATAGGACAAAAAATATTGAGGCATTGTTTCAAATTGATACATCTTTTTCTTATAGAGGATAAAACCTTGTGCCAGAAGATGGCTTTTCATCCCCAAATAATCACCGACCACAAAAACCTCTTTACCTCTTATATTGGGTAAATGATCTCCTAAAAGAAGAATTAGGGAGTCGGGATCTAGTTCCTGAAGTTTCTTTACATAATTAAGTAAGATCTTTTGCTTGTAATGAAACTGATTAACTGCATTTACCCAAATAGGATCAACCCCTTCTTTATCCCACACATTTGGTCTTTTTCCATGATCTCTTTCAAAGGGAAAATGTCCATAACTTCCCACCAAGTAATTGAAGATAGGTCCTTTACCTTCTTTTAATCGTTCTCTTAAATATTCAAGATTTCTCTCATAGAGGATTCCGTCAAAGAGGCTCTTTTCCTTGGTTTTCTTGTTTTCCATTTCATAATAATTTTCACAATCAGAGCAAAAGTAATAATTCTCACTAAATCCTAAGGATTGATAAGCATTTTGAGAATTAAAAAAATAAGGTCCCCATGTATTGGACATTACAGTTTGATAGCCAAGCCTCTGTAAAATAGAAGGTAAGCATAAAGTTTCATGCCCCTTCATGACATTAAAATCAATAGATGAGTATTTCATTAATGAAGGAACACCACAAAGGTATTCAAATTCAGCCGTCGCAGTCCCACCACCAAAAGCCTTCGTTTGAAAAATAGTCCCCTTCTTAAGGTAGTCTTCAAATTCAGGTAATACAGGGACATTATTCACTCCTTCTATATTAAGTCGGGTAAGATCTATCCAAGATTCAAGAAGAACCATATGAATGTTGACTCTTTCTAGGTCTTTAAACTGCTTGTATAAGGGGCTTTCCACAACCAAAGCCTTTCTTTCTTTAAATTTTTCTTGGATCAAAGAAATATTATGACGCCTCTTAAGTTCAAAATAGATAAGCGACGGATATATCCCTAACACTAAACTAGTTTGCTTTTGGCTGTAGTCTACAATCAGGTTTTTCTTTCTTAAGTAGCTTTCAAGAGAGGAGAAATTTGCTCCCGCTCCAAAAAGGATTAAGGCCGGTAGGGCAATTAAAAGAATCAACCTCATATTAAAAAAGCGTGTAAGAAGAAAATAAACCACCGCTCCTGTCATAAAGAAGCCCCCCCCTAAAAAAGTTACCAGAGCAATCAACTGCCCTTGGGAGAGAACGTCAAAAAGTAGGCTAAGATTTTCGTAATCGGAAAAGGCGATCACTTTATTAAAAAAGTGAAAGTAAAGCTGAGGAATACTTAGTAAAGAGATGACAATACCAAGAGAGCTATAGAGATATACTTTACTCTTGATCGTTTGATTGACTTTAAAGATTAAAAGGATACAAAAGAAGAGAAGAGCAAAGTCTAAGAAATTCCAAGGCAAAAGGCTTGCGTCTCTTAAAAACAACTGGGTGGTTCTTAAAAGAACACCAAGGATGATTGGCTTTAAAGTTAAAACGCTATCCTTATTCAATTCGCAGAAAAAAAGCAGAAGGATAACGTTTATGAACTCGCCCAGAATCAGAAGGGGAAAGCCAGCATGAGAGAGAGTGCCAATAAGATAGAAATTGAAAGCGTACAAGAAAATACCGGCTAATAAAAAGATTAGCCCTTTCTTGATAAGCTGAGTGGTGAATTGATTCTTAATCACCACGAAATTGTATCACTAAATGAAATAAATGGAACTATGAGCTACCTTTCGCTTTGATCTCGTCGATCTTCTTTCCTATTTCTTCTGCTTGTTGGCTTAGCTCTGCAAAGAGTTCTATATTTCCATTGCGCTGGGCCTGCATGGCCTTCTCACTGATACGCTCATATTCCTTTTGCAGCTTAGCGCTTTCATCTTTTTTAAAGAGACCAAACATTTTAGACCACCTTTTTTGCTATTAAGCATTTTGTTAAGAGAACTTTTTCTTTATGAACAATCTTTGCCCCCATCGCTTCAAGTTCCTCTTCAAGATCATCGTAGAGGTAATTTTTGTAATAAGGCTCATGATATTTTTTGGGAAAATCTTCTAGAATTTCTTTGAGATCCGGTCGATCTTTTACCTGAAGACTATCAGCGATAATAATAAGCCCCCCCTTTCTTGTCAGACGAAGCTGCTCCTTTAAGACGGACCGCCTCTCCTTCGCCGGAAGCTCATGAAAAAGGTAAATATGAAAAGTCAGATCAAAGGAGCTCTCTTGAAGGGTCAAAAGACTTTGCGCTTCTCCTTGAACAAAGTGACAATCTCTTAGGGACTCTTTCTTTTTTGCGTGATTAATATAATGAGGACTGAGATCATTCAAAGTGTAATCACTCTCGGGAAAAATCACCTTTAGCATTTCTGTGCCCCTGCCAGTGCCACAGGCCATTTCCAAAACTCTTTCAGGAGGTTTGGTGAATTGACGAACCAAAAAAGGAAAAAAGCATCGGCGCATAATATCGGTGAGGCCCGTAAAAAGGATATCAACCTGCTGTTCATAAATTTGAGCGGAGGTATCACTTAGGTATCCCTCCGTTTGAAAGTGAAAAGCCCTTTGATAGTAATCGGGAAAATCTTCTCTCTTAACGAGAGTTTTATTCTTTTTTCTCGCCTTTAGGACTTTTGGATAATCCTTAAGAATCTCTAGAAAACCAGAGGACTTCTTTATCAGTGACTTTCTCGGGGTGATTTCTGGTGGGTAAGCACCAGAGGCCATATTTTGATGATCCCACTTTAAGGCCTCAAAGACTCCCTTAAGAAGATCTATGGAATACTTCTTACCCAGATTTCTGTCTCTTAGGGGTTCTCCAAAAAAAGTAGAGAGACCATTTAAAACCATGAATTGAACGAGATAGTCGTTGAAATCCTTAAAATTTCGTATACTTGCAAGACTCGCTTTAATCATACTCCCTCTTCTTAAAGGTTGTTTCTCATTAAATAGGAGTTTGGAATTTAACACAAGAGGTAGTCTAGCTTCTGTCTTGATCTAAAAATTAGATAGGATGAGAATGTTATTTATATTTTATTTATTGTGACGCAAATCCTATAACCCACCCACATTAACAAAAACATGATTTCAATCACTATATTTAGGAGACAAAAATGAAAAACTTTATCGTATTTATCGCACTACTTTTCACAGCACAATCATTCGCTGATTTCTCTTACAGAATTGAGAGATGGGAAAATGGCGAAGAACTGACTTTCGTTGTTAGAGACGAAGATGGTCGCTTTAAAGCACATGGGACAATGTCTCTTGAGTCTTGGAATGACGGTGATGAAAAATCTGAGTGGGTAGCAAGAAGAGCTAATGGAACACTTGTTTCAGGTTACAAAGGGAAGCTTGAGAAATTTTTGGTTGCAGGAATGGATCGTGAGCAAACTCGTCTTGTGATCAGAAATAGCAAAGGTCATTTCGTCACTTGGGTTGCAATGGACGAGCTTCTTTCTTCAAAATTTGAAAGAATGGACATCGACAGAGATGGTAAGAAAGAGACTGTTTACGTAACTCGTTACCGTGGTCAATTTGTTAATTGGGCAGCTGCACGTCTTGAAAACTGGGCCAATCAAAAACACCCGGTTCTTGTTGTGAGAGACACCAACGACAGCAGAAACAACGGTAAAATCCTTACTTATGTAGTAGGAACTGAGCTTGAAAATGGAAGTGTTGTTTACCGTGATGGTGAGACTGGTCGCTTCCTAAGCACCAACCTCTAATTGAAAGGCATAAAGCAGGAAATTATAGGCAAGATAAGCCCCACATGAGTGGGGCTTTTTTATTAGACAAGAATTCGACCTGCTTTTGAAAGCCCCTCCCATAAAGTAAATTGCTACCATGGAAAATGAAATCACAAAAGACCTCTACCATCGTCCGCCTTATCTTCTCATTCAAAAGATTGAATCTTGTGAGACCAATCGTATCGTCGCCATGACCGAATTAAAGGGAGATGAATTTTTCTTTAGAGGCCATTTTCCCAATGCCCCCGTTTTACCTGGCGCTCTCATGCAAGAGATGACCACCCAAACAGCTGGTGTTCTCATCGCGAGACACTACAATCCTCTTGGAGATGCCCACGACACCGAGAACTTTGATCCTCAAAGACCAGCTCTTGGAGTTCTTAGCCGAATCAAAGACGCTCGCTATAAGACCTTCGCCAAACCTGGAGACCTCCTTACCATTGAGGTAGAACTTGTTGAAAAGCTTCAAGATTTCTTCGAATTTAAGGCTAAAATCACCAAATCAGGCGAATTGGTCATGAAAAACCACTTTATTCTCACCAACATCCCCTCCTCTCACCTTTTATAGAAGGCAATCAGAGCTTTTGGCCGTCTAAAGTTTTGACACCTTAAGAAAGCTTTTCTCAAGGGAGAATCCCTGAGCTTTTGCATGATAAAACTGTTCCACTGAAAAAAAGGATCAATAACGTGCAAAAGACCTTCGCCTTTCTTATAGCCTCTCTAGGCCTTGCCCTAGCCACTCATGCAAATGACGGGGATGGTTTTTTTGATCTCTTTGAACAAGATTTTTCTCCTACCTATGACGCTGTTATAGAAGAACTTGATTACACCAAACAACTCAATCCCGGAGATCCAAGTGGTCTCTTTCGCTTTTCCCGCTTTCTCATGGTGGGGGACAGTGTCAGCGTTAATATCGATAATGACGGTGGTATTTTTGATTCACAAATATACATGGCCAACAATTTGGTGGGCTTTAAAGGTCCTAACGCACAGTTTGCCTATCGCATGAGACCTGAGGATTTTAAATATGTAGACTCCTTTGAGTGGCTCAAACTTAACAAACTCCACTTTATAATGGACCGCTCTCTTATTCATTTTGAAGGGGAGCAATTTGCGATGAAAGAGCCAAGAACAACTCTCTTCGCTCAAAATTTTAATCTTAATTGTGATCGTCACCCAGACTACCCCCTCAATGATGGTGATGGTTTTGTCTCAGGTTGCCTGAATTCTGGCGAGGCGAAACCATTAAGTGGTCGTGCCTTTCCCATCGAATACAAGCTTAAAAGCGAGGATCAATCCAGCGATCAAGCTGTGCTAAGTGGTACTTTTACTTACTTTGAGGGAGGCCATGATCAATTTCATGTAAAGGCCAACAGAGTAGATGCTGTTATTGAAGAAACAACAGAGATTGTGAGCGATAATGTTGATGTCATTTGTCGTAAAAAAGCAGACCTTATTACTATCGATGAAGAGAACCTCCTCTATCCTTGTTTAAAAGATATTAGTTATCAATCTCGTCGTCTTGACTTAAGACTTCATAGCCAAGAAGTGGAAGGTGAAATAGATAAAATCAATATCCTCAATCCAAACGCTATTCATTCTCAAGAGGGCTTTAGTTTTAGAGGGGAGTTTTTTGATTACATTTCCGAGACGACCAACTTTAGAACAAATGCCGTTAAGGTCGATTGTGATGCCGCAATGGGTGCGCCAGACGATATAGGATCATACTTTCAAAGTTGCCTTGAAACGGGACGCTTTCGTTCAAAGAGAAAGGATCACCTCGATATTGAACTCACTATAAAAGAGCCAAAAACAGAAACAGAGGAAGCTTTCTATCTCAATCTTAAAGGAAACGTAGAAAGCTTAGACACTAAGCAATCAACGATGCAAATTAATGCCTCACGTATGGACCTTAATATTGATGATGATCTCTTTTTTAATATCAATAAGATCGATTGGAACTGTGGAAAAGTTGAAGGGCAGCGAGAGCTAAGTATTCCCCTTATTTTAGAGCAATGTAAGGATGACTCTCGCATTAATATAGACGATGTTCTCGTGAATCATTTTACGAAAAGAGATGATCCTATCCAATTTCTTATTCGTCCGAGAATCATTACCTCTTCTAATACAGAGGCAGAAGCAAGAATTCCAGAAATGACTATGCTCGCAAAGAACACCGTCAAGATATTCAATGACCTCTATGTCAAATGCCAAAAACTTGAAGAAGCCGATCTTTTTAAAATTCACGATATAATTGAAGGGTGTGCTAAGAATGCTGAGATCAAACTCGATAAACTTTATACCAATGAAGAAGAGATTGATCCCCAAGCTATTCTTGAGAATCGAACAAATATCAGACGCAAAAAAAATACGATTAAACATCCTTCCGTCACTGATGTTAATGCTATCATCAAAAATGGTCATATTCGCGTCTCTCTTGAGTCTCGCTTTATGGGAATGAAGCCTAATGTCTATTTTTCTGGCCCCGTTGTCTTTGATAAAGAGGCGAGAATCCTTACGATAAAAGTCAAAAAACTTAAGCTTCCTATCATCCTTAATAGTAAAATGATCTTTCGTATGATTCTAAGAAGCCTGGTAGAAGGTGAGATGGTTGAAGTGAACGACAATACCGAAATCCGCATTAGCCTTTAAGAGAAGCGTTAGCTAAACTAAATCCCTGATAATTCAAGATATCTCTGTAACATCCGAGAAGAATCCATAACTTACTTTTTCTTGGAGCTGCCTTATCACTGATAATAATAGTCAGATTAATAAAAACGTTTTTGGCGCAAGTGCGTTCTTTATACTTTTTGTCACCGCTGGTGCTTCAATATGGCCGAAGCAATTTGAATCCTTTTTTGATAGTGTTCAAAAGTGGCTTCTCTCCTCCACCAGTTGGATTTACGTTCTCTCCGTGGCTGTCTTTGCCTTTGTTGTTCTTTGGCTCATGTTCAGTCGTATGGGAGAAATCAAGCTTGGACCTGATCACTCAACTCCCGATTATACAAATATCTCTTGGTTTGCCATGCTCTTTAGTGCAGGTATGGGAATTGGTCTTCTCTTTTTTGGTGTCGCCGAGCCCATTATGCACTTCTCTTCCCCACCAGTGGGCGAGCCTCTCTCGATAGAGTCTGCAAGAGAGGCTATGAAGATCACCTTCTTTCACTGGGGTTTTCACGCCTGGGCCATCTATTCCCTCATGGCCATCATTCTCGCTTATTTTTGCTACAGAAAAGATCTTCCTCTTTTACCTCGGTCCGCCTTCTATCCCTTTATTGGCGATAAAATCTACGGTGTTATTGGAGATATGATTGATACCTTCTCTATCATTGGCACCATGTTTGGTGTCGCCACTTCCCTTGGCTTTGGTGTGGCCCAAGTTAATGCGGGTTTAAGTTATCTCTTCGACATCCCTCAATCCAGCCTTATTCAAGTAGGACTCATCGCCATTATCACGGCCCTGGCCACTGTTTCTGTTGTTCTCGGCCTCGATGGGGGGATCAAAAAGCTCTCTAATGCCAATTTAGCTTTTGCCGTAATTTTACTCGTAACAATTCTTATTCTCGGTGGCACGGGAAGCCTCATGGAATCCTATGTACAAAATATTGGTGCCTATATTTTTGATATCACCTATAAGACATTTAATCTCTACGCCTATGAGAAGAAAGATGATTGGATCGGTGGATGGACTCTTCTTTATTGGGGCTGGTGGATTTCATGGTCACCTTTTGTAGGCATGTTCATCGCTAGAATTTCACGGGGAAGGACTATTAGAGAGTTCCTTCTTGGAGTTATATTTGTGCCCACTGCTTTCACTTTCCTTTGGATGACTGTGTTTGGAAACTCTGCCATTAGCCTTGTGCTTGAGCAAAATGCGACAGACCTGGTTACAACCGTTAATGAAAATGTGCCTGTTGCCCTCTTTAAATTCTTTGAGTACTTTCCTTTCTCAAGCTTACTCACTGGCCTTGGTCTGGTTCTTGTCGTTACCTTCTTTGTGAGTTCCAGTGATTCAGGCTCTCTGGTCATTGACACCCTAGCTTCCGGTGGAGCCGCGGAGCCCCCAGTTTGGCAAAGGATATTCTGGGCAGTTATGGAAGGTGTTGTCGCGGCAACCCTGCTACTTGCAGGAGGTCTCGATGCTTTGCAGACCATGACAATCGCCTCTGCCTTTCCCATGATTTTTATGATTCTTCTTGGCGCCTTTGCTCTTATCAAATCGTTGCGCGCAGACTATCTCTTACTGGATACTAGCCGCGGTGGCAGTTACCCTCAACAAGAGTTTTCCGGAGACTGGAAAGAGCGACTCGAATCTGTTCTTTCCCATCCGAAAAAGTCCCAAGTGTTAGATTTCTTAAAGACAAATGTTAAACCGGCTCTTGATGATCTCTGCAAAGAGATGACGGAACAAGGACTAGAGGCTATCGTTGAAGAGGGTGAAGATTACGTTCAGATCGCCGTGAAAAAGGGTGATTTTGAGGATTTTAAATATGGTGTGAAAGCCCGTGTTTTTACTGTCCCCGACTATCTTCCTGAAGAGAAGGATGCTTATTGTCGAGCAGAAGTTTTTCTCCTTAACGGAGGCCAGGACTATGATGTCTATGGCAACAGTAAAGAGAAAATTCTTACAGATGCTGTTAGTCACTACGAAAAACACATTCACTTTCTTCATACCATGTGGAGCGAGAAGATATAGTTGAGTGAATTAAAGGGGCCAGAATTTCAAACAGTATTACGTCTGGCCTTTTTTTTAGGAGGGATGCTCCTTTTTCATCTTTGGGAAAGGACAAAACCTTTTAGAAGTCCTTCTCCAAAAAAGCGCCAACTCAATCACCTCGCTCTAACGATTATCAATTCACTTCTTTTAAAGTTCTTCATTCCCTTTTCTCTTGTCTTTCTGGCCTTAAGTTCAGAAGGATTTCGATTGAACCTCCTTCAAATGAAAAGTTTCTCTCTCTGGATAAGTCTTCCCCTGACGATTATCCTTTTGGATTTTATTATCTATTGGCAGCATCGCCTCTTTCATGTCATGCCCCTTTTATGGAGGCTTCATAGGGTTCACCACGGGGATCAGTATTTTGACTTTTCTACCGCACTACGCTTTCATACCTTAGAAATTCTTTTGTCTTTTCTTATAAAGGCTTCCATCGTTATTTTCCTAGGGCTTCCCGCTGAGGGAATCATTGCTTTTGAAATTCTATTAAACTTTTCTGCAATGTTTAATCACAGTAACGCCAATATCCCTGAAAAGATGGACATCCTTCTCTCCAAATTTATCGTAACCCCCAGCTTTCATCGAGTTCACCATGCGACTGAGTCCCAATTTATCAATAGCAACTTTGGATTTTGCCTTAGCTTTTGGGATCATCTCTTTTTAACCCATAAAACTATCGATAATGTTACTCAACACGTAATGGATATTGGTTTAAAAAAACATAAAGGGGAAAGCGACCTGTTGAGTTTACTTATAGAGCCTTTTAAAGAGGAGCGACAGTCCAGGAACTAGCATCTTCAGTATTAAGTGGCCCGATAGCCCCAAGGTTGACCAAAAATTGCCACTTGCGAGTCCCCCTTCTTTGGAGGGCTCCGAAACGCAGATCCCATTGATCTTGACGACAATCAACAACCTCACGTTTCTTAAAGTTTAAACACCAACGAATCACCCTTTTTCGACTTGAGATAGGAGGCAAACTCCACTCAAAGCGCTCTTTTGAAAACTGGGACTCATTTGGTAATTGTCGATGAAAAGAAAGTGTCAAAGTTGAAAGAGTTTCTCTAGTGTCCACATCTTCCCTTATACTTTTGACATTAAATTTATAATAACCACTCTCTCCTTTAAGTACCCACCAAAAATCAGGATTAGAAGAAAATACACCCTCTTCACTTTTAAGCCAAAAGCGCTCATCAACAACTCTTTCAACTCCTGGAGGAAGACTATAAGTGGCACGAGGAAGATCATAATTAAGGTTGAAAAATCGCTCTCCTTTATCTGAGAAGCTTACCTCTGCGAGGGCCTGAAAATCCGCAATCTCTCCATCAAAAAAGCTTCCATATAGATAAAGGGGAGCTATGCGAACATCACCTGGTCCATTTATCCCCGAATTAATTTTTACCTCTGTGCCATTAAGGGCAATATCCCAGTCGTTATTCTCTTTTGCCTCTTGATCTGACATTTTCCAAGAACTTTGGTTTCGGATATTGAAATAAGTATAGATATTGGTTTCAGGGTCTTTAATACACTCTTTAAAATCAAGATTGGTATACACATTACCACAGCCTTGGGCTTCAAAGCTCACTTCATAAGAGCTTTGTCTTCGCTCTTCTATTCTTAAAGTGGGATGACCAGGTAGTGTACCCTGATAGTAATCAATGATCTGAACCTTATAATAGCGCCCCCTACTTTTGAGCGCATAGACCTGAAAATTAGGCCAAATAATGTGATTAGATTCATCGTAAGTGTACCAAGGCTTCTTAAGAAAAAGATCAAGAGACTCGTCCTTTATATAAGGAGAGCCTTTTTCCATAAAAGCCCTAAAATCTGTGACAGGTCTTGGTTTTTCCACCACAGAGACGTCACGACATGAAAAAAGTAGTAAAGAAATTAAAATAATATATTTCACAAAGTCGCCCTTATTCCCAAAAATACTTCTCGTCCTCTGGCCGGTCGCGAATCCCTAACTGGCACCACAACGTCTTGGCCAGGCTCTCTCGTTACATCAAAAATATTATTCAAACTACCAATGATACTCACCTGTTTAGACCAACGATAATTAAGCTTTAAGTCAGTGGTAAAAAAATCTGGAGAAACTTCTGTATTTTCATTATCAACATATTGAGCCCCTGAGTAACGTCCCAAAAGGATCATATTGAGGTCATGATTGTACTTGTAACGAAGAGATCCCATGGCCAAATAAAGAGGTCGATTGGCTAATATTAGGTCCGTCTCTTCATTAATGGCCTCTGTGTAGGAAAAGTTTAATTTCCCCAAAAGGTCTTTCGCCATATTTAGATCAACACCTAGTTCAATACCACGAGAAATGGCCTGACTGACATTTTCATAAGTAAAAAGTCTCGTCGTAGTATTCGTTTCACGCTCTACCGTATCAATAAGATTTGATATTTGATTAAGAAAGAGGTTGGCATAGAGTCGATGCTCACCAGAAATTCTGATTTCTTGGCCCAGTTGAAAACTAACAGACTCTTCTGGAAGAAGCTCATTATTTCCTTCAACCACATAATTCGCGACACTGGTATGATCGAGAGTAAAAAATCGCTCTTTCACACTCGGAGTGCGATAACCTGTACCAACAGCAAGCCATGATTTTAAATTGAGATTTCCAAAATCGCCATAGTGCGAAAGGCTCATTTTTGGACTCACAAATGAGCCAAAATCCTTATCATCTTGGTAGCGAACCCCCGGGGAAATTTCAAAATCACCAAGGAAGATATTATTTTGAACGTAACCTTCAAACGAACTGATTTTTTTATCAGCAATATCTGTCGTTCTCACCACAATTTGTTCAACAGCTTGAGTAGTTGTTTCCTGATTAACCTCGTCTTCTCTTGCAAGCAAACCCATCGTAATCGTTTGTGGGCCCCATTTCACATCGCGAAGAATGACCTCTGCTCTTCTTGCTTCAAAGCTTGTGTCTTTAAAGGTTTCAATAAAGGGAGTTTCAGGGTTATCGTTAAGAGATAAGTCATCTTGAGTTGTTTCTCGATTAGCTATAATTTTTAAAAGACCATTACCAAGCTGCCTTTCGTGACCAACTCTCACATTGTGGTTGACCGTATTTGTATTGTTGAGGGCCGTACCAAAAGAGCTCGAACTAAATGGCCTTGAGGTGGTACTCAAAGTCTTTCCCTTGAGATAAATATATTGAGCAAAGGTCCGTCCCCTGCCCCACTCTTTATCAAGATAAACTGAAGCCTGACTTTTGGTAAAAGAAACATCGTCTTTTTTTAACGTGCTGGTATCCAGGTCTAAATCTTCTTGATCGCGATGAGAGAAGCTCACTTTATAGCCTAGACCAAGTATTCTTCCCGAGCCATTCATTTGAAGGTTGTGATTTTCACCCCCTTCATTCACTTGGCCTCGAGAAGTTTCTA
Source organism: Bacteriovoracales bacterium (assembly GCA_030149295.1). GTDB lineage: Bacteria > Bdellovibrionota > Bacteriovoracia > Bacteriovoracales > Bacteriovoracaceae. Next base: position 45,585 of record JASBRV010000003.1, on the reverse strand, counting down.
GAGACCAACGATCTTTTTTCACAGGCTTTTTAGTAACAATGTTAATCACTCCACCCATGGCCTGTGAGCCATAAAGTGCAGACGCTCCGCCTTTGATCACCTCGACTTTTTTTATATCGGCCGCTCCAATTTGTGAGAGGTCAAAACCAAAGGAGCTGTTTTGCGAAACGGGCGTGCCATCGATCATCACTAATACACTATTTTCTCCGAAACCTTGAATCAGTGCTGAACTTGCCCCTGCCCTTCTCTCTGTTTCCTGAACACTCACTCCAGGAATGTCGCCAATCGCCTGAGATAAATCTTGGTATTGCTGTTCTTGAATATAAGACTCTTCTAAGGCTTCAACTTTTACCGGACCATCGATAAGGCCTGATTGCTCAAAAGACTTGGCCTCCACCACAATGGATTCCTCAATTTCAGTGGAGAGGTTTTGTGCGTGCACAGAAAAAAGTGAGAGACCCAAAAAGGTCGTCGAAATCCAATTGTTTGACATATCAAACTTTTATCACTTATAACTTAACACGACAAGTTAGAATAAATTGAAAAGTACTGGAGATTACTGATGAAAAAGCTTTTAAGCGCTCTTATTTTCACCTGTTTATTGGCAACACCTACTGTGGCCCAAGAGAGATCCCCTTTTACGAATATCAATTTTGGTCTCTTTCTCGGCTGGGGAAATTATATTAAAGTCGAAAATTGGCAATATTTTGATGAAGATAAAACCCACTTCATCGTAGAGGTCAACGGCAAGGGCTATAAGGAAATTATCAAAGAAGCAAAAGCCCTTTATGGCAAAGCTTGGAAATGCCAAATGGCGGAACATTTCACAGAGACAATGGCATCCCTCGGTGTGCCTATTGGAGAGACTGTTGACCTTAAACTCTATCTTTTTGATTTTGGTCATGAAGTCATTGAATTGAAAGGTATCCCAGTGACTGAGGAGAATCTCGAAGAGATTCAATTTGAGACAAATCACTGTAGTTAGAGATTAAGGATATAGCGAAGGTAAAACTTTTAAGTCTAAAACCATTCCCAAAAGAATGACGATACCTAAGCTTATCCCAAACTCTCTGATGGGAAGGAAGTCAATTACTGCAAAAAGAAAAAAACAAAAACTCAGTAAGAAGCTCGCTCCTACGATTGGTCTTAAAACACTCTTGACAAGAAAGTCTCTATCTCGATTAGGATCATTTAAAGTATGAATGATATGAAAAGAGCTATCAACAACAAGACCCAAAGAAATACTATAAGTCATCACTGTGGCTATATTGAATGATAAGCCAAAAATATACATTATCGGGAAACTCGCAAAAACAGGTATTACATTGACTATAATGAAAATAAAAAACAGTTTTAACTTTTTGAAATAAATAAAAGCAATCAATGAAATCAAAATAAGACTTAAAAAGAAACTTTTAAAAAGAGTCCCAATCATTTTCTTTTGAGCTTCCATCAGATGGTAATACAAACCATTAAACTGAACTTTCCCTTCCGTCACTTTTTTAATTTTATCTAAGACAACTTCGTATTGGTCAACATTTAAAGGAGCCCCTAAATAGGTCAGCCGATAGCCGCTTTCTTGATCAATAGGATATCCTTCTTTTAAAGTGAGAGGTATTTGGGATCGAAGCGTAAAATAAGAGAACTTATTGCTTGGAAAGGTCTTCTCGCCTGAATAAGCCTCATTTCCAATGAGCACTAGTTGATTTGAACTTAAAATAAGACCAGGTAGCTCTTTCTTCAATTCATTCTCAATTTCATTTAGCTCTTTGAGTTTCTCATAAGGAGAATCCTCATCAATACTTGGCAAAAGAATTTCAACAAGAGGACTTCCTATAAAGTTTTCCGATAAAGAGATCATTTTTTCGCGAATTTTAGTCTCAAGAGGAAAGTATTGAGTTGCATCGGTAATAATAGGTACTCTTCTCAAAGCAATGCTTCCTATTACAAAGGAAAAAAAGGAAAAAAACATTATCGTTTTTATACTCCAAAAACTTTGGAGGTACTTTTGAAAAGGGAAAGTCTTTCCCTCAACATATTGTTCCCATCTTCGGTGAAATGAAAACGAGAGAAGAATTATCCAGCCATAAGACAATAAAGTACTCGCAATAAGAAGGAAGGCCGTCATGATACCAAAATCACTGATTGCCTCTAACTCTGAAAAATAGAGGGAACCAAAACCAATGAATGTTGTGAAGACCATAAGAAATACGGGCTCTTTTTTGTCTTTAATCGCTAAAGGTAAGCTTTTAAGTTCAATAGCAGTATAATGGATATGAAGAACAAGACTCATTTGAATAACAAATAGGAGTAAAGGAATAATTGAAGTAATGAGGTTACTTGTCCCTAGGAAAGCTTTGGTTGAAACCAAAGAAAAACTAGCGGCCATGAGACCAGGAAAAAATACCACTACAGCAAAAAGAAGACTTCTCAAATAAATCAGTAAAAGAAGAAAAACTCCACCAAAGAGACTTGGGAAAATTACAGACTTAATCTTTTTTGAATACTTATCCAGCAAAATATTTGTGTAGGGAACACCAGAGAAGTCAATAAGACTTCCTTCCTTACTCTCTATAATGTTTTTCAAAACTAACTTAAATTGAGAATCTGAAGTTTCTTCATTTTGAATTAAAATAAAAGCTTCTTCCTCGCCTTTTACCAGACGAATAGTATCATTTACAGGAAGACTCGATTTATCCAAGACCTCACAAACTTCGCCACATTCTTTTTTGATAAGAGGATAAATTGCTTGAGCATTAACAGAGCTTATTTTGCCAATAACAAGTGATCGAATGTTAAAATCACTTTTAAAAGATCTATATTTCTCTTGTCCTTTAGCAGTTAGAAAAATGGTCTCTTTATTTAACTGTTTTAAACTTTGAGTCCAAACTACACCAAAAATTGTAAGACCAATTAAAAGAAGCAGGAAAAAAGGAGACATCCTTTTCAAAGGAGATCCTCTAGAAAGTAGGCTTGAAGCTCCCCCCTCCCCTTTAAACCAGCTTTCTTATAAATCGCTGCACTTTGGTGACGAACTGTTTTTTCCGCACTATTTCTAATTTCGGAAATTTCATGAGTCGTAAGACCCTTAAGAAGGAAGAGAGCGACCTCTCTTTCTGCTTCACTTAGGCTCCAGTTATTAAATTCCCTGTCAATTTGACTACTTAGTCCCTCCACAAGAAGTCGAGACTTTGTTTCATATTTCTCAGCAATTTCTTGAAGAATAGTTTTTTCTTTAACAAGCACTTGAATTCTTCTTTTATCCTTTGTCATTTTCCAAATAAGTAGGGCTACTGCAAAGAAAGAAGCCATAGCAATGCCCAAATCTAGACCAAGATGCCTTAACTGGGTTCCTTCTTGAAAGTCTTCAATGACATCGATCGCCGTTAAAACGCCGACCAACCCCAATAAAAAACCAATAAAAATGCGTTCACTTGAGTACATATGACTTAGGGTAGTTGACCTATAAAAGTTAATTAATAGGCTGATTTTACAAGAATGTAGGTATCTTGTCCTATAGAAAAATTTGTTATTCAGGACGAGAATATTCACTAACAGAGGAGTCGTAATGCCGGCATTAAAAAAGTTCCTTAGTAACAAGCCCAGTTTTATCGCAGTCGGTATTATAAATATCATCCTTTTTCACTATGCCATTTTCCGTTTGTTCATGTTTCTTTACGATAGTTCGGGTAGACAAACTTTTGATAGTCTTCCCGTAGGATTATTAATCAATACCTTACTCATTCTCTTTTTTTCAGTTCCCCATAGCCTACTCTTAAATTCAAAGATAAAAACAAGCTTTCTAAAGCTCATCCCCAATTCTCTCTACTCGACCTTCTATTCTCTTCACTCATGTCTTGCGATTGTGCTGATTGATTCTTATTGGGTTGATTTTGGAGGAAGTCTCTATAACCTCACAGGTTCTCAAGAGATGATTTTTAATGTTCTTTATGTTCTTAGCTGGCTTTTCATGTTTTGGGCCATGGTCTCCACTGGTCTTTTTCGCCAGTCAGGAATTGAAGAATGGTACCTTTCTCTACATGGAAAAAAGATGAAATATAGCTTAGCAAAACACGGTGCTTATACTCTTTGTCGTCATCCCATTTATGCGGCTTTTATTGCTATGATCTGGACCACTCCTCATATGACTTATGACCATCTATATCTCACCTCGGCTTGGTCAATATATATTTTATGGGGCGCTGGCCAAAAAGAAAAAAGGCTGATGAAAAATCGCAACTATCGAAGTTACGCCGCCCAAGTTCCAGCATTCCCATTTATTGGAAAGGTAGCTGATAACTTCTTTACAAGTATCCTTTGGAGGATTTCATGAGATTTTTTGTGTTTCTTCTCTTTTCTTTTAGCCAACTTGTAATGGCAGCCAATATTGAAAGAGAAGTATATTTTAAAAACTTTGAAGAAGCTGAAAAAAAGGCTCATCTCACATGGATTGTTGAAAGTACAAAAATTGGTCTTTTTTCAAGTGATGTATATGGTTATGTTCTTTCTTATAAATATACTGCTGAACTAAATAAAGAGAATATGGTCCTAAGGAATATGACATTAAGATTCCCCATTACCGCAATGAACTCGGATAGTGAATCTCGCGATGAAAAGCTTCACAATAAATGTATGGGAGCTAAACAATTCAAAGAAGTTTTAGTAAAAATCACTGGTCCAATTTTTATTAAAGATAAAAGAGAAAGGTCTTATGACGGAACTGTCCTCATAAGAGGAAAGGAGAAACCATTCAAGATTTCTTTCACATCAAGTTACGACAACAACCAATTGACACTAAAAGGAAAAACAATATGGAGTTTAAAGGCCATGGAGATACCAGATCCCTCTATTGCCGTAGCAAAACTTTCTGATGAAATAAGGCTTAATATTAATCTTTCTCATCCCCTACAATAGGAGAAAACATGCCAGCTATCGTATCAATTGAAACAAGCTTCCCAGAAAATAAATACGAACAACATGAAATTATCGAAGCTTTAAAAAAGGTTTGGGAAACTAGAGTTAAAAATACCAAGCGCCTTCAAGCAATCCAAGAAAACGTGCTCGTTGGCTCCCGAAATCTTAGTATGCCCTTAGAAGATTACTTTAAAGAAATGAGCTTTGGGGAAAGAAATAAGAAGTTTATCGAGTCTTCTCTCAATATGATGGAAAAAGCGACTCAAATGATACTTGAAAAAAATAATCTCAAACCAAGTGATATTTCCAGTATCTGGAGCAATACTGTCACTGGTTTTGCCATTCCCTCTCTTGAAGCAAGACTCATGAATAGAATTGATTTTCCTCAAAATACCAAAAGAGTTCCCCTCATGGGGCTCGGCTGCATGGCAGGGGTGGCAGGAATCAACAGAGTTGGAGATTATCTTAAGGCTTACCCCAGTGAAGCTGTCCTGTTTCTCTCAGTAGAGTGCTGTTCCCTTACCTTTCAAGTACAAGATGTCAGTGTAGCTAATCTCGTCTCAACAGGTTTATTTGGTGATGGTTGCGCAGCAGTCCTGATGGTAGGCGATGAACATCCTCTAGCGACAACCGCTCCCCTTCACCACCTGCAAGGAGAAAGCGTTTTTTTTCCAGAGTCAGAAGATGTTATGGGGTGGGATGTAGGCGAACAAGGATTAAAGATTATTCTAAATAAAAATGTTCCTGACGTAACAGAAAATCAACTAGCAGGTCCTCTTAATAATTTTCTTAAAAAGCATAATCTTCATCGCTCTGAACTTTCAAGCTATTTTGCTCACCCTGGTGGTCCAAAAGTCCTTTTGGCTATGGAAAAAATTCTTGATCTTCCGGAAAAGGGATTAAGCCACTCCTGGAAGAGTCTTAACGAGCTTGGAAATATGTCTTCAGTAAGTGTTCTTGATATTTTTAAAAGACACCTTATTGAATATGAGGCACAAGGAAAAACCCAAAGAGGCTCTTTGGGCTTAAGTTTAGCAATGGGCCCTGCCTTTAGTGCTGAGATTGGACTATTACGATGGAATTAGGATTTAAGATACTTGTTCTATTCACTCTAGTTCAACGACTCGCAGAACTGGTCATCTCTAAAAGGAATGAAGAGTATATAACTTCTATCGGTGGAAAAGTTTTACCCGAAAATAACTATATCTTTATGGTTATCCTTCATACGAGCTGGTTAATTACCTTACTCTATAGCGCCTTTCAGATGCAGCTGTCATTTTCTCCTGTAATATTCGGTGTATTTCTTTTATTTTTCATCATAGGTCAGTTCTTTAGAATTAGCGCAATAACAACACTTGGTAAAAGATGGTCTACGAGAGTGATGATTTTACCAAAAGTTCCCGTTATCAAATCAGGAATTTTTAAAATCGTGAGGCATCCCAATTATATTGGAGTCATTTTAGAAATTGCAGCCCTCCCCCTCATAGCAGGATTATGGAAGCAAGCTATTTTTTTTAGTCTGTGTAATGCGATCATTCTTTTCTTTCGAATCCGTTTTGAAGAGAAAATGCTATCAAATCACAATGATTATCAACAACAATTTTTTAAAGGTTCACTTTCATGAAAGTAGCGGTCATTGGAGGAGGGCCTGTGGGTCTTGTCACTGCCCTCTATCTAGAAAAGCAAGGATATTCAGTAGACCTATACGAAAAAGGTAAGTGGCCTCGAGACAAGACCTGTGGTCAAGGCTTAATGCCTTCTGGAATTAAGATACTAAAAAAACTGGGCATTAATTTTAAAACAGATCTTGAAAGTCGACCTTTCAATGGAATTAGCTATCACGATGGCCCTCTCTCTCTTATGGGATCGCTACCAAAAAAGGGGTTTGGAATAGAGAGAAAGATTCTTTCACAAAAAATTATCGATAAGATTAGAGAAAAGTCTAATATCAACCTTTATCCCAACACAACAATTACTGAAACTTCCAATAATTACGATATGTTTCGAATAAAGGTCGACGGCGAACACCGAAACTATGACTATGCCTTTGCTTGCGATGGGTTGAATTCTACCTTAAGAAAAACTCATCACAATCGCTTAGTAAGAAAAGGTCCATGGAGAATGGGCGCAAGAGAACATTTTCTTCAGGCTCCTTGGAGTGACAAGGTTGAAGTTTACTGGAGTGAAAAGGTTGAGGCCTATGTCACTCCAGTTAGTAACACTAAAGTAGAAATTGCTTTTTTGTGGTTTGAAGAAGCTCTTCCCTGTGGAGATAGTCTGCGAGACACACTTTGGAAGTCTTTTCCTGAGCTGAAAGAAAAGATTCATTTCAATAAAAGCCAAGGAGACTTTCGAGGATATGGTCCTTTTTCTACTCGCTCAAAAGATATCAAAGTCGGAAGGTTATTTTTTCTTGGCGATGCCTATTGCTTTCTTGATGGAATCACAGGAGAAGGCCTATCCCTGGGTTTTAAAGGAGCACAAATCGTTGCCAATAACTTTTCAAAGTGGAATTGGTTCTCAGAGCTTCGCTTTAAGCTTCATTACTGGCATTACAGTTTTATGGTGACACTGGCCCTGACGCTTTCCCATCATACGCGATTGCGCAGATTCTTTTTTAAAATGTTTAAAAAAGTTCCAAGAGGTTTTGATTTTCTACTGTCACTTAATGACCTTTAAGGAGCTTCTTTTAGTGCCCTTAAGTGGGTAAGAAAAGGTTCCTCTCTAAAAGATTTATGAAAATAGCAGATAAGATTTCTCTTAAATTGTTCACTTTCGCTTAAGACAATTAATTTTTTAGATTTTATTTCCTTTGTCACAGTAGACTTTGGTAAAAGCGCAAAGCCCTGACCTTCTAACACGAGCCTCTTCAAAACAAAGATGTCATCAATTTCCGCAATTCTAAGAGGACTCACATCATGAGAGTGAAAAAAACTATAGAGTTCAAAATGGAGATCTGAGTCATTAGTAAAGTTAATAAATCGCTTTTTATCTAAGTTTTGAGGAAACTTCTCATTGCCAAGACTAGAGTAAAACTTTTTTGAACAAACAAAGACATGCTCCATTTCTTTGATAATAAAACGTTCCGCTTGTTTTTTGGGTATGAGGTGATCATTTATTGTAAGAATCATATCTAGCTCTCTCTCCTCAAAGGCTTGCTTGAGAGACGCGTTCTCCCCCTTTAGAAGCCGAACAGTGTAGGTAATATCCTCAACAAACGGAAAGGTAAGATCATAGCGTTCGTCTTCTGGTAATCCAGGAACTAGTCCAATTCTTAAAAAGCGAACATTAGTTTTTTTGTGATTAACAATACTTTCAAAAAGCTCTTCAGTTGAAGAAAAAAACGGATTCGTTTGGTTATAAACTCTTTGCCCAATATCAGTAAGAACGAGATTTTTTCCTCGTCTTTCAAAAAGATTTACACCAAGACGCCCCTCCAGAATTTTGATCTGCTCTGAAATTGAACTGTTTGAAACATTGACTTTTGTGGCAGCTTTGACAATTGATCCTTCTGAAGCGACCACCCAAAAATAATAAATATGTTTGAAGTTTAGAGTATTTAACACACACTTATTTTAGTTCGGAAAAAGAGAATTTACAATTCTTTTAATACTGATTTATTGAATCTTGGAACTCCTGTAAAATTAAGGCATGGCACAAAAGATAATCGCTAGCCTATTCACCTGTATTATTATCCTCTCCTCTCTTGGGAATGGGTCAGGTACCTATCCTGCTTTCGAGGCAGAGGGCGAATCACTTATAGAAGTCGTTTCAAAGGTTGAAAAAAGCAGCGATGAGATCCCTGAAGCTTGGTCTATGGAAAACTTTTCCCATCAAGAAGTCAGTGTCCATTTTCAAATTCAAAAACTTCTCCTCTACTTCCATGACCTTTCTCACACAGGTGAAATCAATTCAAATAAACATCGCCAATTTTCTTCCATCCACAAAACCGGTCCTCCTTCTAGATTTCTCTAAATTTTAAATTTTCTCCGGTTATTAGTTAAATTTATCAACTAGGACAGGTGCCCTTTGAGACGGATAGAAGATGTTGGCTTTCAAGTAAGTCACGAAGAAAATAAATATAAAAAAGCACTCGAATGGTGTGAAAAATACCTGCTAAGACAAGGTCCCCTAGAATACTTTGTCCACCACAACACCCTTCATGCTTTTGAGGGAAAGGAGTTTTTTAAAGCCTTATTTGAGGCAAAAGATCTCTTCGGTGCTCAAACTCATATGCCAATTTCTTGGTATCAAAAAGAATATTCACATGGTCGTATTAATATGGACGACCAAGCAGGCTCTTTAGACCAGTGCTGTAAGTATCCTTATGAATTCATCAATATCTTGGATTGGAACGAGAGGTATGAACCAATTCCTAATCCTTTGAGAAATAAATTTATTGAAAAACTTCTCAAAGAAAAACCTGAAACCGACCATAACTATGCCAGAGTGACAACATTCTGGGATTTTACCAAGGATTCCTACAGGGCCAAATCCTTAGACAAAAATTTGCAGGACCTAAAGCTAAGATTCCTTGCGGCCTTTTTTGATAAAGGAACATCTTACTGGGAAATGGAAGATCGTGACAAAGGGTTCCATCACTGTTTTAAGCAATACCTAAAGTATCTCCCTAAAACCAAACTTAACCAAAATCTTCTCAATGCTTATGAGACACTAAGTTATAATGAATATACCATTTATAAAAGTTTAGAAATTTTCAAGAAAAAGCTTAATATCCCCTTCAAGTATTTCGACAAATATCTATTTCAAGTTCTCAACAGATCAAAAGGCTGGACTGGATTAATTTATGCCCTTAATGAAAATCCTGGTTTTAACCCGACACATATTATTGCGAACAAATTTGATTACATCGCTTTTTGCCTGAGCTTTGAACTTGCAGCTTATGAAACACTTAAAAGTGACAAAGATCTACACTTTGTGACTTACGAATTTATAATATCTAACGATTATCAATTTGAGATCTTAAATTATTTCTATGATTCCTTAAATAAAGAGCTTAAAGATGAGGATTTAACTCAAAAAAAGTTTTTCTTATATAAAGAAGAACTCCTCACATGGAACCTACAAAAACTGACACGTGTGTGGCAAGAAGCATATGAAAGACATCTTTATCAGGACCTAATAAACGCTCATCGACAAACATTAAAAAGTGAAAAATTTTCACCATATCTTCAAGTTGTTACATGTATTGATGACCGAGAAGAGTCAACAAGAAGACATTTCGAGGAATACTCAAAGTCCATCGAGACATTTGGTTACGCTGGCCACTTTGGATTGAATATTAAATACCGCTCTTTAAGAGAAGCGCACTTTAGAGCTCTTTGTCCGGTGAATGCCAACCCCACTAAGTATGTCTATGAAGAGGTTAGGGATGAAGAAAAATTAAGTTTTCAAAAATTAGCAACGTTAAAGCATTTCCTTTTTCACAATTCCAACCTCCCTCTGGTAGGAAGTATTCTCTCACTATTCTTAGGTCCGTTTACTGGAATGCTTTTTCTCTTTGAAAATCTGGCACCAAGAAAAGTTCATTCTCTAAGAAAAAAACTTAAAAAGATCATGTATCCTCCAATTCCCACTCAACTCAACTACTGGAACCGTGAAGACAATAAGCTTGAAGGTTTTACTGATCAAGAACTCGCTGATGTTGCCTCAAATATGATTCTTATCACCGGAATGAATAAAAGCTGGGGTCAAGTAGTCTTCCTATGTGGTCACGGCTCTAAAAGTATGAATAATCCTCACGGGGCAGCTTATAACTGCGGAGCTTGTGCAGGCGGAAAAGGTGCTCCAAATGCACGTTTGATGGCAACGGCTTTAAATAAAGAGAGTGTGAGAGAATTACTTAAAGAAAGAGATATCTTGATACCCGAGAATACTATTTTTGTTGGAGGCTATCATTGTACCTCTACAGGAAAGATCCTCACTTTTGAAGATACACCTCTTAATGAGGAACAAAGAAAGTTTCTCGAAGATTCTTGTCATTATGTAGAAAAAAAAGATGCAAAAGAGAGAATGAGAAAATTCGAAAATGTATCTCTTTCGATCTCAGGTGAAGAGGCATTTCTAGCGGCTCAAAATAGGTCTTATGACTTTTCTCAGCCTCGGCCTGAATATGGCCATAATACCAATGCCTTTTGCTTAGTTGGCAAACGAGATACGAATAAATCAATTTTTATGGACAGAAGGGCCTTCCTTGTATCCTATGAAAATGAAAACGACCCAAAAGGAGATAATCTCCTCGCTCTTCTTTCGGCAGTAATACCTGTATGCGCAGGTATTAGTCTTGAGTATTACTTTAGCTTTGTAGACCAGGATAAATTTGGTGCCGGAGTGAAACAAGCCCACAATGTTGTTTCTCTTCTTGGAGTGATGAATGGGTATCAAAGTGACCTTCAAATGGGTCTTCCTTGGCAGATGGTCGAAATTCATGAACCCGCTAGGATTACCTTTCTTATCGAAGCAGATAGGAGCAAATTTGAAAGAGTGCTTAAAAAAAATATCGAGGTGAGAAATCTCGTCAAAAATGAATGGGTAAGACTAATCCTAAAAGAACCCGAGGGGGATTATCTCCTCTATGGAACAGATGAACCTAGGAAGATCTCACCACTTGGGAAGAATAAGAAAGTCTATAAAAGTAGTGAAGAAATTTATCGTGGTAAACGTAAAATCCTAAATATCGCCCTAAAAGGAGAGGTGTCATGAATCGAACTCAGCCTCTTTCATCGTCTCTAAACACCGAAGCTCCTACCTTAGAGAGAGTTTTAAAACTACTCTTTCAACTCCTAGGTCTGGGTGGAACAGTTTTTGGTGTATTCGTCGCACTTGGAAAAATTGAAGAAACCTACTCTCTTTTTAATTTAGCTCCTTTAAGCTTTAGCATTATGAAAGGTTGGATATTTCTCTTATCTAACACTCTCTATGCAATTGTAGCCCACTTCACTTGCAATTACCTCCATAAGGACAGCAATTTCAAAAAATTCTTTTTAAACTATGCTCTCTTTTGGATTGGCTTATTCTTTTTTATCTTTGGTAATTCAGCCCTAGTTCTCTTCGCTGGCTGGGAGCTAATTGGTGTAAGTTCAATTTTCTTAATTAGTTTTTATAGCTACAGAAACCCACCGATTCTAAATTCATTATATGTTGTAAGTTTTTATAAATTTGCTGACATCCTACTTATTACAAGCCTTCTTCTATTCCAGCATAATGACATCATCAGTGCCCATAGCGCTTATGTCCCTTTTCTTTATTTAGGGATCATCATTGCAGGACTAATTAAGAGTGGAAGCTTTCCTTTCACTCCATGGCTTCCTAAAGCAATGGAAGGACCAACCACCTCGAGTGCCATTTATTACGGTGCTCTTTCAATCAATACTGGTGTACTTTTGATCCTCTTTTATATCGACCAAATAAAAGAGGTTCCCATTGCAAAGAACTTTCTTCTTCTATCTGGGCTTCTTACTGTTATTTATTCAAGCTTTCAGTCTAGAGTTCAAAACAATGCTAAAGCTTTACTGGCTTACGCTTCCTCTACACAAATAGGTTTTGTGTTGATAGAGATTGCACTTGGATACAAGGAGTTAGCTCTTGCCCATCTCTTCACAAACTCTTTTTATAAAGTCTATCAATTTATTAAAAGTCCTTCTCTTCTTCACTCATTTCATGAAATGGTCGGGGAAAACAGGAGCCCTTTTCGGGCCAATGGTGTTCACTACCAAAAGCTTATTCCCAAAAAAATCAGATTATTTCTTTATTACCAGAATCTCCATCACTTTCATTTAAATTCTTTATATGAGGTGATCGGGACACTAGGCTATAAACTAAGTTATTTCGCCGAAAAGCTCTTTTTTCCACTTATAAATAAAGGCAATAGTGTTTCAATTTGGTCTCTCATGTGGGTTCTCTACTATTTAACACTTAACTATTTTATAAATATTGGTGGTATCGAGATCAACGCAAAGTATTTTGACATCATCCCCTTTTTTATTATGCTGGTATCACTTTCCATGATTCACCAGAAAAACACCAATGCTTTCATTGCTCTGATGATGATCTATAAAATTTTGGAAAGTTTTATTCTTTATGGTGTCCATGAGCACGAACCTTACAAGATTATTGGAAATGGAGTTTTAACCCTATTCACCTTTATCATTCTTGTTTGCGGTAAAAAGGGAAATATTTTCAAAGCTCAAAGAAAGTTTATGGGAAGTCTTCTCATTGTTTTTATGCTTTATTTCACAAACTTTCCCTTTCTACTTCAAAGCCTTGTCAATGAACATATTATTGAAGCCTTTTTACAACAAGATATGATTATGGATCTTGGCTTTTACTGTTTAGCAAATACCTTCTTCAATATCGGCCTTTACCAATTTATTTTTAACCAAGTTTATCTAGAAAATAATGAAGGAGTTCGTTCATGAACGCAGAACTAAAGAACCATTGGAAAGACGACATCATCTCAGGTTTCATCGTATTCCTCATTGCCCTCCCCCTTTCTATCGGTATTGCTATTGCCGCTGGTGCACCAGCTTCAGCAGGTATTTTATCGGCTATTATTGGCGGAATCATTGGAACTTTAATTACCGGAACACATATTACCATCAGTGGTCCAGCAGCAGGACTCATTGTTGTCATTGGTGGCTCCATCGTCAGTCTTGCTGACGGCGGAGATCTCCTCTTAGGTTTTAAAAGAACTCTTGCTGCAACTATTGTCGCAGGAGTTCTTCAAATCCTTTTAGGGCTTTTTCGTCTTGGAAAATTAACCTTCCTAGCTCCTTCATCCGTCGTTCATGGAATGCTCGCAGCGATTGGGACTATCATTATGATCAAGCAAATTCCTGTGCTCCTAGGAGTTGAGAATACAGCAAAATCAATTCTAGGAATTTTATGGAATATTCCAGAGATGCTAGTAAAGATTGATTTACCGATCCTACTTATCGCTATAGTTGGCCTTGCAATTCTCCTTGTTTGGCGTTTGCTTCCCCCAAAAGTCTCAAAAATTGTACCAGGTCCTCTTGTTGCTGTATCCTCAGGTCTCATCTTGAGTTATGCCATGAATATTGAATATCCTCATGACATCCATTGGCTTAATCACGACTATCACATTGGTCCAGAGTTTCTCGTACACGTTCCTTCATCAATCAAGGATCTTTTTATCTTCCCGAAGTTCGATATTATTTTTTCTGGACGTTCGCTTTTTAGCGTCATGACCATTTTTCTAGTCGGAAGTTTAGAATCTCTTTTAAGTGCCTATGCAGTGGATAAGCTTGACCCCTATAAAAGACAGTCCAACCTTGATTACGATATTATAGGTAAAGGAATTACCAATATGACTTGCGGTTTTTTGGGAGCCTATCCCATCATTACTGAAATCGTAAGAAGTTCAGCCAATATCACAAACGGAGCCAAGACAAAGTGGGCAAACTTCTTCCACGGAGTGTTCATCCTTGTCTTTGTTGCCTTTCTTCCTACTGTTATCAATCATATCCCACTGGCTTCCCTTGCTGCAGTTCTCTTTCTTGTTGGTTACAATCTCGCCCATCCAAGACATTTTGTGGAAGTTTACCATCATGGAAAAGATGAATTGGTTTATTTTTGTGCCACCCTTATTGTGACTTTAGTTGAAGATCTTCTCTTAGGTATTGCTGTGGGCGTCGCTTTAAACTTTTTACACCACATTCTCATCAAAAAAGTAAACATAAAGGAGTTCTTTTCGCCAAAATTAGAGATTCAAGAAGACAAAGAGAAGACCATCTTAAATGTAAATGGTCCCCTCGTTTTTCTCGGGTATTTAAGACTTAGTCATTATCTCAAAAAGCTTGAAGGAAAGAAGGTCGAAATTCAAGACAATCAAAATTACATCGACTTTACCATTCAAGAAACACTCAAAGACTTCATGGCGCGCCAAAATTAATAGAAGGGGATCTTCATGTCACAAAAATTACAAAGAGAATTTAGTGCTAAATTACCAAGAGAGATGCGTTTCCAAGTTAAAGGACTTTTCTCTTCCTATGAAATTAACGTTAAATTTCCTAAAACATTTAAGAAAATAATTTCCCTCGGTGGTGACTGGGGACCCAACTTTAAATTACAAGTTGATCCCTACTCTCTTTTTGAAATTCAAATCAAATCAAAATCTGGAGATAAGACCATATTCCTTCAAAATGAAATTAAGAAAATTTTTTTAAAAACCCCTTTTCTTCTTTCAGACCGTAAAGACTGCTTATATCAATGTGAAATCCCTATTTCCTGTGATGGTCTCATTCTTCACCTGTACTTTGATGAAGAACTCAAGATAAAGAAGGCTCAAATGATAAAACATTGGAAAAGTGAGTCCTCCAATCTAAGAACAGAAATTTTGGAGTTTGCCTCATGATTTCAGGAGCAGAGCTCATCGTTTATGGTTTTCTGAAGGCCTCCACAATGTATGGAACAAAGGCCGTAAATTCTTTTAACAATACCAATATGGTCGCTCCAACTTCGGCAACCGATAAAGCAACCTACTCTCAAGGAAATGATCGGACCAGTTTTCAGGTAGCTCAATCACGCTTGGGAACAAAAATAAAAACGAAATCCCAAATTCAAGGTTTGGTTGAAATTGACTTTATTGATTTTAATCAGTCTAGTCCAACAACCCAGTCCCGACCTAGATTGAGAAGAGCTTTCATCGAAAAAAAGTTTAGCGATGGCTGGTCTCTTAAGATTGGCCAAGACTGGGACACCTTTTCACCAACAAGGCCTGATACCTATGACATTATCGGCCTCTACTTTAATGGGGGAAACATAGGTTTTATGAGAGAGCAAATTAAAGTTCGAAAGGAGCTTAAAAAGCTTTCTTATGAAATAGCAATTGGGCAGGCTAATAAAAATACTGGCACTAATAACAACCAGGTAGAAGAAGATAATCAGCTCTCTCTCGCCATGAGTGCAAAATACCGTCCAAATGAATCCAACCAAATTTTGTTCTCTGCCATTACAGGTCGAAGTAGCTACAGTAACACTCAAAATAAAGAACCTTATGGCCTTAGCCTTGGATATGAGCTCAAACTTAATAAGAATAAACTCAATGTAGAGACTTATTACGGACAAGGACTCGCTCAGTTAAATCTATTGGACATCCCTAGTAATAATTATCATGAGTCTTTTGGTGGATATCTCACTTATCAGAGAGAGTTTGGAAGTAACCTAAGTGCTCGGATTGGCCAGGGATATACCAAAAGAAGCGGTGCAGGAGGCCTTATCAGAAATATGGTTACGAGGCTAAGCCTCACTAAACAGCTAGAAGAATTACAGCTCTATTGCGAAGTGACACATTTTGAGTCAAAATACGCCACCACAAGCCTAGCAAATACAGTTGAGACGGGACTCTTGTTTCCCTTTTAAAGTGAGTTTACATTGAATTTCATTTGTCAAAAGGTTTTAAAAGATCCAAGAGATTTTCCCTTTATAAAGCAAATCCTTTTTACGACATTTGTTTTAATACCATTCTCCGCATTTATTTACTTCTCAGGCACGGTCAACATCTTTTTAAAATTAGCTTACTGGGTAACCTTTATTTACTTTCTTGGGCCCCATCTTCTCATGCTTCATAATGTTTGCCATAGAAGCCCTTGGAAAAAGACATTTAAAAAGCCCATGAATTTTTACCTTGAAGCTATAGGTCTTCTTTTCGGTCTGCCGCCTCTTCTTTATTACCATCACCACATAAAAATGCATCACAAAGAAGGAAATGGTCCCGGAGATTTAAGTTCAACTGAAAAATATCAGCGAGACAGCTTTCTTGGTTGGCTCCACTACTTCCTTCGCTTTATTTTTCTTCTTCCTGTTGAACTTCCCCTCTATTTCTTTAAGAAAAAGAGAAGTGACTTCGCATTTAAAATAATCTTTGCTTATACATTCTTTTATATTTTTGTTGCCTTCGCCTACCGCCACAACCCTTCTGGCGCTATAACTGTCTTCATTGTCCCTACCCTTATCTGCTGGTTTGGATTGATGGCAGGTAATTGGACTCAACATGCTTTTGTTGCAAGTGAAGATCCTTCATGTGAATACAAAAATAGTATAACAGTGGTTGATAGCATTTATAACAAGCGCTGTTTTAATGATGGCTATCACATCGGCCATCACCTTTTCCCTGGAATGCACTGGACTGAAATGCCGGCAGAATTTGAAAAAAACAAAGAAAAGTATGAAACAAAGCGCCCTCTCGTTTTTCGAACTCTTGATTACCAACTCATCTGGTTTCTTTTGATGTTTAAACAGCATAAAAAGCTAGTGGACTATTATGTTGGTAATGAGTCTAAAGAAAATGTGTTAAACCTAATTAAGCAGAGGCTGAAACCATGTCTCACCTCTTAAATAAAGATAGAGTTTTTATTTTTTCCTCTGCCTTTTTAGTTCTCGTTGGGGTCCTATCCATCATTGATGTCTTTATGGATAAGAGTGATCAGCTCTCAACAACTCATATTATCGGAGAATTCATTCTTATTTTTTTATCTTTTTCTGGATCCTTCTATTTTATCACCCAAGCCTCCTTTTATAGAAAAAGTACCGAAAAATTAAAAACTCAGGTTAATACACTGGAAAAGAAGAACTCTCATTATTTAGAGCAAGTACAACTTTATAAAACTGGCTTAAGTGAAGCGATCGACGAAGAGTTTAATCTTTGGAAACTCACTCCTTCAGAAAAAGAAGTGGGGATTATGCTGATTAAAGGCATGAGCTACAGTGAAATATCAGAAGCTCGAAGTATCTCCGAAAGAACAGCGAGAAATCAGGGTTCCTCTCTCCTTTCCAAAGCCGGTCTTAGAAACAAATCAGAGCTTATCGCCTACTTTTTAGAGGATCTCCTTTATCCCAAAATTTAATCTTTTTTCTTCAGAAAAAGTCCTAACAAGCAAGGGGTTAACAGTAGTGTTGCTGGTGTCGCAGTAATAAGACCTCCAATGACAACAGTAGCTAAAGGCCTTTGAACCTCTGCGCCTAAGCCCGTGTTAAAGGCCATCGGAATAAAACCGAGCGCCGCAACCAATGCAGTCATTCCAACAGGACGAAGCCGAGCTAGAGAACCTGCAAAAATAGCATGACCAAGCTCATGACCTTCCACTATCTTTTGGTTAACAAAACTCACGAGAACGAGAGAGTTTAAAACAACGATTCCCGAAAGAGCAATAAAACCAACGGCGGCAGAGACACTAAAATTAATATCCCTAAGGACGAGTAAGATTGCTCCCCCAGCCCCGCCTGCGGGAATCACAGAAAAAACAATGAGGGTTTGAACCAATGAGTTAGTCATTTTAAAAATAAGGAAAAAGATGAGAAGAAGAGTAATTGGGATAATAACCCCCAAGGTTTTTTGCGCCCTTTCTAAGTTTTTGAATTGTCCCCCCCATTCAATTTCATACCCAGGCTCAAGGTTTATCGAGTCTTTTACTTTTTGTCTGGCTTCTTCGACAAAGCTGGCAACATCTCTTCCTGAGAGATAGATACTAACAGCTGAATAGCGTCTCCCAAAATTTCGAGCAATTGTCGTAACCTTTTCTTTGGAATCAAACTCAACAACTTCACGCGCTGGTAAACTCCCTCCCAAAGGATGAGAAAGGGGAATTTCCTTCATTCGCTCGACACTATTTCTTAAAGATTCATCAAGGTGAATAATTACCGGAATCTTTTGATCGCCTTTTAGAAGGTAACCAACTTCCTTTCCTGCCAAGGCAAGCTCTAATTGTTCATCAACTTGATGAACCGGTATCCCATTTTCACTTGCTTTCTTTTGATTCACCTTGATATCGAGAACCTCGCTTTTTGTTAGACCTGTAAGAGCATCAAACTCTACGGTCTCCACACCTTGAATCTCCTTTAGGACCTCATGGGCACTTTGTGCATACTCAACCAGTCTTTCAAGATCAGGGCCCAACACTCTAAATGTTACGTCCGCTCTCGATCCCTCTAAAATTTCATTAAAACGCATTTCGATGGGTTGAGTCGCACTAATGTCCTGCTCGGGAAGATTATTCTCTAGACTTGCCTTAATTTCTTCAAAAATGTCGCCTTTACTTATTGTTTTACCATCCACCTTTCTCCAAAGATCCTGATCTTTTTTTAAGATAACAAAAGTATCCGCAAAGTTGGGACCCATTGGGTCAGTAGCGCTCTCGGGTGTCCCGAGTCGAGAAAAGACATGTTCCACCTCAGGTACTTTTTTTATTAATTTTTCAGCCTCTAATTGCCACTTCGTCGAAGCCTCAATCCCTTGACGTGAATTTCTCACCAATCCGATAACTAAATCTCTCTCATCTAATTGAGGCGCAAAGTCTGAGCCCAAGCCTAAAAACAGAGTCCCTCCAATCACCGCTAAAAGAAGAGAAGAGCCTACAACAAGTTTTTTATACTCCAATGCCAGAGGTAAAATCTTTATATAAACTTTATGAAGTCCCCTAAAAAATAAAGGTTCATCATGAACCCCAACTTTAGGATAGATAAAATAGTAAACAAGCACTGGTACCAAAAACAAGGCGACAATTAAACTCGCTCCGAGGGCCATTAGTACCGTAGAAGCCATTGGCTCAAACATTTTCCCCTCAACTCCACTTAACGCAAGAATCGGAATATACACCATCATAATGATAAATAGACCATAGATAACCGGAGGAGCTACCTCTGCGCAGGAGTCCACAAGGAGTTCAAATCTACGCTGTCCCTCTAATTTTGACTGAGACTCATTTTCTAGAGACACCCTTCTCAAATAGTTCTCTACTAATACAACCGACCCATCCACTAATAACCCAAAGTCGATGGCTCCAAGACTCATGAGATTCACTGGGATTTCATTAATATTCATTCCCAGAAGAGCAAAAATCATCGAAACAGGAATCGCAAGGGATACGAGAAGCGCCGATTTTATATGACCTAAAACTAAGAAGAGGACAACAATGACTAGGATTGCTCCTTCAAAAAGGTTGTTTCGAATTGTTTTTACAGTTTCGTCGACAAGAAATTTTCGATTGTATACAGGAGTTACTTTGACACCTTCAGGGAGCTTTATTTTTTCTAACATTTCTGCACTTGCACTAGAGACCTCTCTAGAGTTTTCTCCTACTCTCATTAGAACTGTACCAAGAACAGTTTCTTGGCCATTATAGGTCGCGCTCCCCACTCTCAATGCAAAATCGACTCGCACCTCAGCAACGTCTTTAAGATAGATTCGTTTCCCACTCGGTAAAATTTTTAACAAATACTTATTTAAATCACTTGGTTGATTTAAAGGAGCATAAGAGCGAACCGTAACCTGATTTTCTCCTTTGGCAATATATCCCCCACCATGAAAGACTCCCGTTTTTTCAACGACGTCAAAAATGTCCATTACCGACACACCATATCTATTCATTTTTTCTGGAAGGTAATTAATATGGATTTCAGAACTATACCCACCATTGGTATCAACCTCAGCAACACCATTTACTTTTTTCAGCACGGGCTTAATTTGGTAATCCTGAACGACCTTTAAATATTGAAGTTTGGAAATATCACTTTCAAATTCTCGCTCTCCCTCATAAGTCAGAACATACATAAAAACTTCTCCAAGCCCTGTCGTCATAGGTGAGAGCTCAGGATTTATTCCCTCAGGAAGTTCTCCTTTAACACTTTGAAGTTTTTCATTAACAACCTGCCGCGCAAAGTATGGATCAGTTCCTTCTTTAAAAATAATCGTTACCTGAGACAATCCATACTTTGAAAGAGAACGGACCTCTTCAACAGAGGGCAAACCACTGACCTCCATTTCAATGGGGTAAGTCACAATTTTTTCAATTTGCTCTGTTGAAAATGCTCCTGTCTTAGTATTCACTACAACCTGAACATTTGTAATATCTGGAAAAGCTGCCAGCTTTATATTATCTAAAGACAGTATAAAAAGAGACGTGACAAGGGCAAGAGTAACCAAAATCCAAACTCTCTGTTCAAGAATAACAGTAAAAAACCTCTTCATTTGAGAACCTCTTTTAAGTGAAAGCCATTCCCTGTTTCGAGAGAAGCTTCAGCAAAAACATTAATGATTTCAGCAACTGCATTAACCTTTCTATAGTGAAGGTCATGACTAATCTCTTCTGCCTCGATATAGCTTTGAGCATTGACTAGCCCCTTAAGAAAGAAGTCTTTGATTTTTTTCAGTTCCCTTTTATGATTTTCTTCTTTTTCCTCTAATGAACCGGAGGAAAGGTTTAAAAAGTATTTAAACTTCTCTCGTAGCTCAACTAAATGGGACTTTCTCTGTAAGTCTTCGTAACTCCACCTTGCTTTTTGGACGATCATTTTTGCTCGAACCTCTTCTGCCCTCGTTCTACCAGTATCAAAGATGGGAATATTAAAGGAGAACCCAACGGCGTGCCCAAGGTTACCCCCTGGGACATTCTCTTTTTGATAGGAATAACGAACTTCTAAATCAGGGATCCATTTACGGCCCTGCTCCTTAAGAGACAGCTCACTCTTTCTGGAAACTGAGGCCCTATATTCCTGAACAGAATCCACTTTTGAGACAAGGCTTTCAAAGATGTCCTGAATCTTTTTGTTTTCTTTTAATTTAATCTCGAAATCACCAATTTTTTTCTCAGCAATCTTTTCGAGAAAACCTTCTAACCTTTTTTTCTGGAAGAAGCTTTCGTTTAGTTTAAATTCAATCTCTTCAATTTTTTTATTGATCAGATAAGCATCAGACTTTTGCTGAGGTGAAGAGAACTTTCGATTAGTAAGATACTTCCTTAAAACTCCAAGATCGTCGATTCTATGTTTAGCGTGAGATATTTTTTCACGCACAAGCCAAAGATTTAAAAATTCTTTTAAAAATTTTGCTTTAAACTCATTTTTCGTCCATTTGTTTTCAATTTTAGCTTGGTGAATAACTTCTTGGGCCCCATTCTCTCGAAGACCAAGTTTTCCATTTATTGGGAGGTTTTGAGAAATGCTTGCACCGACTTGGCTGCCCGTAATTCCTGTATTTTTTACTCTACCGTATTCGAATCCAATACTTGGGTTATCCAACAAAATCATAGTCTCTTTTTTAAAAATTAGACTCCGAATACGTGCTTGATTTTGGTGCTCAATACCTGAGTTTTTAAGCACTTCATCTAAATAAAAATCAAGTGTTTCCGCTCTCCCAATGGAGACGCCCAGAAGAAAGAAAGCGATAAGTCGAAAAATCATGAGTACCATCCTTATTGACAAGAAAAAGGTACTCTTTTTAAAGGGTCAAAGCATCGGACAAACGTCACTAGAGACTAGGTCATTTGCCCTAGGGGAACTGTAACTTACTAGAATTCATAGGAAATTGAAAAATTACCACCACCTGGCAGGGGAACCATGGCGAATTGAAAAGGAAGGCCCTCATCATATGAATACTTGAGACCCCAACCATATGCTGCACCAATTCCCATTCCCACAAGAACGTCATGAAGATAATGCCAATCATCATTAATTCGACTGACACTTATATAAGTAGCTGCGCCATAAGCGAGAGAGCCGTAAGCCCAGCCATGTCTCGCAGCGACCACCGAGGCAAAGGCAAATGACATAGAACTATGACCTGAGGGAAAACTTGCTCGGTCTTCTGGATAGCCTGGTCGCTTCTCCTTTATAACAGTTTTCAAACTTGCTGTTACTAAAAGAGTATAAAAGCTCGCCTTAAACATGTGCTCACTGGCCTTAAGACTTTCTTCGCTCTCACCATAGATGCCATATAAAAAGTGTCCCGCAGTATAAAGGCCATTCAGAAAGCCCCACCCCATAATATCGCCTACAAAACCGTAATCTCCAAAAGGCTTAGCATCATCAAAAGACTCTCTTTTATTGTAGCGACGTCTCCCCTTATTTACATAAACCATTCCCGCAGAAATAAGGGCACCTCCTAAAATGTACTTGGCATCAGTTGTAACAGGAGCGGAAAATTCTTTGAGAAACCTATCCCCTAAGCCTAAATCTTCATCTTTTGCTAAACAATTTCCCAAAAGAAATATCGCAAGGAGGAACTTCATAACAATTTCCCCCACGCAAAATTTAAGGTCATGAGGTAAAAATCATCCTCAATCTCATATTCAATATCTCTATTAAGATCTTCTTGAGTAGCATTATAAATTCGAGAACCTCGCCAAGTTTCTAATTTAAGAAAGCAGTTTTTATTCCAAAAATAGTTTAAGCCCACATTTGCAAAAAGAAGATATCCTTTATCAGCAAATCTTTGTACTTCAGGAGTTTGAACAATATAGTCAGAACTTAAACCAAAGGTTCCATCTGCAAAAAAGGAAAAGCTTTCGTTCAATCTATAAAGGTAACCAAGCTTTAGCCCAACCTCAGTATAAGCTTCACTTACCGATTTTCGTGGATCTCCAGGTTGGTAAAAATTCTTCTTACCATAGTAGTGACTAAAGATTTCACCATATAAAGAGTCACTTCCATACTGGTGACTAAAACGGTACTCAAGAAAAACATCATGTCCTCCCCTAAAAATTTTTCGAGGAGATTCTTCAATATCAAAAGGGTTTCCACTTAAATAAACTTGTTGATTCCATGAATCCTTTTGTGAACGAAACTCATAGATAAAGAAAACTTCTGGATCCATTGGCCCTTGAGCACTTGACTGGTATGAATCATCCCCTGAGCGAGTGCTTGCTGGGCCAAACTTGAGTTCATATTCCCGATCAAAGTCGTACTGTCCAATCAGGCCAAAGGCAATATTTTGCCAAGGAGAAACTAAAACCTTCATCCGAGTTTCATTAAACTTATAAAGCTGTTGATCGACGATGACCTTGTTTGACTCGTATTCGACTTCCCTATGGCCCGCACCTCCACCGAAGGAAAAAAGACCGCCTGTGAATTCGGGAACAAAATGAGGGTGATCGATAGGAAGCACAAAGGCAAAAGTGTTACCCATCACCATAAAAAGAAATATTAGAATTTTCATAAATTTAATAATTAGAGCAAAAATAAGATTAACATTCAAAGGTAATCTCTTGAGATATGGTGCTTATGAGTATTACTCATGCAGCCTTTTGGTCTTACTTTTATTAAGCCTAAAAATGTTCCCTACTACATCTATCAACTATTTTGACCTAAGCAAGCTTAAAAACGTCGTTATTTCAGTTGGTTATATTATAAGCACAAACGCTAAAACAGGCGAGAGCGAGCAAAATGCTCCCTTTAAGATTAAGCAAAAAAAAAGCCGACCACTAAAGCCGGCTTTCACAATTAAATAACTTTTTAAGAGCTAATTAAGCAAGGATGTCATGTGGACGGATAGTCTTACGACCGTTTGCCGCACATCTTTTTTGAGCTTGCTCAACAGCTTGGTACATAAGCTCATTAAGAGCATCAAGAGTATCAGAAGATACGTTGAAAGTGTTCTTTCCAGAACCCTTAAGAGCAGCTTTAGTTTTAGAACCAACAACAAGAACTTCTCTTCTTGATGATTTTCTTGCTGCAGTTTTCTTAGTTGCTTTCTTTTTTGTAGCTTTTTTCTTAGCCATGAATTCCTCCATCGATGGTTAAAATTGCGTTTCCTTTTGTGACAAATGTCTTACGCGTAATCACAATAAACACAAGTTTGACGTATTCTCTTTGGCTTTTGCAAGTAAAAAATGGCCATGAATCGCCCTTTTAAGGAAAAGTTTAAAACTTTAAAACTTTAAACTATTAAACTTTGCTCCTATTCATTCAACCCTTCCCTACGCCTACGTCCACTCTAGATGGGCTTAGAATGCAAATAAGGGCCTGTGAGAGCATTGGCTAAATCCCCCTCCCCTAGCCGCAAATTCATGAAAAATTCCTCTAATTTCGCAAAAGCCCCTTCTATATTGACATTCAAAGAGTTTTAAACTTTAAAAGTTTAAACTCTAAAACTGCAAACTTTAAAAGCTCCTACTCTCAAACTCATAACTATAAAACTTATAACTACCAAGCTTTAAAGTTTAAAACGACACACTTTCAAAGTGACTACTCATAAACTTAAAAGTGATAAGTTCAAAAGTTTCGAACTTTCTAGTTATGAATTACAATGTAAGGAGTTTTAAAGTTTCAACAATAAAGTTTGAAAGTCGAAAGTTTTAAACTCCTTAGTTTCAAACTCTTAAGGAAGAGAGGTCCAAATGCCAAGAATCATTTCCATTACAGGTCAAAAAGGTGGAGTAGGAAAAACCACTTCAACAATCCATATCGCAAGTCGCCTTGCCGATTTAGGTTTCAAAACCTGCATCATTGACTTTGACACCACTCAAAGTAACGTTACGCGCTCAACTATAGGTCCCATTTGGGAAAGCGAGCAAAAGGTGAGGGG
Organism: Bacteriovoracales bacterium; assembly: GCA_030149295.1. GTDB lineage: Bacteria > Bdellovibrionota > Bacteriovoracia > Bacteriovoracales > Bacteriovoracaceae. Next base: position 20,336 of record JASBRV010000003.1, on the reverse strand, counting down.
AATATGTGATGTGATGGCCAATGGGGGAAGTCTCGATGAGGTTTTCTATGAAACCGAAAGAGAAAATCTATTTATCATTCCCTCTGAAAAAAAAGATGCCAGAGGCGCCAATTACAATATAGAAGCCCTTCTTAATCAGTTGGGACTTGAGGGTTTTAATCTCTTAAAGGAACTCATCGAAAACTCTGAAAGACTAGGGGAGTGCCACTTTATTCTTATCGACAATGCACCTTCTCTGGGAATAACCACCGTCAGCTCCCTGCTCGCTGCGGATTACTTTCTCATTCCTGTGCAAACAAGTGACCTCTCAATGGAATCAATTGGAGACACAATAACCGCAGGCCTAAAAGTTAAGAAACTTCAAAATCCTTATCTGGAACCTCTTGGCTTTTTTATCTCCTCTATGGATAAAAGACCAAAGATGGCAAAAAAAGCTATCGTTGAGCTTTCAGATCTAAGTGAGAAGACAGGCATTCATTTCTTTGAAACAGTCATTCCCATCTCATCTAAATTTGCCTTTCTCCCACGAGAGCGTAAAACTATTTTTGATGTCACAAAAGCATCAGAGAGGGGACACAAAGAATATTTAGGACTCGTCGATGAAATGCTTGAGCGAATAAAAGCAATTGAAACTCAAGAGGCTCAATTAACGAGTAAGCGCTTACCAGGGAAGGAGGCCTAATGTCAGGATCAATGGAAGAATTTTTTACTTCAGCAAGAAGAGTGAAGGCAAAGGGGCCAACAAAAAAAGAGGAACCTATTGAAGAAAAGGTCCCTACGAGTACACCCCGAAATCTTCATGAGCATGGTCAAAGAGATCAAAAAGAACAAAAGGGTCAAAAACGTTATCCTGAGCGAACTTTTGATCGCTATATTCAAAAAGGCGCGCGTTTAAGAGCAGAAGATGTTGATCTCCTTAAAGTTTTTTGCTCAGAAATTACTCGGGCTAAGAGAGAATTGCCCTACGAGTACAGGTCTAACAAAAGAATTACCGATAACACGATTTTAAGAATCCTCTTACAATCCTTTTGCGACAGAATCGAAGATCAGATCGATACTATCGACTTTAAGGGCATACAAACTGAAAGTGAGCTAAGGACATTTATAGAAGAGACATTAAAATTTTAGGGATACACACACACAAAATTTAAAGTGGTCCCTATGAGTACAGCCTATTAATAGTATATATAATTAAACTTACTTACTTATATATAGGCGGTACTACTAGGGACTTTGTTCGTGATTTCAGTAAGTTAATAAGACTTAAGTCCCTACAAGTACATAGCAAGATCCCTATTGGTACAGGCTAAAGTCCGTACGAGTACAGTCCTTTGTCCCTTTGAGTACAGCCCTATTTAAATAAGTCCCTAATGATACATGCCGAGAAAGGCCTTTCTCCCTATTAGTACAGGTCAATGTCCCTACGGATACACCCAGTTGGTCACTCACTAATTTACAACTGTACTATTAGGGACAATTTTGAAAGTAGCTGCTGAGATTCTTAAGCGGGCTGTACTATTGGGGACAATTTTGACACTTGAACTTTAATGGGACCATTTTTGACCTTTGCTATGTACTGATAGGGACAAAAATTTGGCCGGTACTTCTTGGGAGAAAAAACAGCGGCTGTTTTTTTAGGGATTAAAGTTTTTAGCGAGACTATTAGGGATAGTGCGAAATGAGCGGTACTTTTAGGGACATTTTTGTGGCCAAAGATTTTGAATTGAATCATAATAAATTTAGTTCTTAAATTATTTAATAGCAGGGAAGAGCTATGCAGGGAACAATCATTGAAGATAGCGACCTCGATCCTTCTTTAGTGGAATCAGTCATTAAAGTCGATCACGACTTAGAGTTCACACCTACTGAACTTGATACTGGTGAAGCAGCGGACGATCGCTTTAAGGTAGAAATCAATCTGGGCCTTGCCCTTCCTTTCAAATATTACCTCACTGACGATTACGACAAGACTGAAGAGCACAAGGCCATCGTGCGCTCTGTTGATGATAGTGGCTCGGTTTATATGCTTGAGGTGACAACACAGTCGAATGAGGGGCCATTACAGGCCTTTGAAAATGATGTGCTTCTCGTGCTCTTAACCATGGCGTGGGAGCAACGAGACCGCAATCGTAATAGCAAAGACAAAATGAACGGCTTTCGTGTTTATTACACCTTGGCAGAAGTTTGCCGCCGCTTAGGTCTTTCTGAAAACTCAAGAAATAAAGTGGCCCGTGCGATTCGAAAAATTAAGTCTCAAAGCATGCAAACTAAAAATTTTGCTTATAATGCGCATACTGGCCAAATAGGTCTTGTGAATGAAGACACCAAGATTATTCTCAAATCAGGGAGGGTGCGCGTTGGGGCGACAGACGTGGATTTTGCTAATTATCAGGATGTCTTCTTTGTTGAGTTTGATAGTTATATTGTAAAGAACCTCTACGATGAATATGTTTCTGTTATTTCTTCAGATGCTTACCTCTCTTTGAAATCTGGACCGCAAAGAAGGGTTTTAATTTTTCTTTATTCAAAAAGAAAGAAATTTGGTGATCAATTCCTCTTTAGCTTAGAAGAGCTTGCTCAGGTGATAGGCCTTACCGGCTCAAAGAAAAAGCGTCGTCAAATAGGGGAGTATCTGGGAAGGATTCAGGAGAATCTAAAAAACTTTGAATTCACCATAAAGAAAAAACGAGGCATAAGCGATTGGGATATTTTTGTCACCTTTCAAGGCAGAAGCCTCATCGAAGCAAAAGAAGAAAGGGATTCCTTTTATCAAGATCTTCTCGATTATTACGGAGAGAAGCCTTTAAGAGAGTTAGACCTTCGAGAAATTGATATTCTCAATATGAGAAGAGAATTTAATTTTCGTTATGAAAAAGAATCAGGCAAAGATCACTTTGTTTATGGAAAGGAAAAACTAAACCCAGCTGACTTTTGCTTGGATATTACTTTATTTCAAGTTCTTCGTTGTAATTACCATATAACGAAGTCTTTTAAAGCGTTGGCGAAGGTTATTCTCAGTTCCATGATCAATGGTGGATTGGAGCTTCCAGAAAAGTATCGCCATTTTGTGAGTAAGCGTGCAGAGGATTTTCGTAAAAAAGAAGTGACAGAGAAAATTCAAAATGAGCTTTCTAAAAAAGAAGAAGCTAAAAAAGTTGAAATGGAGAGGCTCGAAAAGTCTTTTGATAAAATGTACGCAGACATGATTGCCAAGAATAAGTCTTTTAAAAAGAATTTAGATGAAAGGGCACGAGCTTCTTTAGAAAAAGAGGGCGTCTCCCCCGAGGATATGATGTACAAGCTTAGTCTTGAGCATCGTATGAGGGACCTGGCCCGAGTGGATTTTTTAAGTGGAGATATCTTGAATTATAAAGAAATCAAAGCAAATCCAAGAGAGTCCTTAACACAATAAAAATTTGCCAACTCATCGGAGTTTTTTAAAAATAGGGGATGAAACATTAAATAAGAGTAAAAAAGTAAGTTTTAGGCGAGATCGAGGAATGATCTTTAGCTATAATGAAGGGGGGAAAATTGCCGTGATCCCCCCTTTTTTTATTGTTTTGCCGCCAATTTTCGCCACCTTAGGGTCAATAATGAGGCCTTTCTAACTAATATAACTATCTGAAATTACCGAAAGGAAGAGAAATAGGGGATAGGCCTAAGTCTGTCTCATAGGATAATGATTTTATGCGAAAACCTCTTTTCTTTCTCCTCTTTGCTTTTATGTTTGCCTGCAGCATTCGCGCTGAGGTGGTGAGCCCTATAGATGACACCCGTGCTGGCGTGGTGGTGAAAAATGAAGGTTCTCAGCTTGAAAATCTCATTGAAAAATTCCCAAAGGTTCAAGAAGCGATTGATAAATGTGAAGCCCAAATTAAAAGAGAAGAGGCTAATAGTGTTCCAGATGATCAAAGGACTGATAAAGATACATGTGTGTGGGATGGCGTTGCAGACATCCAGGATGATATTCAAGAGCACCTCGAAAATGCAGAGGCATCCAGTACAGGAAAAGACCCTAGTGGTTACGCTTATAATCTCAATAGTTTTCAAAAGAAGAATTCAAAAGCTTTGAAAAAGTTAGGTGATTACCTAGGGGAGCGTATTCAAAAGTCACTTTATCAAAAAGACCAAGCTCCAAATGGTGCAGTCAATGCTGTTGATCATGGAACATTTTATAGCTTATACGAATCACAACTAGGGAAATCTTTGATCCTCCAAGTCAGTGACTATTGTATTTATGCAGATAAAAACGGAAAAGTTGACCCAAATGATATCGGTCTTTCTCTTTACAGAAGAGAACAAAATTTAAAAAACCTAACGGCTGGAGTTGTGGAGCAAAATGGTGTTGTCAGCACTTCAAACTTTAGGGCTTTTAATGCATGTCTTTTAAATATTCCAAAAGAGTGTCGTGGTGATCCTACTGCCTATCTAGAGCAAAAAGATTACCAGGGTGAACTTTATTCAGTTGTCTTTGATAGAGACACAAAGATTCAAGATGAATATGAGAAGAAAGCGGATGAAAACAAAAATTTGAATATCATTTCGGCATGCGAGCTTAATCGTTACATGACAGGAGTTAAGTTGGCTTTGGCCAAAGTGAAAGATGTGAAAAAGGAGTTTGGTAAAGTTCAGGGTCAAAGTCTTGAGGTAAAAAATTTACAGGTCAATCAGGTGAATACAGATAAACTGACAAATATTGGCTCTAATGAACTAGTAAGAGAATCGGGATATCTTGATGAGGTAAAAAAGGAAGCCAAAAAATTAGAAGAATGTGCTAATAATCCCAATGATGAGAGTTGTAATGATTATCTTACGAGCGAAGAAGATAATAAAAAGGTTGAAGATGAGTTTTTTATCAGAGGTCTTGCTCTAAAAAAGAAGATTGAAAAGGACCTTGTTCAAAACCCAAAAGCTGATCAGGAAGAGATCAAAAAATATTTTAAAAGTAAGGGCATGACTGATGAGAGTTATGCCAAGCTTGTCGAACAAACTCAAGCGAAGGTTGATGCTAACAAGGCAGGGGGAGCAACGACACTTGAAGAGGCGCTCAAACAAATTATTGAAAAAGAATACAACAATGAAAGGAAAGCTCTTCAGGCTAGTCTTAATAAGCGGCTTTCCGATACTCAAATGGTCAGTGAGGCTCAAAAGAAAACAGCAAATCCTCCCAACCCAATCGCCAATATTCAAAAGTCAGTTGAAAGAAGTGCAGAAGATCTTGCTGAGGTGGTTCATTATTCAAATGTGGTTTCTAGTTTCTTAGAGGTAAATAGTAGTGATGGCTCAAAAGGCCAAAATACCACGGCTCTTGCAATGGAATTGGGAAGTAACTTCTTTACTGAAGAGGGGCGAAATTTAGCGAGTGGCTCTGGAACAGGTGATAAGGGTAATCTGGATGCACTGAAGCAATTTGCGGAGGATGATTCAGATTCTCCAGGAGCTAATGAAACGATTAGTCTTGGTGTAGAGGACATTGATGGAATTCAATATCTTGAGCAAAAAAATTAAGGGAGCCCACCTCAGGAATCTGCGAAGCATATAGTATCTTTAGAGATAGATATTACTTCTTTCTTCTCCTCCTCCTTAAAATTTGATACATAGCCTTAATGCTGAAAAAACAGTTTCTTACGCTATTTATCTTCTTGGCCGCTTCTCACACTCAGGGCTCCCAAAAGATCATCTCAGGGGCTTCTCTAGGGCCGGAGAATCCTGGTGCCAACAATGCTGTTGCTTTGGTTAAAGAGAACGGAAAAATCTTTTGTACCGGATCCTTAGTGGCTCCCAATATTGTCGCTACAGCTAAGCATTGCCTTGTGGATAAAGAAGATCAGGTCATAAGAATTTACTTTGGCGATGACACCACACTGGCCAAAGAAGAGCTCTATAGAGATATTGAAGCATGGGACACTCGTCACCCCACTGATTGGGAAATGACTTTTCCCAGTTTTGATGTGGCATGGGTTCGTTTCAGTGGCCATGCTCCCAAGAATTTTAGAACACTACCCATTCTCAGTGACCCCTCAAAACTTCATATAGGAATGGAAGTCATCCAGGTTGGCTTTGGCGATCATCACCCAGAACCTAATGTGATTCGCGCTGGTCAAAAGCTTTGGGGTCGCACTCGTCTTAAACGCTATATCAATAACCCTCGCTTTTTCCATATCCTTCTCTTTGAAGGGGATGAGGGCCAGGGCTCTTGCCATGGAGATAGTGGGGGTCCCGCCTACGTTAAGATTAAAGGAAGATGGCATATCATTGGAGTAACCAATGGTTTTGACCTCGTTCTGACCCCAGAAGCCATGGCCCAAACGGGTGATGACGATTTTCCTTATCATGTCGACTGCGCTCAAAACCAAAGCCTTTACAGCTTCTTAGGAGCTCATGGCCATTGGATTGAGCAAACCAGCGATAGCGTTCTTCACAAGTCAGAGCCCTTTGAAAATATTGATCGATCAGAAGCAAGAGCCGAATTTAAGAGTCTCGGACAGTGGTGTCAAAGCCGAGATATTGGCTCTCCTCAGTGGAACCTTCTTAAGATTCTTCTCGATCAAAAAGTCGATGATCTTGGCCAGGATCAAAGTGGTGACTTTTATGAAGACTGTGGCCAGATCACTCGCTATCTTGAAGGCTTAGAAAGAGTTTATCTCGACTACAACCAAGTCACCTCTAGCAAGATTTCTCTTGCCCCCCTTAGCCTTATGCCTTCTTTAAAGGAACTCCATCTTCTTAATTACCCCAAGGCCTTTGTCGATCTTGAGTCCATTAAGGGTCTCAATATCAAAAAGTTACAAATAAAAAACTTGGGGCTCGAGACACTTGATTTTCTTCAGGAAAACACAATCGAAGAAGTTTCTTTTGAGAATAACCCTCTTTATGACATCAGGGGCATACTCAACATAAAAGGACTCAAGTCTCTTAACCTCTCTGGTACAAGTGTAAAAGACTTGAGAGTTTTAAACCCTCTCAAAATAAAAGAGCTTATCATCACCAGCCTAAATTCCTCTGTGGTTTTTGGACTAGAAACCATAGCTCCTCATCTTGAGTCTTTTGATGCCAGAAATACTGTTTTAGCCTCACCTATGATTGTAGGCCTTATGGAGAATCTTAAGTACTTAAAGATCACGGGAGATAATGCTCCCCTTGATCTCAGTAAACTCAACAAACTAGAAGAGCTAGAATTGAAAGACTTTTTTAACGGAGGCGTTATTTTTCCTAAAAATAGTCCTGCTTTAAAAATTCTTTCCGCCAGTCAATGTGATATCTCTGAACTCGACTTTTTAAAAAATATTCCTTTCCTAATAGAGTTAAACTTAACTTTTAATCGTATCGGTGATCTTAGAGTTTTTGAAAACCAAAGATTTCCCTTCCTTAAAGAGCTCAATCTCTCAGGTAACCCCATCCTAGACGTCAAACCCCTCGCAAGCTTGGAAGCCTTAGGCCTTTTGAGGCTCTTTAGAACCCCTCTTCAAAGAGGGCAAGTTCCTAAAACAGAAGCCAATTGCCCTCAAAATCGCGGCTCCGAGGCCTTGAGAAATTTTTGCGCAAACTGAAGAAGCTCTGTAAAATAAAAGCCAATGAAGGCTCCTAAAAACCCACTTCTCGCCATTTTAATTATTATCAACACGTTGATAGCGGTTTTTTTACTTTTCAATCAATATTCGATCAATGATGAGGTGGATAAAAGTACTACCAAGAGCTCTCCACCTGTACAAAAACCAATCCAATCGCCCTATATCCCTAAGGCTCCTGAAGGAAAAAAGATCGTTGAGTATCCCTTTGGAGATTTTGCCATTAACCTTGCCAGGCCTTCAGGACCTCAGAGATTTATCAAAATCTCCATTACACTCTTAGTGCAAACGCCAATTGATAAAGACCTCACCGAGATTATCAATAAAACTCCAACCCTAAGAGATGAAATCATCTCTATTTTTAACAATCAAACACCACAAGATATTTTAAAATTAGAAGGGCGTGGTGTTCTTAAGAACATTCTTCAAAAACACATTAATAGTCAGCTCAAAGATGATGAGATTTTAAGAATTCTCTTCACTAAATTTACTGTCTCTTAAAAGTAGGCGAGCTTAAGACAAAAGATTGAGCCCCCGGCCTTTTGAAACTCACTGGTGTCGACTTGATGGACCTCGAAACCTAAAGTCTCTAGAGAAGTTTTGAGGGTTTTAGCCCCCAAAGGAACTAGAACATTTTTATCATCAGGGCACCAACAATTACAGGCGAGGGTTTCTTTCGCCTCCTCGTAGGGAACTTCAATTTTTCTTTTAAAAAAGCTATCAACCACTCTTATAGAGCGTTCACTGAAAGCTTCAGGGACCCATGCCACTGTTTGGCCATCAATAATACTCATACATGTATCGAGGTGATAAAAATAAGGATCTATGAGAGTCAAAGGGGCAACAGCAAGGCCCATCTTATCTGCGAGATGAGCAGTGCCCGTGCGATCTGTGCGAAAACCCTGACCACACCACAAAAGATCCATCCCAGGATGCCACAGACCATCGCCCGTTCCTTCAAACTTTTCTACCTCTTCTGGCAACTCAATAACTTGAATACCATGATGCTCAAAGTAGTCTTTAAAATGTTGAACTTCTCCAGCGCGCTCTTCATGGGCCATTCGGCTAAGCAGGATCCTTTTTGAATCAAGGGGTAATACCTGATTAGCGGCAAAGACCATGTCGGGAAGCCCTTCCTGACCAGGAAAACTCGTCACATTTAGGCCGAGCTCTTTAAGCTTTTCTTTGAGTTTCTCCCATTGATAACGAGCCCTCTTTTCATCGATTATAGGGAGTTCTTCCCCATCAGATCCCATATGAGGGTTTATCTGATAAGTCACATCAAAATGCTCTGGGTCTACCATGAGTACTTTTTGAGGTCTCTCTAGGGGTGAGAATGGGTAGGACTGAATGTCTTCTGGCTCTAATAAAAGTGGCATGATGAATCCCTCGCTGTCTTCATCATGCCATCTTTATAGAATGGATTCAATTTTTTCCGTAAGTTCTTTAGAAAGGGGAGTGACTCCACTTTCAAATCGCCCAATCACTTGACCCTCTTTATTGACAAGAAACTTCTCAAAGTTCCATTTGATATTTTCACCACCATTGAGAAGAATTTTAATGAGCTCAGGTTTACCCTCATCTTTAACGGGAGTCTTTGCGGTCAGAGGAAAACTCACTCCGTACTTTAAGCGGCAAAACTTTGCGACCTCTTTATCTCCTTCAGGAGTTTGACCTCCAAAATCATTCGATGGAATACCAACCACCATAAAATCTTTCTCTTTGTACTTTTGAAAAAGTTTTTCAAGATCATCAAGCTGACCAGTATACCCACAACGAGTGGCCACATTCACAAAAAGTACGGCCTTCCCTTTAAGAGACTTCAAAGGAAATTCACTGCCATCCGTTTTTTTCATATTGAGAGAGTAGAGATCGCCTGCTTGAGCCTGAAAAAGAAAGAGGCTTAAAACCGTAAAAAGGAAATTTTTCATAGGACACTCCAAAGGTTGGTTTGTCATATTATAGGCAAAAAAAAAGGGGCCTAATAGCCCCTTAAATCCCTTGTCTAGCCGATTCTATTGACCAAATTGGCAGGTGTAGAAGCCATCTTTAGCGATGCGGGCTTGAGCATATTGCTCGGCTTCGCTGGTGGACATACGACGAGAACGACCGAGGTCGTAGTAAGATTGTGCTGTTTTAAAAAGGATAGAAGCATCACAAACTTTTTCAACATTTTCCTTGGTAAACTTTTCCGCATCGAATTTGAAGAGATCAAAAACTTCTCTCGCCGTTTTGAAGAGGGCCTCAGCATTTTCTTCATATTGATTAGCAAGAGAGCAAGGATACTTTGCCATCCACTCCTCAGCGTGATCTTCAGCATCGAAAGTGAAAAGACCAAAATAATCTTTCGCGACTCTTTCAATTTGTCTTTGCACGGAAGGTGCTTGTCCACTGGGATCATGAAGACAAACACGCGTTGGTGGTACACGCCGACCCATGAGAATGGCACGTGCATTTTCGAGAGCTCCTCTTAGCTGAGAAACTTCTCTGTCAGTTAAACGAGGAAGTCTTCTTTGAGAGAGTAATTGAATTTCCTGTGCGTATCTTTCAATCGCTCTTTCATCAGCAGAGCGAGACTGAGCGAAAGAAGAAACTGAAAGCCCAAGAAAAACCGTAATAAGTAATAAAGATTTTGCCGAATTCATCATTTGTGGGTCTCCCTGATTAAAATGTCTGAAATGGTGTAATTTCGACTTCAGACTAACAAAGGAAAAACACAATGAGAGGAGCTCATGAAAAATACTCACTCTTTTCATGGAGATTGTAAGAAAATCCACGATTCTTACTCAAAAAAAGCCTAAGAATTAAGAAGATTAAGCTCTCTAGTGTCAGGATTACCCTTTAAAAGTTCTCGGGGAATGAGCACACCCTTTAGGGTCGTCGCCTCTTCAAAGGCCTCAAGGGAATTTTCTAAGTGCAGACCAAAGGACAGATTTTTTGCCTCAGTACTTGTGGGTCGATAAAAACTTCCCATCAGTTGATCCCAAAGGGAGAGCGCCACACCGTAATTTTTATTCCAGTGCTTAGGGTTATTGGAATGGTGAATTTGATGCATGCGTGGAGAAATAATGAAATATTCAAGCGGGCCAAAGCTAAAAGGAATAGGGGAGTGGCGCAGATTAGAAAGGGCGGCATTAAAGAGAAAGCCGAAAAGATTCACCCCGAGAAAATCGTAAACATTGACCACTCTTTCAAAAAGAAATGAATAAAGAGCAAAGGTGATCCCCATGGAAAGAACATTTCTTGCCCCAGCAATCAGTGCCTCAATCGGATGAGTTCTAAAAAGAGTCAAAGGGGTTAAAACCAAGGCAGAATGATGAGTGCGATGAAGTAGTCTAAGCCCTGGTAGCTGGTGCATAAGGTAGTGCTGAAGGAAGCGAAAAAAGTCGTTTAAAACAAAAGCGAGAATTGTCGCCACTAAACTTTGCTGCCACGGTAACCAAGCGAGACCTGGTGAGCCTTCAAATACACTTCTTAAAGCCTTAAGAAGACCAACTGAAACCGAAAAAGTAGAGAAGAGAAATAAGGGGAATATAAAAGTCTTCAAAAGAAGATTGAGAAAAAAAATTTTTGCATCTGTTTGAGAACTTGGATGAACTATTTCGCGCCAACGCTCTCTGTATCCATCTTTATAGCTATAGAGGAAGGCCACCAGTACAGAACTGAGAACAAAGGGCCAATAAAGCCGTTGACTTGGCTCCAATGTCAATGAGAAAAATTCTGTGAATAAGCTATCCATAATGAGAGTTCTCTCCTGAAGGGCCTTCTTCGTCAAACCGTATCTAAGAAAATGAAAATTTTGGAAAAGGGAGTCCCCTCGAGGCCTGGGACTCCCTTTAGGCACAATACTACTTAAAGAACTAGAGTTACTAAGAAGTTAGCTCCAGAGATGATTAACTCAATGTTATGGAACAGTGTTTGATAAGTCAAACTTTTTTTTCACTACTCAAATACTGTCAATATTTACTATAGAAGTCCGCGCTTTTCTTTGAGTTTGAGAATACGCTTAACAGACTGATCTAAACGCTCTTCACTTACCACACCACGCTTCACGAGGCGCTTGATGATACGCTGGACTTTCTTTGCGATATTTTTATCGTAGTCCAAATTATTTCCAAAGAGCAGGATATCGACTCCGGCCTTAATTGCGCGCTCAACTGCAAACTCAAGCTTATAATGATCAGCAATGGCCTTCATATTCATATCATCACTAATGACCACGCCTTCAAAACCAATCTGGTCTCGTAAAAGTCCTCCAATGATTTTTTCAGAAAGAGTAGCAGGGTATTGAGAGTCCAAGTTTCTATTAAATACATGGGCAGTCATAATCATATCAACATTATTTTCCTCATTTAAAACGCGAAAAGGAGTGAGCTCGCGCTGATCCCAAGTCTGAGTCACATCTACTAAAGACTTATGACTGTCTTTGGTAGATGAGCCGTGACCGGGAAAATGCTTAAGTGCTGTCGCCACTCTATTATCTTGGTGGGCCTTGATCACCTCGCGGGCATGATCCGTCACTTGATTTTCATCAACAGAGAAACTTCTCTTAAGCTTACCAATGATAGGGTTTTGCCTATTTGTGTTCACATCAACGACAGGAGCAAAGTTCATATTAATGCCAAATTCCGCTAGTTGCGCGGATAGAGAAAAAGCATTGTCATAGGTATAAGAGAGGTCACCACGAGCGGCTACTTCTTGCTGAGAAGGAAAGGATTGAAAACCATAGCGAGATTTCAATCGGCTCACCAATCCTCCTTCTTCATCGATACTGATGAAAAGGGGAATGTCAGAATAGGCTTGCAGATCACTCGTAAGTCTTCTCAATTGATCGGGAGAACCAATATTACGGGCCCTTTTTCTTGTGCGTGCATCGTACTCAAAGAGAATCACCGACCCGATTTTGTATTTTTTGATGTCTCTAACAATCTCATGGCGTGAGTTCACACTTTGACCTCGAAAGCCAACGAGAAGCATTTGGCCGATTTTTCTGGTGAGATCCATTTGGGAAATTAGAGTGTCCACATTGGCAAAAGTGCTTAGGGATAGGAGGGCGCCTAGGAGCGCAAAAATAGTCTTTTTCATAGGTCTTTCTTGGGTTGCAGTTGGTGCCCAAGAACATAGTAAATTCATGTGCTTGACGCAACACTATTAAAAAAATTACACCCAATTTCAATTAATTGTACAATGGGCTTATGTTAAAGCCCCAAGAAATCAAAGAGCTAAGTCAACTTTCTCCCTGGAAAGGTTACTTGGCCCTTTTTTTTGATTACCTCTTATTGTTTAGCCTCTTTGCCATTGGTATTGCTTTTCCCAAGTGGTGGGTGATTGCTCTTTTGATTCCCTTTATCGCGCGCACCCAACTGGCTCTGGCCATTATTATGCACGATGGAGCTCATCGTAGGCTTCACCCGCAACCGAAGGTTTCAGACTTTATTTCTCAGGCCTTTGTGGCTGGCCCGATTCTTTTTTCATCTGATAGTTACAAAAAAAATCACTTACTTCATCACAAAGTCCCTCTTCAAGAAGAGGACCCCGATCTTTCTCTCATCGCAGGTTATCCCATAGGGAAGGGGAGTTTCTTTCGAAAAATTTGCCGCGATCTCTTTGGCCTGAGCTACTTTAAGTTCATTCACTACTTTCTCTATGGTCAGCATAAGAGAGCGAGGGAGGTCACCAAAGAAAAAAAGAATGCGAGTAAAAAAAAGCAATCACCCCTTTTTCTGGCAGCGACCATTCTTATACCTAATGGACTTTTCTTTGCGCTCTTTGCTTACTTTCAAAGACCGTGGCTTTATTTCTTTTTATGGCTTTTGCCTTTAATGACGTGGCTGCAGCTTTTTCTTCGCATTCGCGGCATCGCTGAACACTCTGGTTATAAGCCCAACAACAATCAAGCCCTTTGCTCGCGAACGGTCGTTAATTGGTGGCAAACCTTTTTCGTGGCCCCTCACAATGTGAACTATCACATCGAACATCACCTCTATGTGGGCATTCCTTTTTATCATTTGCCAAAGGCCCACAAAATTCTCAAAGAACGCAAGGCCCTTCCCACCCAAAACACCTTTGATGGATATGGCAAAGTTCTCAAAGAACTTGTAATAAAAAGTCAATAATTTCAAATGCTTATACCCCACATAAGGTTAGTTATCGGGGGTAAGACGATAACACTTCCTTGGTCAAGCCGCTTCTAAACTTTTTGTTCCAAAGTACCCCGCTAAATCGCAGGCAACTTTCTCTTTGTTTGGAATTCCTTTTGATAACATTTTCACCTTTTTCAAATCCTCTATGAGAAAAGTAGCAGGTTTTGAAAAACCAAAAAGCGGAATTCTTAATGAGAAAGAGTTTAGCAGATCTTTTGAGGCCCCAGGTATAAAAAGCAAATTAGAAGAGTTGAATCCTCCCTCAGCAACCTTTTGTAGAGAATCACGCAGCGACTTTTCTTTCTCTGTCGTCACAATCAAGATCCTAAAATTTTTCTTTTCCATTTCGAGAAGAACTTTGGATATGGCAATAATGTGATTCATACACATGGGACACCAAGACCCCAATATAAAGTTCATCACGATTAAAGAGCAATCAACATTCGTTATGCTCATTTCTTGATCTGAACCTAACGCAAAGACTCGCTGGGACCTTACGACCTTCTCCACTTCTGCCGAAAGGGTTAACTCTGTGTTTATTTCAAATTTCATCCTCGATATAGTATCGATCAATATTAGACGGCACGAAAATTCAAGATATTAAATGATTTTATTTTCTAGAATATGCCAATTTAATGGGTAAATGGACGAGATTTCTCTATCTTTTAAGTTGGGCGCGAAAATCTTTGATAACCTTAAATGTTTCCATCAACTCGTCATACGCCTTTTCAAGCAATTCTCTATCTTTAGCCGTTAGGCTTTCACTTCTTTTGAGAAGACGCAGGTAGCTCTGACAGGCAACTCCCTTATTGGTCACGTCGTGAAGGTATTCTGCGATTTTTTCTTCTTCCATCAATATTCGCCTTTTTCCGGATTGGTGGCCTTGCCCTGCCAAACAATATAAAGACCAGAGATCCGTTTGAGTGCCATTGGCTTAAGAAGCTTACCTCGTTGACTAGGGACCATTTCAAAAGGAGCTTTAAGCTCTGGATAAAGACCATCTAGGTAATCTTCCAAAAACGATGCTAGCTGGCCTATGGCCTCGATTTCAGTATCCTCATAAATACTAAAGAGATTATATCGATTCCCCATCATTAAATACACAGATTTGTAAGGCTGCGCTTTTCGCCTCTTATTGTAATGGGGGTTTATATAATCATAGCGATTGAGACGGGTCTTAATATCCCTTAGAAAGTCCTTGAAATCACTAATTGTGGGGCACTCCATACTCTTCACCTTACTCTTAAAAGAGGTGTGCCACAACAAGAACTGTGTAGACTTTATCCCCTCCATTGCTGATGCGCGAAGCAGCATGATACACCCCCCTCTCATGAAAAATATCGTGCTATGTGTATGTGCCCTATTTATCAATATTTCCGTTCTTGGAAAGATGGTCCTCTTAACGAGTTTGGACCCCGATGAAAATCGCCCTCCCCTGCGCTTTCGCTCTTGGAATATTAATGAAAAATTAGAAGAGCGCTTTTATAAGTCGCTTAAAAAATTTCCTCATTATGCAAAAGAGCAAGAAATTATCATTAAGCACCTTGCTACCCCCCAAGATCTTTATCAACACCTTAGCGACCCTGAAGTGAAAGCTCTTATCTGGGTAGGACATGCTGGTTTTAGTGACAACGGAATTGCTCAAAGTCGCTCGATTATCGACTTCAAAAATAGAGACCTTAAAAGTCTTTTTCAAGCGGCTCATCCCGGACTTAAGTTCTTAGGACTCGTTGGCTGTCGTGGCGAACTCTTCCTTGAAGAGTGGAAAGAACAAGGCTGGTTTAAAGATCATGCTTCTCTTACAACCTTTGGTCGCAAAGTAAGAACGGCTGCAAGAAAAGGCTTACGTTTGGCGATGAAAGATTTAGAAGGAAGGATTGAATCTGATTCGACCTTCTTTGATACTCTTCCAATTGAGACAACAACAGAAGACTTTCCCGTTCTTATTGAAAGAAAAAACAGCACAGACAAAAAAATGGATAGCATTCAAATACTACAAAAAAAGAATCTCGTCGGATTTTTACCGGCATCTAAAGAAGATCAATATCTTGTCGCCAAATTAAAGCGTGGATCAACTCGTTTTGATTACAAAATTATTGCGGACACGGGCTTCGCCTCCCCTGCCCCTGTTAATCCTCATTTAGGGCGACTCACCATCACATCACAAACAGACGCTCTTATCGGAAGTTGGGAGCTATTTAAAACCAAAGACGGTAAACCCATTGGTATTGGAAAACATATATATCAATTTAAAGGAGAAGACTAATGAAAAAACTACTTTCAAGCTGTGCCCTACTTATGGCACTCGTATTCACTCAACCAAGTCACGCCGTTGTTGGTCTGGCCACTGACTCATCTGCTACGGCGATCGCTGGTCTAGCCCTGATGGACCTTTCACAGATCTGGATTGTCGATGGTAGAACCACAACTTATCGTCGTTATGGACGTCGTGGAGGTTTCACAAGAACGACTTACATCACTTATCGAGTTATCACTTATCCTGCCTTCTTACTTGCTGGTCTCGTTCTTCTCGATGACAACGGTAGAGCAGATCTTTCTGCACAACTTACTTCTGAGCAAATTGAAAAGGCTGAACTTACTGATTCAGAGGTTCTCGCTTTTCAAAATGAAATTGAAGAAATCAACTCTCTTAAAGATCTTATTGCTGATGAAACAGCAAGTATTGAGGACAACCAAGAGAGATTTGAAGCAGCTGGTGCTCTTTGGACTGAATACGCAGGAGCTCTTAGCAAAGACGCGGCATTCGCTCTTTCAAAGCTTTCTCAGCTTTAATTTATTTCGATCAAAATTTCATAAGATTGGGGCTGTTTTAAGCAGCCCCTTTTTTTAAGGTGACACACAAACCTTCACCATCTTTATTATTTTCTAATTTAAGAGACCACCCTAAAGGTTTTAAAAAACCTCGTACAATGCCCAAACCATATCCTCGCCCCTTCTCTTTGGTAGTCCCTCGTTCTTTAATTTCAGCGGCATCTTCAGGGCTAATACCATCACCATCGTCCTTAAAAATAATTCCTTCTGATGTTACTTTAATAACAACCTCAGAAGCACCGGCTTCCATGGAGTTGAGAATTAAGTTTTCCATAGCTCTTTTAAACATCAACTTTGAGCAAGTGATTTCAAGAGAACCTTCAGATGTTCCCACGATATCAATACTCCAGAACTTCTTCTTCCAGATAGAGATAATATCTTTCAAATAAACATTCACGGACATTTGCATTTTTTTATCGGGGCCTACGACTTCACCACAAAAATGAGAGAGCTCTTGCAAAATGTCAGAAGAGTTTTTGACTTTCTCTTCAAGTTTCGCCGGATCATTCGCTTTAAGACCTTCATCCAAATCTCTTTTTATGGAATTAAGCTCTTTTCTGATTTCTGCAGCTAAACTTTTTTCATCAACCATTAAAAAATTCTCCGAAAATATTTAAGATTATTTTACTAAAAAGGCAGTAAATCTAAAGGTGGCTTTTCTTCCACCCAAGTAGGGTTATTTTTATTGAGGCTCTCTCCAGCAAGAATCTTTTCATAATGCAAAAGATAGGCATCAGTAAGGACTTCAATCGAAAAGAACTTTTCAACATAAGCACGAATCGCATCACGATCAAACTTTTTATTAGAGATTAGTGCCTCTAAAAGCTCTTCTTTATTATTTCCGACGAAACCACATTCCTCCCCAATAAGCTCGGGCAGACTTCCATAGGGAGAGCCAAAAACGGGACTGCCCATGGCCATGGCCTCAATAATGGCAATCCCAAAAGGCTCATGCCAGCGCACAGGAAAAAGAAGAGCATCG
Source organism: Bacteriovoracales bacterium (assembly GCA_030149295.1). Lineage (GTDB taxonomy): Bacteria > Bdellovibrionota > Bacteriovoracia > Bacteriovoracales > Bacteriovoracaceae. The sequence continues at coordinate 2,811 of JASBRV010000003.1, read as the reverse complement.
GTCTTTTTCAAGATGCTTAACTTCTCAACTCCTCCGACCATGCCATAAGATTGAATATAGCGCGAAGGAATCAAGGTTTTTCCACCAGCAATATGCAATTTCTTTTTTGATTTCTTTGCTAGCCAAACGCATTGCTTAAGATTTTTTACGCTCCAAGACCCTTTCGCCAAAAACATGAGGTCATTGAGTTGAAAGGGTCTTGATTCATAGGGGTACTCTTCTAAATCAATGGCATTATAAATAAAGGTCTCACTGCTATGATTTTTAGCATGGCGCTTGGACACAAAAACAGTATTGAGAGGAAATTCCTCTCCTGGTTGGCCGTTGCCTTGAATATTGATAAGACAGGGAATCTCTCGTTTTTTGAAGGTATAATTAAAGGTTAAATGAACCAAGTCCGCATCATCGGGGATCTGTTCTTCAAACTCTTCAGTGCTCTGGGGAGCTTCATGAAATTCAATTCCATATCGCTCAACATCAGAGCCTTTCCCCCCAAAAAGAACAACTTTATGCCCTCTTTTGGCGAGTTCCTTCATATGCCAAAAAAGGATTCTCTCAATGCCACCGTATTTTAGAACTGGCAAAATGCCATGATGATGAAAAACAATTTTCACGAAAAGCTACCCTCACTCTTATAAGACCATTATACTCATGAGGTATAGAAAAAGCACAGGTGAAGATATGGGAAAAAAAATTGTTCTTACTGGAGGTCCTGGAGGCGGCAAAACAACGGCCCTTGATCTCTTTCGTCGTGAATTTGTTAAAAATTTAACCATTGTACCAGAGGCAGCCACCATTCTTTTTGAGCATGGCTTTCCTCGAGGCAGTAATGCTGACGAACTCAAAATGACTCAACAATCCATTTACCTCCTACAAATACAGCTCGAAGATATTTTCGCTTTAAGAAACCCAGAGCACTGTCTTTTATGCGACAGGGGAACTCTTGATAGCTTTGCTTACTGGCCGGGAGAACTCGATGAGTTTTTCCAAGTAGCTAGCACCTCTTTTGAAAAGGAAGTTTCACGATACGATGCGGTTATTTTTTTTGAAACTGGTGCTGCAGGTGGTAGCGATATACGCAGTAACAATCCTCAACGAACCGAAGGCCAGAAGCAGGCCATAGAGTTAGACAAAAAACTAAAATCTGTTTGGTCTCAACACCCCAATTTTCACTTTATTTCAAGCCAAGACAGCTTTATTGATAAAGTCATGGCAGGATTAGAAACGATTCGTGAGGTGTTAGGAAAATCCTAACCAAATCAATTCCGAGTCTACTTCGTTCGAAGTCTTGATATAGTGGGTTAGTTATCTAATCAATTTCTATACCTAAGATTAATTCTTCGAGGAGGCCACTCTTGTCTACTGTCGTTATAAGTTTTCTCTTTTTCCTGGGGATTTTTGTGCTCATTGGAGTCTCTTCCTCGTTAGTAAGTAAAAAAAGTAACTCTGATTATCTTTTAGCTGGTCACGACATTCCTCCGTGGTTAGCTGCCCTCTCAGCAGTAGCAACAAACAACTCAGGCTATATGTTCATCGGCCTCATTGGTTTTACCTATACCTCAGGCCTGCAATCTATTTGGCTCATGATTGGCTGGATTACAGGAGACCTGTTAATGGCCTCGTTTGTTCACAAAAAATTGCGAGACAATACTGAAAAACAAAACCTCCTAAGTTTTGGCGGTGTTCTATCTCGCTGGCATGGAACCGACTACAGAAAGCTTCGCTTTATTGTAGGAATTATTACGGTTCTCTTTTTAGGTGTTTACGCTGCAGCTCAATTCAAAGCTGGCTCTAAAGCTCTTCATGTACTCTTTGACTGGGACTACAATACTGGAGCTATTATTGGAGCTTGTATCGTTTTTGCTTATTGCATGTCCGGAGGTATTCGCGCTTCCATTTGGACAGATGCCGCTCAAAGCTTCGTTATGATGATCGCCATGGGAATGCTCTTTATTGTTGGTGTCCAAAATGCTGGAGGCCTTAATGCGCTTTTTACTCAACTTGATAAAATCTCGCCAACCTATCTCTCTATCATGCCCACGGGACTCCCTTGGGACAATTCCGTTGGTATCACTCTCTTTGTTCTAGGATGGGTTTTTGCGGGACTAGGAGTCATTGGACAACCCCATATCATGATTCGTTTTATGACCATTGATGACACCAATAATATGAAAAAGACGCAAACCTATTATTATTCTTTCTACATTATCTTTACCATTCTCACCTACGGCGTTGGTCTCGTCTCAAGAGTCATCCTTCCTGAGACCGGAGCTTTTGATGCTGAACTCGCACTGCCGACAATGTCGCAACAATTACTACCAGATGTTTTAATTGGCGTAGTCTTAGCGGGTCTTTTCTCAGCAACCATGTCTACTGCTGACTCGCAAATTCTCAGCTGTAGTGCCGCTTTCACAAGAGATCTGGTTCCCAAGAAAAAGGACAACCTTTACGCTACTAAATTTGCTACAGCAGCAGTTACTCTAATAGCCCTTTTTGTCGCCCTTTATGGTGGCTCAAATGTGTTTGAACTTGTGGTCTTTTCCTGGAGTATTCTCGCAGCCTCTTTTGGTCCCCTTCTCTTTCTCTATGCTCTCGATAAAAAAATTAGCGAGCCACTAGGTATTGCCATGATTGTTTTTGGCATCTCTGCTACTTTGATGTGGAAAAGTGCAGGTCTTTCAGAGGCGATGTACGAAGTCGCGCCAGGAATTGTTGTTGGTATGCTGACTTACTTCATTGGTTCTAAAGTACCGCAATTACAGACATCAGAATCATAATACTCAAGGTCTGGATAGACCGAGCCGATCCGTA
>JASBRV010000105.1 GCA_030149295.1 Bacteriovoracales bacterium | reverse complement strand
TTTGGTTTTTCCTGTAATAGTTTTGATGATTGGACGGACTTTATTGGAGACCTTCCCGCTGCAACTCGCATGGAAATAGATGGAACTGCATTTCCGGCCACACCACCTCTCGTACTCGCTGCAGGCGTTGGTGGTGCCACAACCATTACCTTCACAAGGGATACTTCTCTCGCTAGCCTTGGGGGAACTGCTGTACCTAGAAACACTTACATTATTCCAGGCACAGTGATTCGTATCACCACTAATAATGGAACCCAAATTCCTGCTAGAGTAAAAAATGTCTTTGACGATGGAGCTAACGTCACTGATCTGGAATTTGAGTTTAAGTTTCCCTACACTGAAACGACCGGGCTCACAATTGAGGTTCCGCGAAGTGCTGGCTTTCCCACCTACTAAAAAGGAGGGCGAACCCTCGCTAAATTTTATAAAATCAGTATGTTAGGGCCTCGAATGAGGCCCTTTTCTATGCCTAAAAAGTTGACCCCTATAAAGAGGTTAGTTACCTTAAGCAATACATTAAATTGACTATGAGGACTGTTTAAACCCTTTAAGGATAAAGCCATGCTTATGAAAGTAGCCAAGAAATACACCACCAAAAATACAGAAAAATCCACTCTCAAGACCTGGTACTCCCTTTTAACCCTGGGAAGAAAACTAGACGACAGAGCACCTAATTACCTAAAACAGGCCATTGGCTGGTCTTACCACGCTCCTTGTGCTGGCCACGACGCCATTCAACTCGCTATTGGTCAAATCTTTACTCTTGGCGAAGATCATCTCTTTCCTTACTACCGAGACCTGCAAACTTGTCTCAGCGCTGGCCTAAGTGCCGAGGAAATCATCCTTAATGGCATCTCTAAAGCCACCGATTTAGCCTCTGGTGGCCGCCATATGTCTAATCACTTTGCTAAACCAGAATGGAATATTCATAACGTCTCAAGTTGTACTGGCAATCACGTTCTTCACGCTGTAGGTGTAGCGCGCGCTATGAAGCGCTATGGTCATAAAGGCGTGGCGATCTCTTCTCAAGGTGAGTCCTCCGTAAGTGAAGGTTATTGCTATGAAGCGATTAATGGCGCTTCTAATGAAAAGCTTCCCGTCATTTTTGTCTTTCAAGACAATGGCTATGGAATTTCTGTTCCTAAACGTGATCAGACGGCCAATGAGTTTGTCGCGGATAATTTCACTGGCTTTAAAAACCTTCGTATCATTCACTGTGATGGAAAAGATGTCTTTGATTCTATGAATGCTATGAGTGAAGCAAGAAAGCATGTTCTTGAAAAAGGGGAACCTGTGATTGTTCACGCTCGTTGTGTGCGTATTCACTCTCACTCAAATTCTGATAAGCATGAGCTCTATCGAGATGAAAAGGAACTTGCTGAAGCGGCCGCTCAAGATCCGCTAAAACATTTTCGTGAGGCAATGACCAAGAATAAGCTTCTGACCAAAAAAGAAATGGAAGAAATGGATTCAGAAGCGCAAGCGATGCTTCTTGAAGCCCATAAGGCGGCGATGAAAGCTCCTAATCCTGACCCCGAAAGCATTTATGACTTCGTTATTCCTGAAGCTTATGAATCAGAAAAATACCCTGAAGGTCTTCATGATGCAGAGGGTGAGGAGATGAAATTCATTGACGCTCTCAATGAAACTCTTAAGGCCGAATTTCGTCACAACCCCGATACCTTTATTTGGGGCCAGGATATGGCCAACAAAGACAAAGGCGGGATTTTCAATGTCTCTAAAGGCATGCAAAAAGAATTTGGTAAAGAGCGCGTCTTTAACGGTCCCATTGCAGAAGATTATATTTTAGGAACGGCCAATGGCTTTTCCCGTTTTCGCGAGGACATTCGTGTCGTGGTTGAAGGGGCTGAGTTTGCCGATTATTTTTGGCCTGCCATGGAACAAATGGTAGAGACAAGTCATGACTACTGGAGAAGTAATGGCGCTTTTTCTCCCAACGTGACCATTAGAATTGCCAGTGGTGGCTACATCGGTGGTGGTCTTTATCACTCTCAAAATATTGAAGCCTCTCTTGCGCCTCTTCCGGGCATTCGTATTGTCGTCCCGGCCTTTGCCGATGATGCGGCAGGGCTTTTAAGAACTTGTATGCGCTCTAAAGGGCCTTCTGTTTTTCTAGAGCCAAAGTCACTTTACAATGCCAAGCAGGCGATGGCCGTGGTTCCAGAGGATTTTGAAGTTCCCTTTGGAAAGTGTCGCGTTCGTCGTGAGGGGACTGATCTCACCATTCTTACTTATGGAAACACCGTTCACCATTCTCTAGAAGCAGCCGAAAAAATCGCCTCTGAAGATGGCTCAAGCATTGAAGTTGTTGATTTAAGGTCGCTTAGTCCACTCGATGAAGAGGGGATCTTAGCAAGTGTGGCTAAAACTAATCGCTGCCTTGTAGTCCATGAAGATAAAGTTTTTGCAGGTTTTGGTGGAGAGCTGGTTTCTCTTATCAATGAAAAAGGCTTTGAAACTCTTGATGCTCCTGTCAGGAGAGTCGGATCGACTTTTACTCCTGTAGGCTTTAACCGCATTCTTGAAAAGGCGACGCTTCCTAACACCGATAAAGTCGTCGAAGCCGCCCGCGAGCTTTTAGCTTATTAGGTACGTGGATACTTTTGGGACTACCTGCATCTAATGCAAATGGTCCCAAAAGTATCCACGTACCATTATTTTGAAGTAAGGGTGAAGACGCCATCCCAATCTGGTGGAGGAGGCATTTTGATATATTCCTCACAGCGTTCGATATAAATTTCGCTAGGGTTTGTTTTCACCCCTTTGAGATCTGGAAAGCGCTCATATTCAAGTTCTAATGTTTCCTTAAAAAGGGTAAGCGCCTCAGTAAAGCGCTGTGACTTATAAAGAGAAAGCCCAAGGGCAAACTTCTCTGAGAGGTTATGAAGAAACTCTGGTGCTGTACTTTTTAAACCAAGAAGGTCAAAGGAGGTGACGGGAACCGACTTTCCGACTACCTTGATAGTATCAAGCTCACGCCACAAGAAGTCGTCACCCGCAAGTTCCATGGTCTCTTTAGAAACTTGGGTAAAAATTCCGTATTGCTTAGCCGATTCCTCAAGACGAGCAGCGAGGTTCACTGAATCACCCATCATGGTATAGTTCATTCGCGAGGCAGAGCCCATATTGCCTGTGACGATTTCACCTGAGTTAATCCCGATTCTCATGCGCATATCGTGAACAATTTTTGGCCATTTATCGCCTTCACTTTGCCACTTGAGGCGCAGTTCAGAGAGCTTCGTTTGCATTTGATGGGCAACCAAGCAAGCGCGGCGTGCATGATCTTCAAGAGGCATCGGAGCACCAAAGAAGGCGATGATAGCATCACCTTCGTACTTATCGAGAGTTCCTTTTTCTTCAAGAAGGATATCCGTCATGGCCGTGAGGTACTCATTGAGAAGTTCAACTAGTTGTGTGGCGGAAAGTTTTTCCGAAAAAGTTGAAAAGCTTTGGATATCTGTAAAGTAAGCGGTTCTCACTCCAGAGTCACCTCCAAGTTTTGGTGGCTCTCCGCTTTTATACATCTCATCAATAAGTTCAGGGGAGATGTAGTTTCCAAAAGCACTTTTAAGAAAGGCCTTATCTTTATTAGCCAAATAAAAGTGGAGAAAGGTGGACCAAGAATAACAACCTATCACTGAGAAGAGGATAAAGAAGAGTTTAATCTCATATCCTTCGGGAGTGAAGTGTTGTAGATCGGCAAAAATAAGCCCTCCAGAAATAGCGACGACACCTAAAACGTCAACTAAAGCATTGCCAAAGAACTGGATAAGGACCATAAGAATGGTTCCCCCTAAAAGAAGATACCAAGACCACATAACTGATTCACTTGGTGCTTTAAAAAATTTTCCTTCAAGAAGCATATGAAGCATATTCATGTGAAAGAAAACTCCTGGCATAAGAGGATCAACAGGAGTGTGGCGCAGATCATGAGCCCCATAAGCAGTTGATCCGATAAAGACGACATTGCCTTGAAAGGCTTCTTTAAGAACGGGATCATCGTCTGGTGCAGTCATCACGTCCCAAAAACTAAAAGTGGGAAAATGCTCTTCTCCTCCAAGCCAGCGTACCTTTGTTTCCCCTAAGTTATTTAAATAGAGATCGCCTGTTTGAAACTTGAGAATATTCTCTCCTAAGTTGAGCATCTCAAGAGTAGGGCTATCGCCGGTATAAGCTTCATAGGTCGCAAGAGAAAAACCAGGTAGGTAAAGAGTTTCCACATTTCCAATGAGGGGATAATGACGAAGGAGACCATCTTTGTCGGCTTCGACTTGAATGTGCGCTAAAGCCACGTCCTTTTCTGAAATTTGAGGAATGGGAAATACTCTTCTTTCGACATACATTTGGCGAGTGTTAAGGCCCTCACTTTGCTTGGCATCCATCACGAAGTTGTAAAGGACGTCAGGCATGGTTTCATAAACTTCTTCAGGGTAGGCAGATAGCGAGTAGGGAAGAATGATGCGATTTCCTGGTACACTTTGGAAATCCGCCATGGCATTGGTGAACTCCTCATCTGTATTTGAGCCTGGGCAAGTAAGAGAGGCCTCTGAAAAGAAAACGTCGTAAGCAATCACTTTAGCGCCGAAGTTTTTAAGCTTCTTCATCAGTTTTGTATAGTTTTCACGGGGAAAGGGCCAGCGACCTACGGCCTTAATGGACGCATCATCAATAGCAACTAGAGTAATCCTCTTATCTATCTTTGATTTGTCACGAATCAGGTTTTCTCTGTAGTCGTAGAAACGTGACTCAAAAAGAGAAGTAAAGGCCCACTGCTGTTTGGTGGCATAGGATTCTTCTCTAAAACCAATGGAAATGAGAATACTTAATGATGAGAAGCCTAGGATGAGAAAAACACCTAGGTACTTTAAAATTTTGGACCACATAGGCCTTCCTTAATTAAAAGTTGGCGCTTAACTGAAAGCGCACCACATGTTTTTTATAATCAAAACTTTGTTTGTTTTTTGAAATATTTCTGGTGAAATCGTATCCGAAACTGGCCGAAACATTTTTACTAACAAGCTTACTCATCTCAATGGAGGGAGCAATCGTTCTTTCCACCCCTCTTGTATCCCTTGCATTCTTTGGAATGAGATGGGTGAGGGAGAGACTAGAGGTCAATGTATAAGAAGGAAAAATCTCGGGATAGATGTGGGCCAAACTAAAGAGGTATGAATCACTGATCGTGCCGGGGTTGTTGTATGTATCAAGACGATCTGTTCTTAAAAGAACATTGTATAAGTAGCCGTTTTTACTAGCAATGATCTGGTTGATACTAAAAGCCAAGTTTCTAAAATCAAGAGTTCTCGTCCATGCTTTGTAGTCTTTATGCTCAATGCTGACCGTGGTTGGTCCCATGCTAAAATAGCGAAATTGTTCGCCAATAGAAAATTGATTGGTTCGTGAAAAGAAGCGAACGTCTTTATTTTGGTTTCTATCCCGACGACCATAATTGTGTTCGTAATTAAACTGAAAGCTTGCTTGCGCTCCAAAAAGAGTGTGTTCGTGTGTATTTCTTGAACCGACCGCTAAGTTTTGGCTGTCGTTTTGGTGAACGGTGGGTTCTTCTCTATTTGTGTGAAAAACATTTTTAAGACGCATATAGGGAGTGAAGGTGAATCTTCCTGCTGCACTGTAGAGCCTTTGAATATTAAAGGTCGTACTATGAATCATTGAATCCTTTTGAGAGATAGGATTGGTGGTTTGGTCTGTTTCGAGAGTAATATTACTGTCATAGCTATACTTATGTTTCAAAGAAATCGCGAGGCGATCTTCTCCTAAGTTCTTACCATTTTTCATGATGTTGGGATCAAGACCATATTTTTTAAGAATTTCTTTTTTCCGATTTTTTATGTCTTTAGCGAGGTCCCCTTTTGGAAGGGTCTCATAGGCCTCATCCATATTGGGAATAATGTACTTACTAACAAGTCTGGCCGGATCATCTTGATTTTCTACCATAGAGAGAAAACTCTCAGCCAATTGAAAACGGGCGACTTGTTGTAGTCTTTTATCGTCTTTGGTTTCTTTAATTAGTTTAACGTAGTATTTCTTTGCAAGTTTATACTCTTCTAAAAGCTGAGAGATATAGGCACAATAATAAAGGGAGCTTTCTTTTTTAAAATTAGATTCATAGCTTTTAAGAAAGTTTTTTCTTGAAATGATGAGCTCACTGTTGGCGTATTGAGCTTGAGCTAACTCGTAGTAAAGGTCATCACTCTTATGGCCTCGTTTGAGGGATTTTTTAAAACTGATGATGGCCTTATCGTACTCTTGAAGACGATTGAGGATAATCCCTTCGAGGTAGTAGCGAATTCCCATGACGCGAGAATTTCCTCTTACCTTTTTTAGCTCAGCTAAGCTCTTTTGATAACGAGTCAGTTTGAACTGCTTAAATGCTTCAATGATGTATTTATTTTTATATTGAGCATTAGCGGGTTGGAGGAGCAAGAAAAAGAGAAGAAAAGACGTGATTAGTTTCAAAAGTTAAAACCTTTTTCAAAGTAGAATATAAAGAAAAACAATTTTCTTTATTATAGGTAAAGGTTTGATTTTATTCTACAGAGGGGCGAAAAATCCCCTCCATTAGTTTAGAGACAGTTTAGAAAAATTGGATTAGTGAAGTTACTTACTCAGTTACTACATCAAAGTTAACTTTAGTGGTCGTTCCCCCAGTTTGAATGGTTTGGTTGATAATAGGAGGAAGAGCATCAGGATCACTCGTCGTTGTTTCTAGAGTCGTCATGTCGTAATTGTTCACATCAATTGTCGTGTCAAACTCTGTTGTTGCTATTTCAAAGTCCGCATCGATATTTTGAATTTCTGGTGGCGGTGGTGGGGCATCTCCAGTAGCGGAGCTATCACCCTCGGCAGTACCACCATCAGCAGGTCCGCCATCGACACTCGCAATTTCTCGACCACCATCATCGGTCTTTGGTTTTTCTACCCATTCACCACTTTCAGTAAGAGTGTAATTATCGTTGGTGAAACTTCCAGTCACTGGATCAACATAACCTGCAGTGGCATCCATAGTGTAAACTCCAGCAGAAGCGTCAAATACTGACCCTTCTGGGGGTGGAATGTATTGAGATGTAGCGAGGTCAATATAACCTCCGGCCTTAGGAGCCACTTGACCATTAATAACACCACCTTCTGGGGGAGCAGTATCGACGGCTTGCTCAGTTTCCACGGCAACAGTCACTTCCGCCATGACCTCTGCACCCATAGTGTCTCCTATGACACCCTCTGCTGTAGATAAGTCATTCGCCACATCTTTGGCATCCATTCCCGGAGGAACGATACTTTTAAATTTTTTCTTTGGGGGTGCAACACTTGTGGCGTCACCTTCTGGAATATCTGTTCCCATACCCTCATTACTTTCGAGTGTTTCTAATTGAACTGGAGAAATTTTAACAGGGATCGTAACTTTTGCGGCATTACCATTAGCGGCAGAGAACTGACCTCTTTTTACCATCACGGCATTTGGCCCTGAAACGGCAGCCTCGAGATTTCCCTGATTGAATCCTCCACCCATGCTCTCTGCAATTTTTGCCATGGCAACAGCACCTTCAAAGGTAATCAATGACGTGTTGAGGTTTACCGGATTAAAGGCTACCTGAAAGTCTGTACCTCTAACCCCCATGGCCGCAGTTTTGGTTTTGATAAAGAGTTTGGATTTCTCTTTATCATCCATTTTCATATAGTTCTTTGTGACTTTTGATCTAATGGTTCCTTTCACTAAGGTGATAATTCCTGCTTCTTTTTCCGGAAAGGCATCGATTTTCATCTGAGACTCAGGCCCCACATTCATAGTGGACTTATCTTTAAAAAGAAGTTTCGTAAAACTCTTAGCTTTGGTTCGTACCTGCGCACCTTCGGGTAACCATTCACCTCTTTTAACCGGTACGACTTTTCCATCGATCATGGCCTTGACATCACCACGCACGATAATGGCCTTAGCCGCGCCTTGGTCGGAGGCAAAGGAGGGTAACGTCAAAAGAAAAAATATTAAAATTCCAGTGAAGCGCATGGGCTATCATCCTTGTTGGTTGTGGAGGTTCCGGTCCTCTACAAACCTTATCGACAAGTTTAACGGGGAATTTATAAATATTTCTAAGTTACTGGAATAAGGAGGGCTAAAAGACTGTAAAGCCGATGGAGATACCGAAAAAGTGGCCACTAAGGTCCTGAGTGGCCTCCTCAGTGGATAGGATATTGGTTTCTACAAAATCACTGGCATCAACAACGGAGACTTCTTGAGATTTCTTATAGGAGTAAATGAATTCAATAATCACCGGATGCATCTCTTTGTAAGGGAGGTCCTCCTCTAGGCCAAAGACGAGTGAGCCTCCTGTTGATTCAAAAGCCAGTTTATCGTTGCTGGTGTAAAGGGGACCGGAACTTCGGAACTCATCAACTTTGATCGTCTGAAGCGACCATACAGGCCCTAGTCCCGCGAAGAGAAACCAATTCTTAAAGGGCTGAACACCACGAAATTGATAGCGAAGAATGGGGCCAAAGCTCACATGGCGAAATGTTCCCTCGTCAATATTGATGGTTTCTCCTCTCGCTTGGAAAGCGAGATCTTCAATGCTTCCCCAGTAAATATAACTTGAAAAGGTGAGCTCAAAATATTTCCACTTGTAACCAAAGTGGGTGTTAAATCCAGTTCCATGCATTTCATCGGCGGTACCATTTGTGCCATTGAGGCTGGCCCAAGTCTGACTAAAGCCTCCTTTTAAAGAGAAGTCATAACGATAGGCATGGGCTGTTATGTTGAGTAAAAGAAAGAAAAAAATAGTGGTAAGAATTCTCATTAGAAGCCCACCGATATATAAAGACCGTGACGATCTCTAAGATTTGTTTGGGGCACGATTTGAACCTTGCCTTCATAAAACCAAAAGAGAGTGGCTGGATTGAGAATGTGACCAATGGTCCGGCCAAAGGCATTTCCAGAATTGAGAAGGTAAAGAGAGAGATTTTCTAATCCCATTCCTAAAAAAGATCCAATGACCGGAGTTTGGTAGAGATCTTGGATGGAAGCGGGTTCGGTATAAATCTCTACTGTAAACTCAAAGAGCATTGAAGAAATAAAGGCCATGCCCATGGAATCAATGCGGCTGTAGCCTACGGCACGGTAATAGAGATAGAGTTGGGAGCCCGATATGGGATGCACAAACCAATTCCAAAAAGGTTCGTCCTTATCAAAAACGAGTTCACCAAAATTTTCCCTATAGTTTTTCCATGAGCCATTTTCACGAACGACATCGGGTTGGGTGAGGGGATAGATGACCCAAGTGACGCCATAGATAGCAGCGATATGCTTCAGGGATTCCGATAGAGTATGCTTGCGATCAATATAGCCGTAAATAAACTCACTGTGGCGCTTTCTTGCCTTCTTCGCTTCTTTTTGTTTTTGAAGGGCACGGGCTTTTTGCTCATTGGACATATCCTCGCCATAAATGAGGCTTGGGCAAAGAGTTGCTAAAAGAAAGCAAAAAATAGTGAGAATTTGGCGCAATTGGCCCATGTTTTTGATGTCCTAATTGTGATAAGAAAACAGCTCATTTTTTAGCATGCTCAAAAGACAAGGACAATTCATGGGCTCACTTGATGAAATTAAAACAGACTTTCATAACCACGTCTTAGACCTTCAGGATCGTATTACAAATAAGATGCAAGAAATTGATGCGTCGCTTACCGAGGGCCTTACCGAAGATCCATGGGAGCGAAAAGATTTTGATGGGAACCCAGGTGGTGGAGGCAGAACTCGTGCCTTTAGTGGCGAGATTATTGAAAATGCTGGAGTGAATGTTTCTCTCGTTCACGGAACGGTTGATCCGTCCTTTGCCAAGAAAATTGGGGGAACAAACAATTCAATGTGGGCGGCGGGAATTAGTTTAATTCTTCATCCAAGAAATCCCAGAGTTCCGACAGTTCACGCCAATTTTCGCATGATCCAAGCGGGGGAGAAGTTTTGGTTTGGTGGAGGTGCTGACCTCACTCCTTTTTATCCCCATGAAGAGGACTTTCAATACTTTCATGAGGTGTGGAAAAAAGCCTGCGCCCCTTATGGAACTTATGAAGCTTGGAAAAAAACCTGTGATGAATATTTTGTGAATCATCATCGTGGTGGCGAAATGCGTGGTATTGGGGGAATCTTTTTCGATCATTATAATACAGGAGATACTCCTAAAGATGCGGCCATGGTGAAAGATGTGAGTGAAAACTTTATAGAAAGCTATTTTCCCATCCTTGAAAAGCGAAAAGATGAATCTTTTAGCGATGAAGATGAAGATTTTCAGCTTCATCGAAGAGGGCGTTATGTTGAGTTTAACCTCCTTCATGATCGCGGCACTTCTTTTGGTTTAAAAAGTAATGGACGTACCGATAGCATTCTCATCTCTCTCCCTGCCAGATGCCGCTATACCTACAAATACCATCCCAAAAAAGGCTCTCCTCACGAAAAGATGTTGAGTTATTATTATCCAAAGAGTTGGTAGTCTAACGAGTAGGCACATGGAAGCAAAAGTTTGACTGTGCCTACCTTGATCAAAACTTCAACAAACGTTGAGAAGGATCATAGTTCTTTGGTATAACTAGATTGTAGTATGAATGAGCATGAACTAAATCTACTAAAGAATTAACTAAGGATCTCAAGACATGAAAACAACCAACACAAGACGCCAATTTTTTAAACTCGCTTTTGGGGCACTTGCTATTGCTCCTTTCGTAAGAGTTGCTGAAGTTTTCGCAGCTGCAGCGATGCCAAAGTCCGAGGCCATTAAGTCTAAAATGATCAACGACAAAACAGCGAAAAGACTTAAGTACGTTGCTGATGCAGCGGAAGCAAAGAAACTTAACGCTTCTGGGGATAAGAATTACAAAAAATTTAAAGAAGGTTCTAACTGCGCCAACTGTAAATTCTACAAAGCAGATAAAGGTGAGCCTGAATGGGGTAAATGTACCATGGCCGCAAACCGCTATGTAGCAGGTGCTGGATGGTGTAAGTCTTATCGCGAAAAATAAGTAAGAATTTAAAAAAAATTCCAATAAAAAAGGGCTCCCAAAAGGAGCCTTTTTTATTTTCCTATCTATTATGTTTTAAGAATTAATTCATTAAGGATTGAGCCCTTTCTAATTCGTGATTGACACGATAAAGCTCATTTTCCATGCGATGATTGATTTTCTTAAATTCTTTAGCGTAAGTTTGTGCTTGTTTGAGTTCATCCTCAAGATAGGCCACTCGCTCTTTAAGATCTTCATTTTGTGACCTTACAGCTTCGTATTCGTCATCAAGCTTTATTAGAGCATGCTGAGAAAGATTGAGGTGATTTTGCTGCTTTTTAAAATCTGCGCTGAGCTTTTTGTTTTCCTCTGTCTTCATCTCAATCACGCGATTAAGAGAACGAGTGAGAGTTTTATGTTTTTCAAGATCTTCTCTAAGAGAGATCGTTTTTTCTTTCCAAGCTTCGATTTCTTTTTCAAGGCCTTCGATCGTTTCCTCTTCGAGGTCACGGATTTTCTCTTGTGAGCTTTGAAGGAGATCCATGGTGTCTACATGTTGCTCAAACCAATCACGTTCTCGTGACTGCCAAGATTTTTCTTTTTCCTCGAGCATTTCATTTTTTTGGCGAATGCTTTCTTCACAAAACTTGAGTCGCTCTTTTAATGTATCCACTTCTCCCTGACGTGCTTGCCATACAGCTTGGTACATTCCTGGGTTTTTGGTTTTTCGAAAAAGGCGAAATACACCTTGATTGTTGTCGAGAAGATTTTGAAAATTCTCGTAAATAGGGGAAAAGGGGCGACTTCCTGATTTCTTCATATCATCCTTCCTGAATGAGCATTTCCTCTATTATAACAAGCTCCGTCAGAAACTCTCGCCGCACCGCCTAAAGTGCGTGATACCTTTTATGAAAAGATGCGTTATCAAAAGTCTCTAGAGATAAATTCCCTTCGCTTCTTCTCTCAATTGATCGCGAAAGTCCGGGTGGGCAATGTTGATCAATGCTTCGGCACGCTCCCTTAAAGTACGTCCTCGTAATTTCGCGACTCCAAACTCCGTTACCACAAAATCTGTATGAGAGCGATGGAGAGTCACGGGTGTACCCGCTTTTAGGCCCATGGTGATAGTTGAAAGGCTTCCATTTTTAGCAGTAGAGCGACACGCGATAATGGATTTTCCAAGATTGTCATAGCCTTCCTTCGCTCCAACCGCCGTATCCGCCTGACCGCCTGTTCCCGAATACTGAATGCCACTTAACCCTTCTGAAGCAACCTGCCCCGTAAGATCAATTTGCATACAAGTATTAATAGAGGTCATGCGTGAGTTTTTTCTGGTGACACTTGGATCGTTACACCATTCTCCTTGGCGAAATTCCACCGCAAGATTGTTATTAAGCCATGGATAAAGCTCCTTTTTTCCCATGGCGAAAGTACAGACAAACTTCCCAGGGTAATAAGCCTTTCTTTTGTTGGTGATATTTCCATTAAGATAAAGCTCCATCATGGAGTCTACCAACATTTCTGTATGAACACCGAGATCATTTTTATTTTTCAACTCGAGTGCAGCGGCATTAGGAATTCCACCAATGCCCAATTGAATTGTCGCCCCATCATCAACGAGGCCAGCAATATGGCGACCAATTTGTCTTTCAATCTCATCAGGCTCCATGGGATTTAAGGCAGGGATTTCATGCTCAGCTTCCGTGAAATAAGTCACCTGATCTACATGGATGTGGGTATCTCCATAAGTTCGCGGAAGATTTTTATTAATTTCAAGAACGACAATATCTGCCTCAAAGAGGGCATGCTTTTCATAAACTAAATTGGGGCCAAGGCTTACAAAGCCATGTTCATCAGGAGGAGTACATGAACCAATAAAAAGGTGAGGGCGTCTAACATGAAGGCGATCAAGTACAGCACGATGGAGCATATTGGGCACAAAGCTAACGGTCCCGATACCTTTTTTCTGAGCAGCGCGCGCGGGAGCACCATGAAACCAACTCGCAAGAGTGAAATGTCCTTCCATTTCTTTTTGATCAAAAAATGGGTAACTTTTAAGAGTCAAACAGCTAAAGACATTGACGTTTTTTACTCGTGGCGCTGCCAAGTGAAGTTTCGCCATTGTTGTTTGTGGTTCACACGCACACATCGCCACAATAATATCGGTATTAGATTTTATCAGGTCCGAAACTTTCTCTGGAGAAATGATCTTTATTTTCAAATTAACTGTCATAACTTTCCTCAATTCTAAAAGTGCGTGATACCTTTTTGCGCGCGAAGCGTAGACATTCTTATTAATTTTCATGGCTTAGTAAACCTGATTGTGAGCAGACTTTGTATTTATTCTCAAAAGGAGAAAAAATGCCGAGAAGAAAATTAATTAGAAGTGATGAGTTGCCTTACCATGTGACCAGCCGTTCGAATAATAAAGAATGGTTTTATATTCCCATAGAGGATGTATGGGAGTACTTTTTGAAACACCTTATAGAAGGTGAGAAGAGATTTGGTGTAAAAGTGGAAGCATATATTTTGATGAGAAATCACTATCACATGTGTCTTTATACTCCACGGGCAAATATTGATGAGTTTATGCAATTTTTTAATCAGGCCCTTGGAAAAAGTATCGCTAGGCATGCGGACCGAATCAATCGAATTTTTGGAGCTCCTTATCGTTGGTCACTCATTAGTAGTGAAGCTTATTATTTCAATGTCGTTCGCTATATTTATCAAAATCCTGTACGGGCAGGCCTTTGTGAGAATTGTGAGGATTATACATTTTCTAATTTTGAAACTGGACCTTTTGGCAAAGAGTGGCGAGATTGGATTAACTTATCTATTAGTCCAAATGAAAATGAGTTGATGAGGAAAAAGCTTCGAAAGTATGAAATTTAACGCGATACCCGTAAAAGGTATCACGCACTTTTTGGGAAAAAGGTATTACGCACTTAGAAGTCGGGGGCGATGTAGACGTCGATTTCGGGGTTGTACTCTTCTTGGAGGATGGATTTGATGGCATACAAAGTGCCCGTTGTTGAGCTTGGGCAAGTACCGCAGGCTCCCATGTACTTCACTAACAAAATATTGTCTTCATAGCTGATCGTTTGGATATCCCCACCATCTCCTTGCAAACCGGGACGGATCGTTTTATCAAGAATCTTTTCAATTTCCTGAAGCTCAGGGCTTAAGGCCGCACGACGATCAGCTTCTGGATCGGGATCATGATAGTCGGGGTTATGGGCTGGGTAATGTTCTTTAATTTTTTCTTGAAGAGGTTCATCAATATTGTCCCAATCTTCGTAAGTAAACTTTGTGATGGTGATGGACTGATCAAAAAAATGTACTTGATCCACGCCTCTTACTTTAAAGAGTTCATAGGCCAGTTTATTTTCACCACAATCGATAGGACTACGATAAGTAGAGTTTCCCTCAAGCTTAACCGGTTTATTGAGAATAAACTTTAAAGCGTTTGGGTTAGGTGTGGGTTGAACATAAATGTCTAGAGTTTCGACTTCACTACTCATAATAATTCCTTCGCTTTTTTAAGGGCAGAAATTAAGCGATCTACGTCTTCTAAGTTGTTATAAAGTGAAAATGAGGCGCGGACAGTGGCGGGCACATTATAGCGTCTCATAAGGGGTTGAGTGCAATGATGACCTGTTCTTACGGCTACACCCTGTTCATCGAGTATCATGCCAATGTCGTGTGGGTGAGTGCCTTCGATAACAAAACTAATGACAGAAGCTTTGTCCTTGGCTTCGCCAATAATGCGAAGACCTTTTATTTTTTTTAGCTCGCTGGTCGCGTATTTAAGAATCTCTTCTTCGTGTTTATGAATCGCTTCGTAGCCGATACTTTGAATGAAATCGATGGCGGCCTTTAAGCAATTGACACCTGCAATATGAGGAGTACCGGCTTCAAACTTTTCAGGAAGCTCATTATAGGTTGTTTTTTCAATCGTTACTTCTTTGATCATGGCCCCACCACTGCGATAGGGAGGCATTTGATTGAGAAGTTCTTCCTTGCCCCAAAGAATGCCGACACCTGTGGGACCAAACATTTTATGGGCACCAAAAACGAGAAAATCTACACCTAGCTCATTCACATCAAGGGCCATATGGGCAACCGACTGGGCCGCATCTACAAGAAAGTGAGATCCCACATCATGGGCCATCTTTGAAAACTGTGATATGGGATTGATGGTGCCGAGGGTGTTTGAAATATGAGTCATGGCCACCATTTTAACTTTTCCACTAGAGAGAAGCTTTTCGTAAGCTGCTTGGTCTATTTCACCAGCATCAGTAATAGGAACTTCGACTACTCTAGCGCCCTTCTTTTCGGCAGCGATTTGCCAAGGGACAATATTTGAATGGTGCTCCATTGTAGTCACAAGGATTTCATCGCCTTTATTGAGAAAAATGTCACTCCATGAGTTTGCCACGAGGTTGATTCCATCAGTCGTACCACCAGTAAAGATTACTTCGTGCTCATGGGGAGCTTTAATAAATTCTTGTGCTGCCTTTCGGGAAGCTTCGTATTTCATCGTTCCCTGAGCCGAAAGAAAGTGGATACCTCTATGAACGTTAGCTGTTTCTTTAGCATAATGTTGAGAAAGGGCATCAATGACGGATTGAGGTTTGAGTGAAGAAGCGCCACTATCGAGATAGACCAGTGGTTGTCCATGAACCAATTGATCGAGGGCGGGAAATTGTGAGCGTGCCTCTTTTATATTCATTTAATCCACCAATTTTTCTTCGAGATTTTCTAGCGCAAATTTTTCAAATTGCTCAAAGAGTATATTTGAAAGAAAATTTGTCACGTCTTTATTAGGGCATGTATCAAGAACGTCTTGACCAAAGGCGTGGCAGAGAATTTTTTGGGCCTTCGACTTTTCGATACCACGGCTTTCAAGATAAAAAACTTCTTCTTGATTGATTTGTCCCACAGTTGCTCCGTGACCACACTTTACATCATCAGCATAAACTTCAATTTGAGGTCTGGTGTCAACATGGGCTTTTTTACTAAGAAGAATGTTCTTATTCAATTGGCTTGAATCCACCTGTTGAGCGTCTCTATGAATAACAATTTTCCCCGTAAAAACCCCGTGTGAGTTTTCATCCATAATGCCTTTAAAAAGCTGCTCACTGGTCGTGTGGGCAGCTTTATGATGAATGAGTGTGAAGTTGTCGTGATGTTGAGACTCTCTTCCGGTATAAAGACCGTTAATTGTAGCGTGAGCACCTTCACCTAGTACATTAATCTCAATGTTATTACGGTTTGTGCCTCCCGTTGCTGTAAAGGTGAGGGAGTTAAAGTTGGCATCTCTTTCAAGGTTGGCAGTGAGGCTTCCCACATGAGTGTGATTCATACCTGCTAAAATGAGGTTGGTGTGACCAATATGAGCATTTGCCCCCACTTCAAAGTGAGTTGCACTGATACTTTGGGCCCTTACTTGGGAATCAAAACCATCGCTAGTTCTATAAACTTCCAAAAAGTATCCTTGAGAGCCACTTTCACATTGAATATTTAAGCGTGGAAGACTCGTTTGGTTTTCTGCAAGATCAAGATCGTGAACAATAACAGTTAAAGGAATCTGACTATTTTTTTTGAGGGTAAGGTTAACAACCTTTTCCCCAAGTTCCTGGGAGAGAAGATAAAAGGGATCTTCCTTTTGAGTGCCTTCAAAAGTACTCTCTTTACCCATGATTTCTAGACCTTCCGGAAGGTGAGTAAGATCTTTATTTAAAGTTCCATTTCCTAAAATGATGACATTTTGGGAAGGGAGGGAGTCTAAGAAAGATTTAAAACCTTCACCCGTCGGGGTGGATACAGCACGATCAAAAACTTCTGGAAAAGCTTTTTGCAAATTCGTGTACTTATAATTTTCATTTTTCTTGGTGGCACGACCAAGTTGATTCGTATAAAGCTCTGACACGATTTACTCCTGTCCTTCAATTAGCCAGTCATAACCTTTCTTCTCAAGCTCAAGGGCAAGCTCTTTACCGCCAGATTTAATAATTTTTCCTTTGTAAAGAACATGCACATAATCTGGAACAATATAATCTAGAAGCCTTTGATAGTGAGTGACTAAAATCGTCGCATTGTATTTATTTTTAAGAGCATTGACTCCCTTGGCGACAACTTTAAGAGCATCAATATCAAGACCTGAATCAGTTTCATCAAGTAGGCTTAGGCGAGGATTAAGAACCGCCATCTGAAGGATTTCATTTTTCTTCTTCTCACCACCAGAGAATCCAGTATTCACTCCACGATCGAGAAAAGACTCATCCATCTCAAGAAGCTCAAGCTTAGGTTTTAGGTAAGTACGAAATTCTTCTTCTTCCATTTCTGGTGCCCCTTGGGCCTTACAGACAGCATTAAAAGACTCTCTTAAAAAGGAAAGGTTGGAGACACCGGGAATTTCAACAGGATATTGAAAGCCTAAGAAAATGCCATTTTTACTTCTTTCGTCTGGCTCATCTTCGATGATGCTTTTGTTCTTCCCATTAACATTAAAGTTGATGTCACCAGAAGTAACCTCAAAGGCAGGGTGTCCAGCAATCACTTTTGCTAGAGTTGATTTTCCGGAACCATTAGGTCCCATGATGGCATGAACTTCGCCCGGCTTGACGGTGAGACTGATGCCATTCAGGATTTGTTTTACGCCGTCAGAATCATCGGCAAGTTTTGCGTGTACATCTTTTACTTCAATCATATCTTTAGTCCTTAGTAGTTTTGTTTTTAAATTGCTAACCAACAGAGTTTTCTAACTTCATCTCTAGGAGTTTTACAGCTTCAACCGAAAACTCTAGGGGAAGGGTTTTGAAAACTTCATTACAAAATCCATTAACGATAAGAGAAATACATTTTTCCATATCTAGACCTCGACTCTGGAGATAGAACAGTTGATCTTCACTAATTTTGGTTGTGGAAGCCTCATGTTCGACAGTCGCTGTATTATTTTTGACATCGATATAGGGAAAAGTGTTAGCGGAACACTTATCACCCACAAGCATGCTGTCACATTGAGAATAGTTTCTTGCGTTGTGAGCCCCTGGCATGATCTTAACAAGACCACGATAATTATTCTCAGAAGTTTCAGCAGAGATTCCTTTAGAAATTATGGTCGACTTTGTGTTCTTGCCGATGTGAACCATTTTCGTTCCAGTATCCGCCTGCATTTTGTTGTTGGTAAGGGCCACTGAGTAAAAGGCTCCCTGAGAGTTGTCACCAATCAAATTACAAGAAGGGTACTTCCAAGTGATAGCAGAGCCAGCTTCTACTTGGGTCCAAGAAATTTTTGAGTTTCTCCCCAGAGCATTTCCTCGTTTGGTCACAAAGTTATAAATCCCACCCTTTCCTTCTTTATTTCCGGCATACCAATTTTGTACTGTAGAGTACTTAACTTCAGCATCATCGAGAGTAACGATTTCAACAATGGCCGCGTGAAGTTGATTTTCATCTCTTTGGGGAGCGGTACAGCCTTCGAGATAATTCACATAAGAGCCTTCATCAGCAACGATAAGAGTTCTTTCAAATTGACCGGTCTCTTTAGCGTTAATTCTAAAGTAGGTGGAAAGGTCCATGGGACATGTCACACCTTTTGGGATGTAGGCAAAAGAGCCATCAGAAAAAACAGCAGCGTTTAAGGCAGCATAAAAATTATCAGAATAAGGAACAACGGTTCCGAGGTATTTTTTGACCAGCTCCGGATGCTCTTGAATGGCTTCACTGATTGAGCAAAAGATAACGCCCACTTTTTCAAGGTCTTCCTTCCATGTTGTTGTTAACGAGACAGAATCAAAAACTACGTCAACAGCAACACCTGTGAGGCGCTTTTGTTCGGCTAAGGGGATACCAAGTTTTTCAAATGTGGCTAAAAGCTCGGGATCGACTTCATCCAGACTCTCGGGCGCGTTTTCTTTTTTCTTGGGAGCCGAATAGTAATAAAGATCCTGAAAATTAATTTCAGGAATTTCTAGTTTTGCCCAATCGGGAAGGGGCAGCGTTTGCCAGTGACGAAAGGCTTTAAGGCGATAATCAAGTAGCCATTCGGGTTCATTTTTCTTTTTACTCAAAAGACGGATGACATCTTCATTGAGACCTTTAGGAAACTCTTCTGTTTCGATGTCGGTGTAAAAACCATATTTATAGTCATCTTTTAATACGTCTTCAGTGCTCATGGGGTTGCTCCACTTTTAAAAGCTCTTCGAGTGTTAATTCACTTAAAAAGGTATTCACTTTGTTATTTAAGGTGTCGATGGGAGTGACAATATTGCAAATGCTATAAAGGTCACACAATCCTTTTGGGGTTTCACAGAAATTGGAAAAGTTATCTTTTCCCTCGATCATTTTTCCAAGCTCAGTAAATGTGATTTCACTGAGAGGGCGCGCGAGGTTGTAGCCCCCTTTAATTCCTTTGGTGGAATTAAGTAGGCCCTTGCTATTCATGATCTGCAAGACCTTCGCCGTGGTATCAAAGGGAGTTCCAAAGCGATCACAAATCTCTCTCGCACTTGTTAATTTTTCTTCATCCCGAAGGGACTCAGAAGCAATAAACTTGAGTGCGATCATTGCGTATTCGATCTTTTTGTTAATCTTAATCATGGCGTTCCATCATAAAAATGTGAGTATTCTCAATACCTTAAAATGGGTCAAAAAAAAACCTATTTTGGTTCAGACTATAACATGGAAATACGTTAAAAATACCCTTATTTAGTGCATAAAGTAAGACAAAAGTTGTAACTTATTGAAAATCCATATAGTATCGCCTCATGGAATATATCGTTGGTGAGCTCTTTGACCAAAGACAGGCATTAAAGCTGGTAGGTGAGGCTAAAGAGCGAGGTTTTCAGGTAGAAATTAACGAAGTTCGAACTGAGCGAGGAGTGATCTATCGCCTCTATGTCAATGATCCCGCCCAGGCCGAACCTGCGGCTGATTTCTTTCGGGTAAGAATGGGGCTGCCTGGTCCACCTCCTGAAGTTGATCCGGAGTGGGAGAAAATGCGCTCCATTCCTATGGGTCAGTTGACCACGGTTTTATTAGGGATTTCTGGAGCTGTTTTTGTTACTAGCTTTACACCTGAGTATTTTCAAAAAGTTCTCGCTCTCTTTTTTATCAATACACCAGGAGAGCCTTTTCTCTCGGATATAAAGGCCTTCGAGTTTTGGCGTCTTTTGACTCCTATTTTTCTTCATTTTGGTTTCCTTCATATCTTTTTTAACGGTATGTGGATTAAGGACTTAGGCTCACTCTTTGAAAATCAAAAGGGCTCAAAACACTTTTTACTCTTTGTCTTAGCCGTTTCAATAAGCTCTAATCTTTTGCAATATTTTGCCTTTGGCCCGCGCTTTGGTGGTTTAAGTGGTCTTGTCTATGGGCTTCTAGGTTACCTGTGGATTTTTGGTCGCTTTCATGAAGACGCCGAATTTCGTCTGCCCAAAAGAGATGTTTACTTAATGATTGGTTGGTATTTTCTTTGTCTTTTTGGTGCCATCGGAAATATTGCCAACATCGCCCACGGTGTAGGTTTAGCAGTGGGGATGATTTGGGGTTTGTTTCCTTGGCAAAGAGGAGAGCTCAAACAAAAACTTTTGATGGTTTTTCTTGCTCTCTTTTTTAGTGTGGGCACTTATCTCATCGAAATTATTAAAAAGTCCCTTTAATTTAGTCCAGAATTCCCATCAAGAAATCTCCTTGTATGTCGATAAGATTAGTTCCTCCCTATGTTTAGGGAGAGTTTGAGAAAACAAGGAGTATGACCTTTTGGTGAGAGTGGTCATGACCATTTTTATTAGCTTTTTTTGTATGGTTAACCATGCCTACGGCGAAGAACGCTTTGTGCGAAAAGCCACCATAGAAAATTCAGAGGGAACCCAAGTTAAAGAAGTCTACCTCGACACCAAAACTCAAAAAGTCATTGTAAAAGAATTTTCTAAAGAGCCGCAAATTGTGAGTCTCAATCGAGATAACGTTGATCGTTTGGCAGAGCCATGGAATCCAGCACCTCAAGGTTGGGCACCTCTAAGAACAACTTCGTATGATATGGGAACAACCGACGGTCAGTCTGGAGCAAAAGAAGTTTTAGGCGATTCCCAATACAGACAATTAATCGATGATCTTCGCAAGGGGCCAAGTCGCTATAAACTTATGCAGGTAGGGAAAAAAGAAAATACCAACCTCGGAGTTTTCCTCAATCAAAAGAGAGGTGAGCTTCTTATCCAAGTCGTCAATGATGAAGATCACCACAGCTTTCCCTTCACCGCGGGTTTGCGTACGGACATTAAAAATACAGCAGGCGATGTTGTTGAGTTTAAGGTTCTTCCCTTTAAGACGATAGGCCAACTTAATAACCATATAGAAACTCTAAAAGAGGATATGGCCAATCATGGCTTTAAACTTCCTGAAGATGCTTTTGAAGAACTAAAGGCTTCTGTAAATAAATATCAAAATGAGTTTAACCGTCTTCATCTCAAGGAAACAGAAACAGGAGTTTTTGAAGAGGTTCTTTTCAATCCTCTCTCCAATGAAATTCTGATTAGAAAATTGCGTTATAATGATGATGGTGAGCAAGTGATTATTTCAGAGAAGGTATTTGATCTGAATTTGGACGGCGACTATCAAGGAGCTCTCACTTATTTTGGTCAAATAGGTCTCGATACCGAAGAGATCTTTAACTCAAATGTTGGGTGTGCTGAGCCTTTTGTAGAAAATACTCCAGTTGATAAAGATTTAGGACAACAACTTGATCAATTTGACGCTATTCTTGATCACATGTGGCGCGAACAACTCGATGCTGGCCTTCCTAATACGCCCCAATTAGGGCCAGGAAAGAATCAAATGATGTTGAATTTTTCTCTTTTTGGAAAACTTCATCCTCTACGCCTCGACTTTGATAAGCATGGGCGTTTAATTGATGCGAATTTTAATAACGTTGCTCTCGCCCGTGAAAAGCAAATGAGGATTCGTCATTTAAAAGATGATCGGGGTCAAAAGCAATTTATGGTTCAAGCCTTTAATGAAGCAACAGGCGAGTGGGAAAACCAACTGGTCCTTGAAAGTGAATTCATCATGAATGCTCAAGGTAAAGGGGAGGCGCGATTAGCAGCTTATTTAAAAGGCGAAAAGAAAGAAGGACGTTTCAATTATCAAAGTTTTGAAAAGTCTGTTTATCCTCTCGTCCTTACCCAAAATGGAGTAGGGGGAGTTCGTCCACGATTGCGTTTTGATGGCACAAGATCGAATGAATATAATAATGTGAACTTTGAGAGAGAAGGCCCTGGAGGTTTAACGAATATTGCCTTTCAAATCTTTTTCTCTAAAAATGGACGTCGCGAAAAGGTCAGAGACACCATCGTGGAGGAGGCTAAAGAAGCCCTCAATAGTCCACTACTCAATGGTCTCATTACTGATCATGATATTGAGGTCATTGCTGAAGAGGTTGCCACTGCGACTGGGAAGAGAACAAATAATTTTGATCAAAGCTCAAATCGCATTACTGCGGTTGCTACGGAAGAAGCCTATTCTCGTTTTGGCGAGCTTGCCCTTGAAAGATTAGTCGCTGAACTTATGCCTACTGAAAAAAGTGAAAACATCGAAGAGCTTGTTGAAAGTGTGATGAGAGACTTTAGGGCTTGTATCCGTCTAGCTAGTGACGCACGAAATAGTGATATGGCCGAAAAGTGCCTAAATATTTTTATGCAAGAAGCTCCAATTGATGTGGCAAAAGAAATTTTAAAGCTCAAAATTTCGCAAGCAGGTCTTGGAGACTTTTCCAAAGTGGCGGAAGCAGAATTTCTCGCTTGCACCCAAGAACACTATGAACCTATAAAGAGGGGAGAGGATAGTGCATTGGGAATGGATATTGTTAAAGGCTGTCTTTATAAATCACTTATCGTAACAGTTGATAATACATCCCAGGCCATTGTTGATACTCAATTGGGTGATATTGGCCGCGAACTAGGACTAACGTTAAGTTATTCAAGAGATCGCCTACAAAAGACCAAACAAAATGTAAGAAGCTGTCTTGGCAGTCGGGGCCTTGGAAAATATGGAGTGAGAGGCTTTGAGTTTAATATAAGAAGACTGGGGGGAGCAGCTGCTGATATTTTTGAACAAAATTTTATGAGCTGTATGAATATCTTGGTGGAAGATGTCGCGCTTTCTGTGGGAGAAGTGAGCATCGCTGCTAAGCTTAATGACGTGGAGTTATCTGAAGAGTCTCGAAATATTGTGCTCAATAAGAGTAAAGGGACTTTAGAGAGTTGTTTAAGAACGCAAAGAATCGCCATTGATAAGTATCAAGAGATTTATCGCGCGAGAAAAGAAGAGCTTATCGCACAAACAGGAAATAAAGAAGCAAAAGTGGATAAGATTGTTCCTAGTTTTGATCCTTTAGAATGTAATCGTGTGGTTACAAATTTGGCCACAGGAGAAGCGGCAGCTCAAACCCTTCGTGATCTTTTGGGCGATGCGATCTTTAAAGATGTGACCGAAAATCGAGGATTTAATCCGACAGCTTGTTTTGAAAAAGAACATGAATTTATGATGGAATCTCTTCCTACCTGGCTTCTCCAATATGAAGGAAAGACACCCGATGAGAAAAAAGAACTTTCTCGAAGAAGAGATCAGGAGATGGAACATCAAACAGCAAAATGTCTCAAAGGGGCTATCTCTGAAGCAAGTTTTTATGCCGCTCAAAAAATGCTCTTAGAAACTCTTTTAGAGAATCCTCAGTATAAAGATATAAAAATATCTAATGAAGCTAAGATGGCCGTTGGTCTTAGTGTTAAAAGATGCTTTGATGATAAATTAAAAGATTATCATAGTGTTGATGGAATTTTAGAGGAGCAAGAAAAACTTAAAGATGTTTGTGCGGCTGAACTCTTTAAGAACTCGGATGTACAAAAGCACCTTTTTACACCTTTTGTTGAGGAAGCGATCACACAAGTTGAAATGGGTGAAAAAACAAAAGAGCGCGTAATTGAGCTGGTTATTGCAGAACTTGGAAAAGATCTCAAAGACATAAAGACTATGGATGAGGCCATGGGGAAACTGGAAAACTTTACTCCTAAGGCCATTCCCCTAGTCTTGGAAGGAATATTAGAAGAGAAAATTTTTGAAATCACAAGACCAGAGACAGAAACAGAAAAGGCAGAAAGCCTAAGACTTGTTCAACTCGTAAAAAAGGAAGTTTTTGGTGAAAATGGTGACGGGGAATTAGGGGTTAATCTAATTAAAGCTGTTGACTCTGGTGATGAGGCGCAAATGGCCAAGGCGATTAATGCCATTGAATTAGCGGCAACTAATGTCTTAGGCCCCTCTGTTTTAGAGGCGACCGCGCTTAAATTGGTGGAAGATGGTGTTCTTGACGGTGAAGAAGATGCCACACTTCTGGTGGAAAAGGGAAGTGAAGTTCTTTCTCAATGTCTAGAGGACGCTAAAGCAGCAGGATTAAAGAATCCTATTGATCATTGTGTGATCGATACAACAGTCAAGACCACTGAGTATCTCTTAAGACAAAAGCTAGAGCAAAATATCGTTAATCACAGTTTAATCGGAAATATTCTTGATCAAAAAGAGCGTGATGCTCTCGCCAATGAGCTCATTAGTGAAGAAAGAATGGATAAATTAAAAGTGATCTCCCAAATGGAAGAAGGGGTAGAGAAAGATAAGGCAATGGACGACTTTGTCCTTACTTTTAAAATTGATGCTACTGATCGAGTTTTTGAGAAGGCCATTGTTAATATTATTGAAGAAAAATTACCTGCTCCTCTGTCCTTTACCAAAGATCAAATTGCCGATCTAGCTCGCCAAAGAGAACAACTTGGGAAAGAAACGAGTGAACAGCTCAGTCTGTGTACAAAAGATTTAAAAGAGCGAATGAAAGAAAAGGATCATGGTGTGACAGAAATTGAGTTAGATCGCTGTATCAATGATGCTCGTTTGATCGCAACCAGAGAAATTTTGCCAAAGAGATTAGAGTTTATTCTTAAATGGGTAAATGAGAGTGATTTGGATCGTGAAAAATTAGCTGCTTACGGAAAGTCTCATTTTGACTCATGTAGTGACAAAATGAATTCAGAAATTAATGGCAAAGTCTATGGTGCCCATTTGGATGGTTGCTTAAATTTGGCCATCACAAATTTCGTTGGCGATGTCTTAATTGATCTTCGAGACAAAGGTCTTCTCAAAGAAAGTGATAAGAGTGCTGATTGGAATGCTTGTGTGACGGACGTCGAAGAACGGGCCATTAAGCATGTCCATGGAGATAAAATTCCAGAAAACTTAAAAAATCTTCAAAGTGAAGAGCTCTATAAAGAATTATTTCTTCATGGAGAATCTCTGAGTCCCAAAAGAGTGCCAGACATTGATTGGCTTATCCCTGCTCTTGCTGCCTGTGCCTTTGAAAATGAAATTGGTGGAGCTCTTAATGAAGTCACTGAAGGGTTTATGAAACGCCAAGAGGCAAACTTAGACCCAGAGACCAAGGAAGCTGTGATTACTTTGACGGGAACTCTTGATCATCTCACCAATGTGGCAGGAGATGGGGGTCTTGATATTGACTATAGTCCAATCCTTAATTGGATTAAAGAGGAAGTTTCAAATCCTCCAACAGATGAGGAAAGGGCTAAAGGAGCGCCTGAGCCAACTCCTATTGAAAGCCTAGTTAAAGATTTCGAACCTAAAGTTGTGGAACTCCTTAATGGAGTGGCTAATTATGACTCTGAAGCTCTTAATCATGCTCTCAAGGAGTTTAAGAAAAGCATGGAAAAGAAATTTGGAGAGCGTACGGATAAAGTAACTTTGGGGGAACTCGGAGAACATCTTGCGGATAGTCCTCTTATGGATGTCCTTCTTGAAAGTATGATTGCAGGTATGGTTGAGAGTCAAACGAAGGCTGCTCTTGAGGAAGAAGGGGCATCAACTACAGTAACTAAGCTTCTCGGCTCTAAACTCATGATTAACCGCCTCTTCGGTAGTGGTCCTGGGAAAGAAGCTCTTGATAATCTCAAACGTGAATTTATTCTGCCTTTTCTCAAGGGAGAAATTAAAACACTTGAGGTACCGAAAGAACTTATGGGTAATGTCACGGATGTTCTGGCACAGGATACTGCCGTGAACGGTTTTGCTGAAACTCTTTTTGGACCGATTATACAAAAGCAATTAAACGATGAAAGAGAATGGATAACGACAGGCTTTTGGTCTCCCTTTAAAAAAGTGGGAGCCTATGTCATGGGTTATAGGGTTAATGAGGATTTCCAGTGGGGTAATCGCTTTGACCCGACAAAAGACCCTAATTACCTACGTTTTACTCCTTCAGGAAAAAAGGCAGTAGAGGTTTTTTCTGAAAGGCTTTTAAAGCCAATGTTGCGTGGTGAGCTTACTGCTGAACAAGAGGAAGCGGTAACGGAAGAAATTACGGATCTTGTGAAAGATGCTATGGGGGAAAATGACTAGGTCATTTTCATGCTTAAGTTGGTAAAGATGGTCAAAAAACGATTATCTACATCTTTTCAGGGGCTTGAATACCTAATAACGCCAATCCTTCCTTCATCACCATGCCTGTTGCATGGGCTAAGGCCAAACGAGTGTTCTTAAGCTCCTCGGTTTCTGCTTTAGCGATAGGGCATTCGGCATAGAAGCTATTGAAGAGTTTCCCTAGGTCATAAAGATAACCGCAAAGATGCATGGTTTGCAGTTTTTGCACCCCTGAGGCGACCACATCATTGAAGCTGAGAAGTTTAACCATAAGAGCGATTTCTTGATCCTTAGTCAGAGACTCCCAATTCACAATTAGGTCATCATTGTAATGGAGTTTTTCACAAAGGCTAGCAATACGAGCATGAACGTATTGAAGGTACGGGCCTGTTTCTCCGTCTAGTTTGAGCCAGTCATCCATATTAAATGTAATTTTACGATTATTATCCACTCGGATCATGCCGTACTTGATGGCACCATTGGCAATCATCGTTGCCGTCTTATTGACTTCATCTTCACTCCAAGATTGATCTTCAAGGTAGCGATTGAGAAATTGCTCTTTAATTCTTTTTTCCATCTCACTGACAAGATCCATAAGGGGGACAATATTTCCCTTGCGACTACTCATGGCCCCATCGGGTAGTTCGACCATAGCATATTGGAGGTGGTAACAATCTTTTGCTTGTTCAAAACCTACTTTTTCAAGAACTTTAAAGACCTGCTTAAAGTGATAGGCTTGGCGATCATCAACGATATAGATATTTCTTTTAATCCCATATTCTTCAAACTTCTTACGTGCAAGTTCAACATCTTTAGTGGCATAAAGACCCGTTCCATCGGTTTTAATCAAAAGACAAAAACCGAGTTTGTCCTCACTTAAATCCATTCCTACAGCACCGTCATCTTTAACAAGCTTTCCCTCTTTAAAGAGTTCATTGACGTAATTGAGGGAGGGGGCGTCCACTTCTGATTCCCAAAACCAACGATCAAATTCTACATCGGCCCAAGAATAGGCTTCTTTCATGAGTTCAACAGACCACTTCTTTGTTTCTAACCAAAGGTCATAATACTCACCTTTTTGGTCATGGAGTTCTTTGAGGATGGCCGTTAACTCGGCACGATTTTGATCCTCATTCTCTGTTCCTCTTTGATCCTCTAAAAGAGAATTCGCTTTGGTGTACATGTCACCTAACCAAGCCCCTTTATTTTGTTTAGGAGGTTCTTCTTTATTGTGCTTTTTGAGGTACCACAGACATTTTGCGACATGAGTGCCCACATCTCCAGGATAGGTCACAGCACTCATATCAACACCGGCGTAACGACACATACGAACCAGGGCATTACCAAGGCATAAATTTCTCATGTGCCCCACGTGGAGAATTTTATGAGTATTGGGCTGAGAATATTCAATCATCCATTTTTCAGCACCAGCAATCAGTTTATGTTGAAAGTATTCGCCATTATTAATATCTCCAATGACGATATTTCCAAGAGTTTCTAGACTCAGAAAAAAGTTAAGGTAGGGACCTTGAGCCTGGGCTTTTTCAATAACAGGACATTCTTTAAGTGGTTTTTGCTCCAAAAGCATTTGGGCAATTTGGGGAGGACCTTTGCGACAAATTTTTGCTAGGGGAAAACAGGCAAAGGCAATATGCCCCATTTTAAAATTGGGTGCACTACTGAGGGAGGAGCCAAGTGCTTCGAGGTTCGGCTTCTCCTGAAGCTCAGGGAAGGCGCCATTAATAGCATGATGGAGGGCTTCTGCTATTTGCCGGTGGACATCATTGAATAGGGTAAGTTTGACTTCTGTTTCCATGAGAACCTCGCGTAAGCCCTTAGTATGCTATAATGAAGTGGTTATGTCAGTATGGAGTACCCTTCTTTTCCTTATTTGTTTGTACCCTTTTGCTCTGGAGGAGAGTCCTCAAGAGTCTAAACCTGTGAAGTCCTCCGAAAGTGAGGCAGGGCAGAAGGTGGCGAGTGAAGCAAAAAGCAAGGATAAAGATAAAGAAAAGGCCACCGATGAAGATGAATTTGTGGAAGACGAACTCGATGAGATCGACCGATCTAAGCAGGAGCCCCGTCTTTCCAACAAATGGTTTCGAGGGAATTATCTCATTTATGATTGTGACAGTGCTCATTTTGCCTGTGTGAATCAAAGTTCTTTTATTAAATGTGAAAATCAGCGCTCAGAGAGAATAGGCGACAAGAATCCTCAGTTAGGCTGTACACCTCTTAAAAAGTTTAAAACGCAAAAGAGATGTTTTAAGGCTCAGTATGAAAAGCTCCATAACCAAGTGCCTAAAATCTTTTGTTTGCATCCAGATCTTCGTTAAATAATCTTTTTGAACATCAGGACGTGGGGGCCAATAGTTGGGATTTCGAATTCTTCTCCCACTTTTTCAAATCCGACCTTTTGATAAAATCCCATGGCACTGGTTCGGGCATTACACCACAGAAGACTGCAAAGGTTTTGTTTGATAATAGGAAAGGCCATTCTCAATAGAGCACTGGAGAGTCCTATATGCTGATGATCCGCTAAAGTGGCCATACCCCTAAGTCGGTACTGGTACTCATCTGGAAGGTCGGGATGGTTTTCAAAGTAAAAAGAAGCCACGCTCACTAGCTTTCCTTCAATGAAAGCGCCTAAATGAAAAGTTTGATCATCGTCGTCTTTTGGAAAGTGGACCTCTTCAATCGGTCTGCCTTGCCTTAACATTTGTTGGCGAATTTCGTATGTGTCTTGGGCGCTAATTCTTAATACTTTCAATCAATTTTTCCTTTCTCAAGCCTAGTGAGTATAGACCATTTTAAAGGGTTTCTGAAATACGGAATAATCTTTCAAAGGCCATGCGGCCAAGTGCTTGAGAAAAGAAGGAAAAGACACTGTCATTAATACCGGTGTCAGGCCCTTGCCATCTTGCCACAGCATAAAACAAGCATCGTTTTTGATGCTCTGAGACATGAATTTGTCCTTTTAGTCCCTTTAAAAAACCTCTTTCGAAGCGAAAAGGGTAGTTTCCAGGTCCTTTGATGCGGGCAATTTTAAAATTTAAACCCATATCAAAAGGCATAAGAGTATGGGAAAGACTAAGAGAAATCTTTTGGGAAGCTTCATCATAACTACTTTTCTTGATGAAATTGATATGCTGCGAGAAATTTTCATAACGGGAAAGTTTAACTAGGGCAAAAGAGCATTTCTTCTTATGAAGGCCTGCCGAAGTGAAGTTAAGTTTTTGCTCTTTATCACTCACGCTTAAAACTTCACTTAATATGTAAGGTTCTTTAAAAAGGCTTTTTTTGATTCTTTTTTTAAGGGGAAGGGTTTCCCAATGGTAGAAATCTTGCTCTGCTTTGAGAGGTCCGAACAAAATGAGAATTATTGGAATGAAAACAAGCATTTGATGCATCTAGCCTTTTCGTGAGTCCGAAGGCCCTTTAGTCTAAAAAGGTGAGCCTTGTCTCGCACTAACCTAGCATACCATTCAAAAAAGAGGAATGTTGCCCATGGCCATTGAATCCGTGAAGCGTCGAGGAAAGACCAAAGACGCGGTTATTGAGAGTAAAGATCAGCGTTGGCACTGCCGAAATAGAATCACCCTCGTTTTCGGCTCCAACGATATCGAAGAGCTAGATACTTATCTTTATAACGATGGTGGCCTTGAATTTAAGACGGTGAAATTTCACCAAGCAAAGAGTAAGGCCATTGAGGAAATTCTCGATAATTGTATTGATGAGTTTTACAGAGGCCACGTCACTGAGATTCACACCGACCTTTCTGAAGACGGACGAACAGTTACCGTGACTGATAATGGAATTGGTTTTCCTCTCAATAAAGTGAAGCAAGTTTATTCAGAGTTTCGAACGGGTTCAAAATTTAAAGATGAAGAAGTGGACGAGAAGGGTTTTCTCCATCGAACCCTCGGTCAAAATGGTCTTGGTGCGGCAGCGACTTGTCTTACCTCTGATCTTTTTAAGGTTACGATTAAGCATTACAACACCAAAAAAGAGCAGACGACGACCTTTAAAGACGGGGCTCTTAAAATTACTCAAACTCGTGCGAAACCTTTTAAAGGGCACTCTGGTGTTTCCATCACCGTGGAGCTTTCAAAAGAAGTTTATAAGAATGAATTTATCGATAGAGATCTTTTGAGAAAACGAATTATTGACCTCGCCTACAACAACCCAGGTCTCACTTTTTATTTTAATAAAGAGAAGTATTCTTATGACAAAGGACTTTTTGAGCTGGCAAAAAGGATTGATGAAAATAGCGCTCAAAATATTCTGGATGAAGTTTATATCTACGAAGACACCAATACCAAAGGGAAGAAAGTAAAAGGGAAGGTGGATATGCACCTTTCTCTGACGATTGATCCTCAAAGTGATGATCGAGAAAACTTTGTCTCCTTTGTGAACTCAACTCCAACCTTTGATGGGGGCTTTCACCAAGATCGTTTTAGAAGACTCTTTATAAATGCCATCAAAGAAAAGCTAGAGAGACAAACTAAAAAAGAAAAAGTAAACCTAGTTGATAATGATGTTTTAACCGGCTTAACTTTTGTCCTAGGTGTGACTATGCCTAATCCACGCTTTGAGTCGCAAACCAAACGTAAACTTGTCCGTGACCTCAATTTGGAAAAAGGTATTGAGAAAGTCATGGGTAAGGCCATGGATAAGTTCCTTCGCAAGAATAAGGACTATCTTGAGCTGGTGATGGAGCGAGCGAAAAGTCGTCACAAGTTTCAAATGCTCAAAGAAGCCTCCAAAAAGGGGAGAAAGGCAAAGAAACAAAGAGTCGAAAAACTTCTTGATGCCAATGAGAGAAAAGACCGCTCCAAATGTACCCTCTTTATTTGTGAGGGGGATTCGGCCATCGGTGGTTTACGCTCTGCCCGTAATAAACTTTATCAAGGAGGCATTGCCCTCAAAGGGAAACCGATGAATGTCGCTCAAGCGACCATTAAGGATATTCTCAATAACCAAGAGTTTTCAGATATTATGAGTTCGATTGGCCTTGTTCTTGGACAGCCAGTAGATTGGGACAATCTTCGCTATTCGACCATTGTTTTTCTTGCCGACTCTGATGTTGATGGCGGACATATCAACACACTCTTAACCAATTTTTTCTACAGCTTCTGGCCTGAACTTTTTGAAAATGAGGCCATTCAATTAGCTAAGGCACCACTTTTTGAGGTGGTAACCGATAAGGCCACTCAATATGTGGAAACTCCTGGCCAGCTTGAAAAAATGAAAACGAGTGACACCAAAATTAAGGCCATTCATCGTAACAAAGGTTTAGGGGAGATGTCTCCAGAAGCTTGGAAGTATGTGATGAGTAAGGAAAATTACACCAAGATCACCGTTGAGCATGCCAGTGAGGCGAAGAAAATGCTTAATGTTTGTTTTGGAAAAGATTCTAATCCACGAAAGGCCTTACTTCTTGATGAGAATTCTTCAGGTGAAGCGATCTCCCTAAGCACAGGTCTTGAGGGGGGATCTTCAAAAAAGACAACCAAGAAGAAAGCTCCTGCCAAAAAGACGGCCAAAAAGGCCGCAAAAAAAGTAACAAAGAAAACAGCTAAAAAGGCAGCAAAGAAAAAAGTGGCAAAGAAAGCTACTAAGAAAGCAGCAAAGAAAACGACAAAAAAGGCAGCCAAGAAAAAAGTGGCCAAGAAAACAGCAAAAAAAGCGACCAAGAAAAAGGTCACCAAGAAAACTGCCAAAAAAACGAAAAAGAAAACTAAGAAAAAAGCCCGTGGCAACCTGGTCGGCCACTTAGAATATTAAGGATAGTATACGATGGAAGAAAATCTACTCCATGCCCTAGAGTCTGTGCCTTTATCAGAGGTCGTTAAAGAAGAGTATCGCACCTATCAAATTTATACTCTTATGGACCGTGCTATTCCTTATTTGCAAGATGGTCTTAAGCCCGGTCAACGTCGCATTCTCTACACTCTCTACCGTAACCAAAGTAAAGGTCTTACTAAAGTGAGTTCGGCTACAGGACTTGTGTTGACCTTGCACCCTCATGGGCCCGCTTCGATTGAAACTGCCATCGTCAATATGGCCCAAGACTTTACCTTCTCGAATAACTATCCTCTCATTGATAAGAAGGGGTATTTTGGGGAGCGGATGGAGCCACAGCCCGCGGCTTCTCGATATATTGAATGCCGATTGGGAAAAATTGCCGAGTTCCTGCTCTTTGACGACCTTAACCAAGTTGAAATGGTTCCTAATTACGACGAAACAGTTAACGAACCTGTGCACCTTCTTCCAAAACTTCCTATTATGCTTCTTAATGGTTCGGAAGGGATTGGCACCGGCTTCTCATCAGTTATTCCAAGTTTTAATCACGCCGATATTTGCGATTCGATGATTCAGTATGTCGAGACTGGAAAACCTAAGCGTTTACGACCTTGGGTGAATTACTATAAAGAAAAAATTGTCGATGAAAAAACCAAGTACACCTTTCCTATGAAAATTGAGGAAATGGATGGAAAGATTTTTATTACAGAACTTCCTCGCGGTTACGATGCAAAAAAAATCTATCGACTCCTAAACAAGCACATCGAAGCGGATTTTATCAAAGACTATATCGACTCTTCTGTTAGTAATGACATTATGATTGAGTTGATTTTCAAAAGAGGGAAACAGCCAACTCTTGGCGAAGTTGAAAAGAAGATGCTGGCAAGCTCCTCCATGACCCCCAATTACACTCTTATTAGTGAGAGAGGGGTGAGAATTTTCAATAGACCAGAAGAGATTATTCAAATCTTTACTGAGCAACGCTTGGTTGTAGTTAAGCGCCGCTACGAACTTCTGTGTGAAGAGTTTGAAAGAAGAATTCGCCAAAATAACGAAATTATTAAATTCATTCGTCAAAAAGAATATGAAGTAGCAACGCGTTCAAAAAATCGTCGTAGCTTCGTAGAGCATCTCAATAAGAAGAAATTTACCTTTAGTGATTATCTTGCTGATATGCCCATTTATCGTATGACCAAAGAGGAAGTGGAAAAACGTAAGCTCATGGTGAAAGACGATTCAGCAAAGCTAAAAGAGTTTCAGCGAATCGCAAAATCGGATAAGCTCATTCGCGCTAAACTTGTGGAAGAGTTGAGTGAAGTCAAAGATAAACTCAATGATTGGCTCAAAACCCAGGCAAAAGAAAAGAAAGAGCTCCAAAAGAAATTACAAAAGAAGGCTAGTGGAAAAAGAAAGCGCACCTAAAATATTTTAGAAGCAAATGCCTTTTAATCTTTCTTTCACGCTTTTTGCGATAAAGCTGCTTCCCAGGGCATTTGGATGACCGTCTTTGAGAAAGAGCTTTTTAAAGTCAGGGCTTAATGGATCATAGGGAAAATTTACAGCGTATCTTCTGAGAAAATCTGGAGTTATATCTATCTTCTCTTTCTTTTCACTGACGTAGATATCATGAAACGATGGTATGAAAAATAATTCATAGCGTTTGTTATTTTGATTAAGCTTTTTGACAAAGCTTTTGGCTATTTTATTGGGGAGGTTTGAATCCTCATAATAACTTTTACTGGCAATTCCATGGTAGCGCTGTCCAATATAAGAATTTTCAATAAAAAAGTCTGGTATTGGTGGTAAGAAGGTGACCTTTTCTTCTAGGAAAAATGTCTGAATACTCCAAATATTGTGATTCCTAGCACCGGGTGGAGCTATGTCTTTACGAATCATCCTTGTGATGTCGTTTTCAATCATAAAATAAAGGTCAAGGAAAGATTCTTGCTTGATATAGTGACTTTTAGCTAGCTTTAACATTTGGTAAATATCAAAGCCTGGAACAGCATAATTTAGGAATGTGCAATATGGGCTTGATTGATTCAACTGATGAACAAAAGTGTCCTTTTCTTTCAAAAAGACACCAAAAGTAAACGAGTCACCATAAACGTTGACTATTTTTTTGCTGAGATCAAGTAGACTTTCATCTTGTCGAAAACCATTTTCATCTAAAATATAGTCATTAGGATCTTTAATGTTGGGAACATAACGATTCAGGTGTTTATACTTTTTTACCGCCTCTCTATCCAATAAGAAGCCAGTGACATCATCTCTTTTAAAAAATACTTTACCTTCACATTTTCTAAACCTACAGGCCAATATGTGTGAATGCCAATAGCCTGATTCAAACAGCACCAACTGATCTATGGCAATAAAGATGGAAGTGAGTGAGAAAAAGATGATAAGTTTAAAAAGAAGTGGTTTATTCAGCTATAAATTCCTTGTTTTCCTCAATTCAAACGTTGAAAGATCTTAAGGCACAAGAACTTTTTCAATTTCTGAAATGGCCGTTTCTTCTTGTTTGGTTAGCTTTCCATCATCAAGAACGCATTGACGAGCGAAGGTTAAGAGCTTTTCTCTGTGTTCATCAATCTTATTGTAGTTAAGGATGGCACCACGGATGTCTTCAGTCGTTTGGTGAAAACCATCTTGGAAGTCTTCCATCAGCTCATCAAAGTATGTTTCTGTCTCTTCATCGGGGAAGAGCTCATTGATTCTTTTTACGATTAAGGCTTTTTCGACATTCTCTAATCCATCAGAGAGGCCAATCCACATGGCAACACCTAGGTAGATAAATAAGGGCATAGGGATCATTTTTAACCTCCAGTTTGTTTGTATTTTAAGTTTTTCTTCTCTAAGAGGGCCTTGACCTGGTCAATTTTTTCCCCATGAACCTCGATAAAATCATTCTTAAAGGCACCGCCAACACCCAAAGACTTCTTGAGATCTTTTGCTAATTTTTGACACCATTTCTTGTTGGAGGGAAGACCTGTGATCTCTATCACGGCGCGTCCTTTGCCTGTAGTCAATCTTCGTATCAATAAAATGACCTTAGACTCGTTCACAGGGGCTTCTTGGCCTTTGTTAGGTTTTTTCTTTCGAAGGTCACCCTCTTCGTCTGACCAAACAATTTTTCCTTCTGCCATGGACTACTCACTTATTCTGATTTTTGAGGTCGGGTAATAGTGTAAGCACTCTAAATCATTTTGCAAATCCCTGATTTTTTTCTAGCTTCCCATAGGCTTTCTTGCTAACCTATTAATAATAGGAAATATTTCCAAATCAGACAGAGACTTAGTTTCACGGAGGAAAGTATGAGTCTGACGAAAGCTGATATCGTTGAACGGGTTTATAAGGAAGCTGGATTTTCCAAGAAGGAAGCGGCAGACCTTGTTGATTTAGTGTTTAAAATCATTAAAGACACTCTTGCCCGGGGTGAAAAAGTTAAAATTTCAGGTTTTGGTAACTTCTCAATTCGCGACAAAGCTACTCGTGTGGGGCGAAATCCCCAAACAGGTGAGGCGATGGAGATTTCTGCTAGACGTGTGCTGACCTTTAAACCTTCGCAGGTTCTTAAAGAAGATGTGACGGCACGTTATGCTCACCGACTTGATGACAAAGGAAAAGAGGATACTTCTATTCCTGCTAAAGAAGGTTCAAACCGCGCCCTTTCTAGTTTTATGAATAACACGGAAGATGGCGAAGATGATGATGGGGATGATTTTCCAAAAGGCTCTGGTTTCTACTAGATCTTTTTTAAAGAATCCCTGAAGGAGTAAGCAATGTTGGAAACTTTGGAGATTCCCAATAAATCACTTTTCAAACTCAATGAGGTTTGTGGTCTTACTGGCGTCAAACCTTATGTCCTCCGATTCTGGGAAAGTGAATTTGATGAAATCGAACCTATCACGTCAAGCACAGGGCAAAAGCTCTATGAGCCCAAAGATATTGAAGCTATTGCCACAATTAAAAAACTTCTTTTTGATGAAAAAATGAAAATAGAGCAAGCGAAGGCGGTCTTAAAAGACTATTTAGGACCTCAAGATGATCTAGAGAAAGATATTCCTGATCACCCAACCATGACTGCCACTACTGAAATGGTAAAGATCCAAAGAATGGGCTTATCAGAATGTGATTTAGATAAGCTTATGATGGCCAAAAATCTCTTACGTGAGATTTTAACGATTTAATAGTTCACTGATATGATGCCAGTTTTTTTGCTCTCCTAAGGTTTGGGAGATTTTACTTTCCTCACTTTTGAGATCAGCGCTTATCGTGGCATTCATTTTGCGAAAGTAGAGATCGAGGCATTGCTTGGTAAAAGCTTTATTAGTATCTTTTACTGAACTTTGAATATTAGTGAGGTCGCTCTTTAATCTTGAATAAGCTTCATTTTGAAAATTGAGAAAGGGATTCACTTCTAACTCGTGGGTGCTTAGTTCTTCAGTGATCTCACTCAAGTCATCAAGGAGTTGAAAGCTTAGCCCTAGCGATTCCCCAAAGCGGAGGTTTTTCTTTATTTGAGAGTAGGATAGATTTTCCTCTACTGCCCATTCTCCTAGTAATAAACTGGTTTGGATGAGCCTTGCCGTTTTGAGAATATGTGTTTGCAGGAGACTTTGAAAGTTTTGATTGATCTCACCTCCGAGGTCATAGACTTGACCTAATATGAGACCTTTCGCTCCCAATGCCCAATTAAAAAAACTCAAAGGCTGCTGAAGATACTTCGTTTGTATTTTAGACAATAGCGTGTGGCTCAAATGAAGAAGAGAGTCTCCCGCAAGAATGGCCCGCCATTGTCCAAACTTCTTATGAGTAGAGGGTCTGCCCCTTCTCATATCATCATTATCCATCGAGGGAAGGTCATCATGAATAAGAGTGTAGGCATGATGAATTTCTACCGCTGAACAGCATAAACTTAAAGCACTTTTAGGGTTTTTTAATTCATTAATGGTTCTTTCGAGTCCCTTTTGATCAGCATAGCTGCTTGCACATAAAAAGGGCCTAAAGAGCTTTCCTGCAGGAAGAAGAGAATAACTAAGCACCTCAAAAAAATCATCTTGGGTTGGTTTCACTAATGAAAGGTGATTTTGTAAGTTCTTTTCTAGAAGTAGCCGGATTTCTTTCATGCGACTTTATAACAAGTAGCTCAAGGGGGGTCAACAAAGGTAGGTTTGGCAGCACCTAAGGTACCATCAAGTCTCAAATAATAGTAACTTTCTCTATTGGGTTTACCATTAAGAAGAATTCTTAAAAGGCTTATTTCATTAAGAAACTGATCTGTGAACTTGACTCTTCCATCCAGAGACAGAGGAGAAAGGTTGAGATTGCTATTGTTTGGTTTCATAGTGCCTCTGAACTCTGCATGAAGAGGAGCCATTTGCTCGCCAATTCTTAAGGCCTTTATGTTAAAGGTCTTATTAATGTATGTTCCTGCCAATTGAAAAGCTTTTAGAGGCAAGGGAATAAGGTTGAAGCCCATAATTGATTGAGCGGGAACATAGAGATTCTCTGATTCTATTTTTAAACTTCCTTGGGTAATTTTTTTTCCTTCTAATTTACCATTTCCTTGAATCTTAATATCACCTTGAAGGTTAACAGGGAGGAAGCTTCTTAAAAAGCGACCTTGAATATAGGAATCTTCAATCTGAATATCAGTACCAGTAACACTAAGACGAGGAAAAGCATTGATTCTTAATCCGTCACCTCTTGCTTCTATCTTTAATTTAATACCAAGTGGCCAGATACTTGGCATTGATATCCTTACGTTAGCTTCACTAAACTTAAGGTTTTGACCAGGCTTTTGAAAGCATCTTCCGGGAACATTGAGATTTAAAAAAGAGAGTTTTGGAAGAAAGAATCCTACAGTGAGTTCATCATAAGTGAGTGGACAGGCTCTATTTTTGGCAATAGCTCCTTCAACGTAATTTTTAATGTTTTTTCCAAGAGGAAAATTGAAGAGAAAGGCTAAAAGAAAAGCGATAACGACAGCGGCTACGATCTTAACGATAAAAGTCGTATTACTAGCATAGATTTCATCAACGGCGCGGTCTTCTGGTAGTCTCACGGTGCTGCCTGTTCAATCTTGGAAAAGTGAATAAAAGAGATCTCTCCCTTAACGACATCTTTTCCTTTTTTTAAGCTTAAGTTATAGATTTTAGAATTCTCACGAACTGAGAGCATTTCAAGGAGGGCCACAACTTTAGGAGTTGAAAGTCCTTGAAAAACGATGTCAGCTTTGGCTTCCACGAGAGAGCCATAGCTTTTTGGTTCAAAGGAAATCACCTTAAGACTACCTGGTTTGATGTTATAGTCATTTTCGAAAGACTTGAGAACATCTCTTAAAGCGGCTTCATCTTTGAGGCTGGTTCTTCCTAAGAGGCTATTCCCTAGGGTATTGATTTGAGAATTAAGAGAATTGAATTTACTAATCTCTTGAATGAGCTCCTCTCTACTTTCGGTTTCTCCTCTTTGAAGGGCTGCAAAAACGAGGACGATGAGAAAAATAAGGATGGGAAAGAAACTGATAATATAAGTGAGACCTTGATTAATCCATTTTTGGTATTCATCTGGGAGTCCCTCCATAGCCGTTGAAGCTTGGGAGAACTGGGGCTGGGACTTTAAGTTGTCTACCCCTTTAAAGGTTGCCTCGTCTAAGAAGTGAAAAACTTTTTTGGCCATATTAACGAGCTCCCTTACCAAAAGAGAAATTGATTAAGCTGCCCTTGGTATTCATTTTAAGATTCTTTAAACCAGAGTTTTTCAAATAGGATGAAAGTTCTTTAAGGGATGATTCATCCTTTGCCTTGAAGGT
>JASBRV010000103.1 GCA_030149295.1 Bacteriovoracales bacterium | reverse complement strand
GTCAGAGAGAGCGCTCCAAACAATGATAAAACTGTAAGAAAATTCTTTTTCATAAGCCCATTCCGTTTTTAAGCATGACCAAAAGTCATGGGTATTCAATGAGCTTTATCGGAACTGTTTCGAAATAGTTTAGTGAGGTTTGCGACTAAACGTGGAATCAGGTAGTTATGAGCTTATAAACCCTTAATATTGAGAGAAGAGATGAAAAAGGTAATCTATTCCCTCTTCAAAAAGAGCAGGTCCT
Source organism: Bacteriovoracales bacterium (assembly GCA_030149295.1). GTDB lineage: Bacteria > Bdellovibrionota > Bacteriovoracia > Bacteriovoracales > Bacteriovoracaceae. The sequence continues at coordinate 11,596 of JASBRV010000103.1, read as the reverse complement.
GGTTGCAAGAAGATCTCTGGAGGTAACTCAACAATGGCATTATTTTGCACGGCCTTGAGCTTATCCCAGTTCTCTCTTTTTTTGATGCTCTCAATATCCACTTTTTTGCCACACCAGCAAGCGAGAATGAGGTCAGGATTTTGTTGAAAGATTCTCTCTTCTTCGGGAAATCTTTCTTTTGCCAAAAAGCCATGAGAAAGATCATGAAAGATATCGACTCCCCCACAAAGTTGAACGAGTTCAGAAAAATAGCGAATTCCACTTATGCGTGGATCATCCCACTCCTCTATATAAACCTTAAGGGGCTTTTTTCTCTTTTTGGCCATGGCCTTAGCCTTTTCAGCTTTTTGGTCCCAGCGCGAAATTAACTCCAAAGTCTTCTCACCTGCCCCAATCATATTGCCTAGGGTAAAACAATAATCTCTTACCTCTTGGAGGCTTCGATGATTGGAGATCCACACATTTTGTCCGGCTTCGATAAAATCGCGGGCAATATCTTTTTGAATATCAGAGTAGCCGATAATCAAGTCTGGATCTTGTTCTAAGACCTTTTTAAAGTTGCTATGAGTAAAAACTGAAACAACCTTCTTTTCTTTCACCTCTTTGGGTCTGATGGCAAATTGACTAACACCAACAATGCGCCAGTCCTCTCCCAAAAGATAGAGAAGCTCAACAGATTCTTCCGTCAAACAAATAATGCGCTCTGGTAGTTTTGGCGTTTTCATGACAATACCATAACACACTTGCCTATCTTCACCTGTATATTAGAAACTATAAAGATAGAACTCTTATAATGACACGGTGATAAACTATGCGCTCAATCCTTCTTTCTTTTTGTCTTTTCTTTTCCCTCTCTCTTCAAGCCGAGGAAAAAATTCCTGAAAAGCCAGTTGAAACATCGTTTCAAGTCTTTCGCCACCAAGACCAAACGATCTTTGCTCTTAGCTATAAGAACTTTCCCCATTGGCACACATACTGGAAGAATCCAGGAGATGCGGGACTTCCAACAAAGATTGAACCTAAAAACTTTCAAATTAAGGAATTTGCCTGGCCAATCCCTAAGCGCTATGTGGAGAAAGGAGATATCCTCGCCTATGGTTACGATGGAGAATACACGCGTTTCTTCACTATTGAAGGAAAAGTCCCAGAAAGGTTAGAGCTTGAGTCAACCTGGCTTGTTTGTAAGCATATTTGTATTCCAGGAAAAGTCGAAATCACGGCAAACTACAATCGTGGTGTTCTCACACCATCACCTGCAAATGACTTTATTGTTCCTGAAAATCAACTCCAATTACGCTTTGATAACCTTCCTCATAAAAGGGATTGGCCTTCTGACCTGGACTTAGTATTAAAGAAGGGTGAAGGTGATTTAGAACTCTTTGCTTATTACAATTATACAAATACAGGAGCAAAGGATCTCTTTCATAATCTGGGTATGCTCACCCCCTATCGAGTTGAGCCCCTGGATATCATGAGAGAAAAACTTTATCGCAGCAATGAGGGAAATCTCTTTGGGAAAATCAAAGTCGCGTGGGATGGTGAATATATGGATCCTCCTGTGGCCTTTCCTCAAGATGGTCAATTTCAAAAACCTGTTACTCTTAAATTCTTATGGCAAGATCCTGTTTCAGAGAAAGTCTCTATCATAGAAAAGACTTTTGATCGCTTTGATCTCCAAGGAGGAAAGGCAATCGACTCTTTAATGAGTTCAATGAACTTTCTTGCGCCAAAGACCAATGACTCTCCCTCTGATAGTGAAAAGAAGGATGTTGTAAATATTCAATCTGAACCTTTGAGCCAGTCTTTTTTAACCATTCTTTTCTTTGCTTTCATTGGTGGTCTCATTCTTAACATTATGCCTTGTGTTTTACCGGTCATTTCGATCAAGCTCTTCGGTCTGGTCATTCATAGTGACGAAAGCCATGCCAGCATATTTAAGCACAACCTTTTTTACACCCTCGGAGTTCTAACAACCTTTCTCACTCTCGCCGTTGCTATTCTTGTTCTAAAGTCCACGGGAGAAAATATTGGGTGGGGCTTTCAATTGCAAAGCCCAGTATTCGTCTCTCTTATGATCGGAGTTCTCTTTGTCTTTTCTCTCAATCTCTTTGGACTCTATGAGTTTCAAACTCCTGGTGGAAAAACCCTAGGTAATGTTGAACTTAAAAAAGGATTTATGGGTGATTTCTTTGGAGGTGTTCTCGCAACGATTCTCTCAACTCCTTGTAGTGCGCCCTTTCTTGGAACAGCACTGACCTTTGCTTTTACGTCTTCTCCGATAGAGATTATCCTCACCTTTCAGGCCATTGGTTTAGGATTGGCTTTTCCTTTTCTTATGACAGGAATCTTTCCCAAAACGATTAAATTTCTTCCTAAGCCAGGACTTTGGATGGAAAGCGTAAAGAAGTTCCTAGGTCTAACGCTGATTCTCACCATGATTTGGCTTATTGATGTTTTCATCTCTCTTACCAGTGGAAATCTCCCTTTAATGAAACTCAATACGGCCTTAGTTCTCATCTTTTTTGCCTTTTATTTTCAAAAGTATATCAGCAAGAAAAATCACTGGAGGGCGCTCTTCTTCGTCTTAGCCGCTCTTCCCGTCTTCTCGCTTTATACGAGCCCCATGAGTTTTGAAAATTCGGGAAGCGATAGTGACCTTCTTGATCAAAAGAATGCCCAAACCGAAATCCTTTGGGAAAAGTGGTCAGAAAAAAGAATGGAAGAATTAAAAGGTGAAACAGTCTTTATCGATTTTACGGCGAAGTGGTGTTTTACTTGTAAAGTGAATGACAAATTAGTCTTACAAACAGATTCTTTTAGAAATTTAGTGCGTGATCAAAACCTTAAACTTCTTCTTGGTGATTGGACCAAATATGACCCTGTGATTGGAGACTTTCTTAAAAAGAATGGCCTCGTTGGAGTGCCGGCCTATTTTATTCAAAAACCGGATGGCACTCTTATTAATCTTGGAGAGACCATCACCATTGGTAAGATAAAAAAGAATCTATGAGAAATGAGTTTAAGATCGTCTCAATAAAGGGAGAAACATTTCTCTACCCTAACCCAGTCATAAAGAATAAGAAGTATCTTTTAAAAGTTAAGTCTTCTTTGGCCCAGGCCTTTCAAGAAGCCTTTAAAAGGGGCTTGCTTGCTTCTCCTGATGGAGACCTCTCTCATTGGGAAAAGGATGGCACTCACAGCGATGGAAAAACCATTATTTATCGCCCAAATCTAGACAGCTCTCAAGAAAAGATCATCCAAGAGATTGGGGACAAGTTATAATCACTTATGAGCTTAAAAACTTGGGGCATTCACCACTGGAAAGAAGAAATCCATCCAGGTCTTTTTCAAGGCTGCTATTTTATCGAACGTCCTTTTGGAAACCTCCTGGTTTTTCCCCCTCCCCCACATAGTTTTCATGTTGAAAAAGAATTTCCCTTTATTGAGTCAAAAGGTGGCATTAGCATTCAAATGCAATCCCACCTTAATAGGGCCACAACCCTTCAAAAGAGGCTTTATCAGCGCTTTGGTGCCCCTCTCTTAGTCAAAGAAGACTCAGAAGAACTCAGATTACTTACAGAAGAAGACTATGACTTTCGCTTTGCTCTTAATGGTGAGGAGTATTTTGATCCCCATACCGAGTTCGCTCAAATACAAGGTATTGATTGTGTAAAGATCTATCAAAGAGAAAAGAAGTTTTATTTTCTTTCAAACGATTTCGTTTTGGACAGAGGTGAGATTCGTCTAGGATCTTATGCCCTTACCCAGGAAGACCTGGGTAAGGATATAGAGAAGGATTCAATTTTACTTTTTCAAACCTATCGAGGTCAAAACTGGATTTCCTACTGTCCCTGACCGAGAGAGTATCCTGCTTTTGCGTCAAAGGTATAAAGGTTTTCCGTCTTTATCACTTCAAGGCCATTTTCAACGATAGCAGACTGAAGGTTAACAACATCTTTTGCGCTCACGCTGCCCCCATTTTTCGGTTGGAAGCGACAGCGCCAATGATCAGTGCAAAAGGTGAGAGGGTTACCATCGGGCCAAACTTTAACTCCACGGTTGGTAATCATGATGATTTCGAGGACACCTTCTTTAGAGATGGCCTGAAGTTTTTCACCAAGGGAGTTGGCGTTACGATCGTCTTCACAAATAAAAACATCGACTCCTTCAAGAACTTTCTTTTCACGAGGTCTTCCCTTTAATTTAATTTGAACAGGCTTGGATTCCTTAGGAACAGTAACGGCTGCAAAATGTTCAGGCTTTTGCCCAAGGTTTGCAATGATCGCATCGACGAACTCTTCGGTTCCGACTTTCTTCTTGCTTTGGCCTTCTTTATAAATGTCACCTGTGTGAATGCCGTCTTCAATCGTTTTAAGCCATGCATTTTCGATCTTTTCAGCAACTTCGCCTTGTCCAAGATGAGTCAACATCAAAAGACCACCACGAATAAGACCGGTTGGGTTCGCAATTCCCTTTCCTGAAATATCAGGGGCCGAGCCATGAATCGCTTCAAACATGGAACACTTTTCCCCAATATTGGCAGAACCAGCGAGACCTACAGAGCCCATGATTTCAGCTGCAATATCACTTAAAATATCTCCGTATAAATTAGGTAGGACGATGACATCAAAAATCTCTGGCTGATTGGCAAATCTCGCCATTCCGATATCAATGATATAGTGATCAGTTTCAATCTCTGGATACTCTTTTGCCACTTCATCAAAGATTTCATGAAAAACACCATCGGTGAGCTTCATAATATTATCTTTGATCATACAAGTGACTTTCTTTCTGCCGCTATTTTTGGCAAATTCAAAAGCGTAGCGAATAATTTTTTCACTTCCAGGAGAGGTGATGAGCTTGAGACACTGATAAACTTCTTGAGTTTGTCTGTGCTCAATACCTGCATAGAGGTCTTCTTCATTTTCACGAATAATAACTGTATCAAGCTTAGGATGATGAGTTTCAACATAAGGATGGAGGGCTTTAACAGGCCTGACATTGGAATAAAGCCCAAGAGTTTTTCTAATGGAAACATTTAAACTCTTGTAACCACCACCTTGTGGCGTGGTAATAGGAGCCTTAAAGAGAACCTCGTTCTTGGCAATGGTTTCCCAGTCTTCGGGTCTTATGCCAGAGGTATGACCTGACAAATAGGCCTTCTCACCAATTTCGATTTCGTCCATTTCAAGTTGGGCACCTGCGGCTTCAAAAAGCCTTAATGTGGCCTTCATAATTTCAGGTCCAATGCCATCACCATAAGCAATGGTAATATTCTTTTTCATAATCCCTCCTTAACGAAACCTATAAGATCATTCAACTTTAGTTAATGGAAGTGTAATAACTTCGACAAATTATGCAATATTTCCTTTTTACACGCGTTGGAAGCTAGCACAGAAATTATGCTTTCACGACAAGCTCTGCAACAGACCGTGCAGCGCATTAGGCATAAAAAGAAAAAGGACTTCTCTACTCAAGTTCAAATTTAGAAGGAACTTTCATCATGCCCTCAATCACGGCGCGGGCATTAGCTCCCTCGTAGAGAACTTTATAAACACCCTCAAAGATTCTCGCTCGAATCTCATAGCGCTCAGCAAGATGATAGGCGGCTTTAGCCGTTTTATAACCCTCAACCACTGTTCTTTGACTCTCAATGATCTCCTCTGGACTTCTTCCTTTCGCAAGCTCCATCCCGAAGTTCTTATTTCGCGAAAGTCCACCAGTTGTCGTCAGTATTAGATCTCCCATACCTGAAAGACCGTAGAACGTCTCTGGCCTGGCATTAAAAACACGCCCAAACCGCAGCATCTCCGCGATGGCCCTAGTGATCATCGCCGCCCTTGTGTTGTGATTGTATCCAAGCCCCTCAATGACCCCACCAGCGATGGCGATTACGTTCTTTAGGGCACCACCAAGAAGCACACCCTTAACATCATAAGAGCCAAGACATTTAAAATAAGGGGCTTCAAGCATAAGCATAACTTCTTTTACAATTTTTCGATTTCTTCCGGCCAAAGTCGCTAAGGTAATTTGCTCCATCATGATCTCTTTAGCGAAACTAGGACCACTTAAGAAAGTGAAGTACTCCCGATGTTTGGGAAAAAGATCAAAGAAGAGATCATCGGCCATCTCTAAAGTATCTGGATCGATTCCTTTGGAAAGAGAAACTAAGGGAATCCCTTGGGCCAAATATTCCTCAAAGCGATCTTTGTTATCATTGTAAAACTTAGAAATTCCCGCTGTAGGTAAACCACTTACCAAAAGCTCGTAATCTTCCTTTCCATAGGAGTCAACTTCTTCCCAAGAGAGGGCCGGTTTTAAATTGTCCGGGATAGGTAGACCTGGAAGATAGACTGAGTTTTCGCCACTTTTAATAGCGTCAAAAACATCTTTTGATCGAACCTTGAGGACAACACTTTCAAAGTTTGCGGCCAAAACGGTGGCGATTGAAGTTCCAAAAGCTCCAGCGCCAACGACTAATGCTTTTTTATATTTTTTTGCCATAAGGCCCTCTTTCTTAGAGGGAGATGACACCCTCGACTACTGAGACAGATTCATAAACCTTCACCACCTCTTGTGGTGAATTCACATTTCTTATTATCGTAACAGAAATATAAGTTCCTTTGGAACTAGGTTTTGTGCTGATATTTTCTTCGTCTGGAAAAAGACCAAGAATTTGGCTCAATTTTTGCGTAGGCACAATAAACTTAAACGTGTACTTCAAAGGAAAAGACTCCTCTTCCTCGAGAAGACATTTGAGACGATTCAATTTGGTAGGATCTAACTTACTCAATATTTAGTCCCTCACTCTCTGGCTTTATTCCACAAGCAAAACGCAGCATATCGATCACCTCTCTTACAGCGCCAAGACCTGCTCCTGTTTGAGTAATGTAATCGCATACTTCTTGAACTTCCCAAGATGCCTGGGGCACAGTCGCCGAAAAACCACAAGCCCTTAAAAGAGGAATATCAAAGTGCTCGTCCCCCATGTAAAGGATTTCATCCGCTAGATAACCCATACTAAGGAGCTCTTTAAAAGCCTCTCTTTTGTCTTCGTTACCTTTATAGACGAAATCAAGTTCAAGATTCTCACTATACCTTTTCACAACGCTTTCAGAATTTCCGCCAGTAATCACACCGACTTTGTATCCTGCCCTTTGCAGGACCTTTAACCCATAACCATCTCGAATATGGCTGGTCCTATTCCAACCAATATCATCCTGCCACCAAATACGACCATCAGTTAGGATGCCATCAACATCAAAAGCGCAGACCTTGATTTTTTGTAACTTTGAAGAGAACTCTTTTGCCTTTTCTTTAAGTTTCATGAAACGGCTTCCTTAACTTTTAAAAGCGATTCAATAATTCCTCCAACCTTCTTTAACTCCAAAGAAGTGGATGCATCACTTAAGGCCTTTTCCGGTTCTGGATGACATTCCATAAAAAGTCCGTCTGCACCCGCTGCAACAGCAGCACGAGCAAGAACTAAAATTTGCTCTCTCTTACCACCAGTTTTATTACCTAGTCCACCGGGTCGTTGAACACAATGGGTGGCATCGTGAATAGTCCTAACACCAAAAGACTTCATGATAGAAAAAGAGGCCATGTCGACGATGAGGTTATTGTAGCCAAAAGAGCTCCCTCTTTCGGTAAGAAGGATTTTATCTTTCATTAAAAAGTTTACAGCTTTATCGACAATATTTTTCGTTTCTTCTGGGCTTAAGAACTGACCTTTCTTAATCTTAAGTTGGCAGGAATACTTTTCACATGCCTGCGCTCCGGCCACGATCATATCGGTTTGCCGACAGAGAAAGGCAGGAACTTGTAATGTGTCCACAACACTCGCCACCTCATCTGCTTGACTGGGGAGATGATAGTCAGTGACGACTGGTAAGCCTGTGACACTCTTTACTTTCTCTAAAATCTTTAAGCCCTTTTCAATGCCTGGTCCACGATAAGAATCAATCGAGGTTCTATTGGCCTTATCAAATGAGCCTTTAAAGGTCAGATGAACTCGATCAGCAAAAGGCGCTAGTTGCTCTTGCAAAGACTGGGCGATTTCTAATGCCAGCTCCTCACTTTCAAGAACACAAGGTCCACTAAATAGATATAAAGTATTCATAACTTGTCCTTTTTATTTTTTTCCTGATTCTTTGATAAAGCGCTCAAAGAGAGGGTGAGGTGAAAAAGGTTTCGATTTAAATTCTGGATGGTATTGGCAACCAATAAAGAAAGGGTGATCTTCCAACTCAATCACTTCAACGAGGTTGAGCTTCTTATTAACCCCAGAAATGACCATTCCGGCTTCCTTCAATTGGTCCACAAATTTATTATTCACTTCAAGCCGGTGACGATGACGTTCACTTATCTCTGATTGACCATAAATATTGGAAGCCAAAGTACCTTTTTCAAGAGAGCAATCGTAAGCCCCTAAGCGCATCGTTCCGCCCTTCGTTCCTCCTTCACTTTGTCCCTCCATATAATGAACAACCAAGTCCCCTTTTTCTCCAAATTCTTGAGAAGTTGCTTTTGTAATACCAGCAACATGGCGTGCGTACTCCACCATGGCAAGCTGCATGCCGAGACAAATCCCAAAGAAAGGAATTTTCTTTTCTCGAGCAAATTTAATCGCCTGGATTTTTCCCTCTGTTCCCCTTTCACCAAATCCACCGGGAACCAAAATGCCATCAACATCACCTAAGAGGTCACTTTGCTTTTGAGGGTCTTCCAGTTCTTCAGCATCAATATACTTGAGGGCCAATTCCATCTGATTAGAAAGAGCACCATGTTGAAGAGCTTCATCTAAAGACTTATACGATTCGATCAATTCCGTATATTTTCCGACGATCCCAATTTTTACCTTCTTTAAAGGATTATCAAAGTTATAGACGACTTTTTCCAAAGGTTTTATATCTGGGGCAGAAGTCCACATACCAAGAAGTTCAGTTATTTTTTCATCTAAACCTTGGCGATGAAAGTTCAAAGGTACTTTATAGATGGAGTCTAGATCGATTGAGCTAAAAACATGAGGTCTCGGTACATTACAAAAGAGCGCAATCTTATCAATGATACTTGGCTCAATATCACGATCACTACGACAGATAATTAAATTAGGAGAAAGACCAATCGATCTTAGCTCTTTAACAGAGTGCTGCGCGGGCTTAGACTTAAGCTCACCTGCTGCACTTAAGTAGGGAATTAACACCAAGTGAACAAAGAGAACATTTTCATAGCCCACATCCTGAGCAAATTGACGAATGGCCTCCAAAAAAGGAAGGGATTCAATATCCCCAACAGTTCCCCCAATTTCTCCCAGAAGAAGATCAGCTCCATCAGCTGCAATATGAATTCTTCTTTTGATCTCATCAGTGATGTGGGGAACCACCTGAACCGTCTTGCCCAAGTACTTTCCTTCTCTCTCATTTTCAATAACCTGCATATAAACTTGGCCAGTCGTGAAGTTACTTTGCTTATTGAGAGTTAAAGAAGTGAACCTCTCATAGTGACCGAGGTCAAGGTCAGTTTCGGCACCATCATCCGTGACAAAAACTTCTCCATGCTGAGTAGGACTCATCGTTCCTGGATCGACATTGATATAAGGATCCATCTTAAGCATATTAATTTTGATGCCTCTTCGCTCAAGAAGACTTGCGACAGCCGCAGAAGCAAGACCTTTGCCCAATGATGAGCTCACTCCTCCCGTAATAAAAATAAACTTCTTTTGTGCTTTTCGTGTGCTTTTCGGGTTATTCACTTGAGAACTCCTTCTACTGTGGCAATGTCTTCGGGGAGATCAACTCCCATAAAAGGGTGGCGAGCTTTTACAGCACCAATACTCATTCCTAAAGAGAGAGCACGGAGCTGTTCTAATTTTTCTATATTTTCTAAAGTTGAAACAGGATGCTGGCAAAAAGTTTTAAGAGCTTCAGGGCGATAGGAGTAAAGACCGACATGAAGATTCCAATTCTTTAACTCACTACCCTCTCGATCGTGAGGAATGGCAGCTCGAGAAAAATAAAAGCACTGTCCACTTTTCTCATCCAAAACGGCTTTCACCTTATTGGGATTTTTAAATCCCTCGCTCATTTCTTTTTGCTCATAAATCGTCGTGACGTCAAAAGGGCTTTGGTCATGAAAAGTGAGAAGATCCACCAAGTCCTCTTTTTCAATGAGGGGTTCATCTCCCTGAACATTCACAATAAAGTCAAAATTCTCTGTAGCAAAAAAGCGCTCCCAAGCGAGATGAATCCGCTCTGTTCCACTCTCCACGGGATCATCAACGCGAACAACATTCTTTTTTTCTGAAAGAAGATGTTCTTCGATGCGCGAATCATCTGTCACTACAGCTACTTTTACTTTAAAGCCTGATACGGATTTTAGTGCCTCCACTCTTTCATAGACGAAGGAAATCATGGTGCTATTTAAAAGGGGAGCAAGGGGTTTTCCCGGAAAACGGGAAGAGCCATAACGAGCGGGAATGAGCACGAGCGCAGATAAAGACATAAAGGTAAGAAATTACCATTCTCGGGAAGCTTTAGCCAAGTATGCTATCCTATTTTCATGATGTTTTATGAGCGGTCCAAAAATCCACCGAGCTTTTCACTCAACTTAAAAGAGTGGCTTCTAATTCTGCTCTTAGGCATGAGTGTTTCTGACTCACTGGCTCAAAATGAAGACTATCGAAGAAGTGTCATCACCGACCCAGCTATTTCTCGCCGGTGCAGCGCCCTAATTGGTCAGCGCCAACAGAAGATTGACCATAAGCAAAAGATTCAAAGCCTCTTGGAAAGGAGCAAAAGGCTTCTCAAGCTAACACCCCCCGAAAGAAAAACTCTACTTACCAAGCTGGCGAAAAACAGAAAACAGCTCAAAAGAGAGCTCAAGCTCACCCAAAACCAAATTCAAAATAAAGAAGAGAATATCATCCGCAAGGGTTGTCCAGGCATTACCCTTTAGTCTACAATTTTTCTCAACACACAACACTTAGAAACACACAACACACAAAAAGAGAGTTCACATTTTGAGAGACCTCCCTCTTCTATTTGTATTCCTGTTGGGAATTATCGTTTTCTCAAGTATTCGCGCCCAAAATATCATCCAAACTCAAGATGGGATCGTTCCCAAACAGACCAAGGCGCTTAGTTTGTCTGGTGCTATAGAACAAGCCCTTCGCGCCAACTATAATCAAAATCAACGGGACTTCGATCAAAAAATTCTCGACCTCAACTGGGAAGACACTAAGGAGTCTTTTTGGTTACCCCAATTGAGTTTAAATCTCACCTCTTCTGATCAACGAATTGCTCAGATTAAATCGGGAGATGAAGGCCAGGCAGGTTTACCAAGACGACCAACCGGCTCTCTTTCTCTAGGCTTCCAAGATTATGTTCTTTTTGACTGGGGTAAAGACTATCTTCAATACCTAAGCGATAAAGAAACCTTTTTACGATCAACGACCCGCTTTAAAGAACAAAGACGAGCTTTACGTCACCAGGTGATTATCAAATATTTTGAAGTTGCCTACCTCCAACGCTTGAGTGAAATCTATCGGCGCCAATTGAGGCACGCCTCCTTCGTTTACCGATACAATAAAGAAAAG
>JASBRV010000102.1 GCA_030149295.1 Bacteriovoracales bacterium | reverse complement strand
GAAGTGACGGGTTCTAAACACCTCCTCGAAATTAAGGGCAAGCGCATTCTGGTGGATTGTGGTTTATTCCAAGGAAATCACCAAGGAGATAACCTAAAAGCGATTGATGATCTTAAAGATATCGATGCAGTTTTTTTGACTCATGGCCATCTTGATCATTCTGGTTATCTTCCCCGATTGGTAAAGTCCGGTTTTCATGGTCCCATCTTTTCGACTCCAGCAACAAAAGAGGTGGCTAAAATTATCATGTTGGATAATGCTAGAATTCAAGCCTACGAGACGAAAAAGAAAAATAAAGATGTCGTAAAAGAAAAGGATAAAGTGGAAGCTCTTTATCAAGAAATCCATGTTCAACAAACTTTACCTCTTTTTCAAACTAAAAATTGGAATGAAGCCTTTAAATGGCAAGGGCTTGATTGTCTTTTTCAAAATGCGGGACATATTCTGGGAGCGTCTAGCTTAAGAATTAATTGTGGCGAAGGCTCTATTGTTTTTTCCGGAGATCTGGGCCGTTTTGACGATGATATTATGTTCGATCCTGATAGCTTCGATCAGGCAGATTATGTGGTGATGGAATCCACTTATGGTGATAGAAATCATGATAGAAGCCTTTCTCCGAGGGAAGAGTTAAGTACTTGTGTTGATAGAATTAAAAAGAAGCAAAGCACACTTTTGATTCCTGCGTTTTCTGTCGCAAGATCTCAAAATGTTATTTATCACTTATTCGAACTTTTTAAAAAAGAACCCTCAAAAAAGGTCCCTCTCTTTGTTGATTCAAAGATGACCCAGCAAGTTTGTGATCTTTATGAACACTTTTGCGATGAACATAGATTGGAAAAAGAGTTTGTGAAAGAAATGTTTTCTAATTGTCGCTTTATTGAACACGAGTCCCAAAGGGAGAAACTTCATACAGATGCAGGGGCAAGAATTATCCTTAGTGCAAGTGGAATGCTTACAGGAGGTCGGTCACCTGAGTATTTGAGTTTATTGGGAAAAGATCAAAATAATGAGCTCCTCCTCGTTGGTTATCAAGCAGAAGGAACATTGGGAAGGGAGTTTGTTGAAGGAAAGAAACCATATTGGCAAGGAGAGGTCACTCTAGCTAAGTCTTTTTCATCTCATGCTGATAGAGGAGAATTGAAGAAGTGGCTAGGAAGAACCCAAAAGATTAAAAAAGTCTTACTTGTTCATGGGGAAGAGTCTGCCCTGAAGTCCTTAAGCAAAGAGCTTTCATACCCGAATCAAATTCTTGAGAAGGGGCTCACCGTTGATTTGAATTAAGGCGCGGGTGCGAGTATTTCTACTTTTTTGGCATCAAAACGATCTAAGAGTTCTGTATAATAATCTACGATATAATCTAATTGATGAGTTTCTAGATTAAATTCATTTTCTTCTAAATAATCAAGAATCGATGGAAGCTTCTCAGAAACTTTTATAATATCTTCCCTGTTAAAATGGGTATAATCCTGAGTATTTTCCCAACCGTAGCCCCAACGCCAAGAGGTCTTAATTTTTGGTGTGCCTCCAATCATCACACCCCATTTCATGAGAGTTCCATGAAGGGCGAAACTTTCTTCAGCGACACATTGTTCTAAGGATTCATCGGCGATTTGTTTATCTTTATAAGTGCCACCGATGTAGTAAGCAATATCATGGGCCACACAGCAATGAATCCATGTGTTGTCACCATAGAAATGATTCATATCTGGATAGGCTGAACAACCATCCGAGCTAAAACGGCTAAAGTTATTTTGGTATTTTTTTCTTGCTGGTCTCTCGCGCCTAGCAAAGGCACAGCTTGAGAGAAGGAAAATGAATGTTAGGGTCAAAAGCTTTTTCATGACCTAAGGGTAATACAAGCTTTCCTGAGAAGGTTATTGCTTGATGATTTTACAGAGGGCCGTTAAAAAACAGACACTTTTAGGAGTCAAAGCTCAGATCTAAGCCTTTGAAATCATTATTGGAGTGTCTTTCCTCGAGTTGCACCTCTCCCCAGGATCTATTGACCAAACGTCCTTTAAGGACGGCTTCTCTTTTTAGAATATTATCTGCCCAGCGCTGAATATTTTTGTATTCATGGACTGATAAAAATTCTGCAGCATCGTAGAGTTTGCCTTTCACTAGGGCTCCGTACCAGGGAAAGATGGCCATGTCGGCAATGGTATAGTCATCACCAATAATGTACTCTCTATCCAACAGGTTCTTATCCAAAACATCGAGTTGTCTTTTTGTCTCCATGGCAAAACGATCAATTGGATATTCCATTTTTTCAGGCGCATAAGCATAGAAATGGCCGAAACCACCTCCAAGATAAGGAGCACTTCCCATTTGCCAAAAGAGCCAATTCATTGTTTCTGCTTTCTTATGAAGGTCTTGGGGTAAAAAGGCCTTAAATTTTTCAGCGAGATAAAGAAGAATAGAACCAGATTCAAAAAGTTTTACAGGATTTCCCTTATTCTTATCTAATAAGGCAGGGATTTTAGAATTGGGATTGATATCGACAAAGTCTGAGCCGAATTGATCACCTTCTGTAATATTAATAAGAAAGGCATCATACTCGGCTTCTTTAATCCCAAGGGCCAGGAGCTCTTCAAGCATAATGGTGACTTTAACCCCATTAGGGGTTGCTAATGAATAAAGTTGGAAGGGATGATCTCCTTGTGGGAGCTCTTTTTTCTCTCTGGCTCCGGCAGTTGGCTGATTAATTCCAGCGAACTTTCCACCATTACCTTCTTTCATCTTCCATACTTTTGGGGGCTGATAAGTCATTGGAGGCTCCTTTGTCGCTGTTATTGTCGTTAAAAGGTTACTTTATTAAATTAGGACTTCAAGCTAAAATTAAGGTCTATGACGAAAATTAATAAGAACGATATTGTCAGGTTATTAAAAGATCAGGTTAAGGAGGAAATCTCTAAAGCCAAGACCGCCTATGAATCGACTCACTCTCTTGCGACAAGTAGTGAGATGAAGGCCGAGGGAAAATACGACACCAGAAGTATTGAGGCAGGATATATGGCAGGGGCTCAAAAAAAGAGAATTGATGAGCTCGAATTAGAAATGGGCCTTCTTGATGAAATCAATACCGAACATGATGCAACCAATGTCAGCGTGGGCAGTTTGGTGTCTATAGAATATAATTCTATGGAGCGTCTTTATTTTATTTCTTCCACCAGTGGCGGCTCTATGCTTAAGCTAGGAGATCAAGCCATTTTAGTGATTAGCGCTTTTTCGCCTATTGGTTCAGAAGTAATAGGTCTTGAAGTAGGAGATGAGTTTGAAGTGGAGAGTTCAAAGGAGACAAGACTCTACAAACTTAAATCGATTCAATAAAAAAAGGCCTCTCATAATGAAAGGCCTATTTTGTCGTCAATTTCTAAAGTGATTCATTAGTGAGTAAAAACGGGAGACTTTTTAATAAGCTCTCTTCTAAATCCTTTTTTCTCTGCAACATCGAGAAGCTCTTGGTAAAGGGCTTCTGGAATGTCTTTTGTTCTTGTCAGAATCCAGAAAGTAGAGCGGGCCTTGTCACCAACCAGAGCATACTCGTAATCAGGACCTAATTTTAAAATGTTGTAGTCTCCGGCGAAAACTCCAAAGTAATTAAGAACCGGGACAAAGCTTACTTTCAGGGTAGCATTGGTTTCTTCGTTGGCCACAAAAGCACGCGCCTTACCAACTTGTAGTTCTCCATTAGCAAGTTCGCAGCTATTGATCACACGAACATAGGGTCTTTTCAAAAGAGGAGTCTTTGTAAGTTTATATTCTGCGGTTGTTCCTAAGCATTCTTTTTGAAACTCATTTTCGTATCTCGCGTATTCATACCAAAGACCCATATATCTTTCGATATCAACATTTTGTTCAGTCTCAAAAGTATTGTCTGGTGTTGTCTCGTCAAATAGAAGAACCGAGTCAATAACGTGAACCAGGCCATTTGAGGCTTTAATGTCGGTTTTGAGGACTTTTGAGTTATTTAAAAAGGCTCCGTCATTTTTAACTGTGACGGCGATTGTTTTTCCCTTTAGGGTCTTTATCTCTTTTGATTTTAAAACTCTCTTAGCCTTAAGCTTTTTAGGCGCTACATGATAAAGTAGAATTTCACTTAGAGCTTCCTTGTCTTCAAGAAGTACTTGTAAAGTGCCAGCTGGTAGCTTGGAGAAAGCTTCATCTGTTGGAGCAAAAACAGTTAATTTATCTGACTCGGCAATGACCTTATCAAGCCCTGTAATTTCTAAGGCAGTGAGTAGGGTTTTAAAGTTTCCCGCTTCTTTAGCGACTTCAGTAATAGAAGGTCTGTGAGTGAGGGCCGCACATGACAGGGAAAACGCCATGAGAGTAATCGTTAAAATGTTCTTCATCATGCACTCCTTTTTTAAGGTTAAAATCAATAGTTAATATTGGATGTTTTACCAAGGAGTTTATGATGCAGAAAGTGATTATGAGCTAGACAGAAGCTTATTAGTACTTTTTATCAAGATGATAAATAGTTAAAATAGCGTAGCTTGATAATTTTAAGTTATTAACTATAGGAAATCTTTATAATTTTAATTTTTACAGATCGTGCTTAATATTTAGTTAGGTAATTAACTTTGTTTAAAGGATTGAGACGATGACAACTAAGCCTAAAAAGACTGTTCATAAAGCAAATACGAGAGGGGAGGCCAATCATGGTTGGCTTAAGAGTCAGCATACCTTTAGCTTTGCAAGTTACTATAACCCTGAGCGAATGAGTTTTGGAACGCTAAGAGTTATCAACGATGACATCATCGCACCAACAATGGGCTTTGGGACCCACCCTCATCAAAATATGGAAATTATCTCTGTTCCCATAAGCGGTTCTCTAAGACACAAGGACACTATGGGAAATGAATACGTCATTAAAAAAGGTGAAATTCAAACCATGTCCGCTGGTAGTGGTATCGCCCATAGCGAATACAACGCCTCCGATAATGAGGATGCCAATTTTTTACAAATTTGGGTATTGCCAAAAAAAATGAATATAACGCCTCAGTATTCTCAAAAACTTTTTTCTACTAAAGAAAGAGAAAATGATTTTCAACTGGTTGTCTCACCCGACGGCAGAAAGGGGAGTGCTCAAATTAATCAGGATGCCTTTTTCTCTTTGGCAACAATTGATACTGGAAAAGAACTTAATTACTCAAAGTATAAGAGTGATAATGGAGTGTATTTTTTCGTGATTGATGGCTCTCTTCAAGTAGGAGAGGATAATTTAAATAAGAGAGATGGGCTTGGAATTGAAAATCAGGACAATCTAAAAATTACTGCCAATGAAAAATCTGAAATCTTAATTATGGAAGTCCCCCTTCTCAGCTAAGGAAGAATTTATGAGCAATGTCGAATTAACAATTCATCCCAAAGAAAAAGATCTTGGGGATAATTTTGTGGTGAGGAGGAGTCTTCCTGATCGTCGAAAGAAAATGGTTGGACCCTTTATCTTTTGGGATCATATGGGACCGGTAATTCTTGAAGGCTCAAAAGAGATGACCGTTAGGGCCCATCCTCATATTGGGCTTGCTACCATTACTTGGCTTTTTAAAGGAAAGATCCTTCATCGAGATAGTCTTGGAAATGAACAAGAGATTGTACCAGGCGAAGTCAATTGGATGACGGCCGGATCAGGAATTTCTCATTCAGAGCGATCCAAGGCACCTTTGGGAGAAAAAAGAGATTTAGAAGGTATTCAATTGTGGTTGGCCCTTCCTGTTGAACATGAGGATGTTGAAGCGAGTTTTTTTCATTGTAAGTCAGAAGATGTTCCTCTAATTCAACACAAAGGAGCTGAACTGAGACTTATCGCTGGTGAATTTTTAGGGCAAAAATCTCCTGTGCCAGTTTATTCGCCTCTTTTTTATCTTAATGGGCAGGTTAAAGAGGGACAGGTATTTGAACACAACCTTAACAAGGATGAAGAAGCAGCCATTTATGTAATTGAGGGAGAGGTAGAAGTTGAAGGGGAAAGTTACGATCGCTTTAATTTGGTTATTTCCAAAAAGGGAAGTGCCATGCGGTTTAAGGCCCTACGCGACACTAAGGTGATGATTTTTGGTGGCAAGGTTTTTCCAGAAAAACGTTATATTTGGTGGAACTTTGTTTCTCATGATCAGAAAAAAATTGAGAATGCAAAAAAACGCTGGTTAGAAAATGATTTTGGGGAAGTGATCAATGAAACAGAATTTATTCCTCTTCCCAAAGACTAAAGAATAAAAAGGTGAAACCATGATCTTTTGTCTTCTCATCGGTTTAATCATTGGATTGTCTGCCTCTTTGCTTGGTCTGGGAGGTAATATTTTTATCGTTCCTCTCTTACCTCTTTTTACTGACTTTCCATTAAGAGAAGTTATAGCAACGGGGATTTTTACCGTTTTCTTTGTTTGTCTCATTAACGTTTTTTTCTTTTGGAAAAAAGGTCTAATTGATTTTAAAACTTGTTTATCATTGATCTTACCGACTTCTATTGGAAGTTATGCTAGTTCCTATTTATCAGGAGAGTTTAGTGAGAACTTAGTTCTTACCCTCTTAATCGTCACTATGAGTGTTATGCTCATAAGGCTAAATATCACTCTTAAAAAAGTGGATATCTCTTCACCTCTTATTTTTATGCTTTTAGGCGCTCTCATTAGTGGTTTTATCGCTGGGCTTACGGGTATAGGTAGCGGAGTAATCTTAGGTCCGATGCTCTTAGCCTTTGGTTTGGTGGAGCCAAAGAGAGTAAGTCCTATCATTAATGTCATGATTGTTGTGGCTTGTTTTTTTTCACTCATTAACTACTTAGATTTTAAAAATATTGTAGGATATCAGGTTGGTTCCGTTCATACAGACCTATCTATTGCCATGATTATACCTGCGGGACTAACTTCCATCATTGGTCGAAAGTTTAACGATAAAATTGATCCAGTTTTAAGAAAAAAGATTGTCAGCCTTGTTCTTGTTATCCTGATTTTTAAATTGATTATTACTCGTTAGAGTTTTTCTAAAAAAGGAATGATGACTTCGGTGGGGCGGCCAATAATGGCCTTGTCTTTTGTATAAATGATTGGTCTTTCCATAAGCAATGGATAAGCTTCTAAAGCATGAAGAGCGGCAAAGTCAGAATCTATCGTCAAATTATTCTCTGCAATCAGCTTTTCTTTGAATCTTATAATTTTTAAAGCGGAAAGGTTAAGCTTTTCTAGTAGGTCCCTATATTCTTCCCTTGAAAGGGGATCTTTTAAATATTCTCTTATCTCATATTGAGAGGCATCTTCAAACCATTGCTGGATTAAAGATAGGGCCTCTCGGCTCTTTGAGCATTTGGGATTATGAAGGAGTGTGAGTTTCATTAACGGGACTCCAATTTGGCTTGAGTCTCATTGATCCATTCCAGGTTATCTCCACCAACAGAAGCATACAGGACAGTTCTTCCACAGTTTTTGGCCCAGAGATTTCCAGTATAACCAATACTGACAACACCAAGTTGAATCATGTCACCATTTTTACTTCTTAAAAAGGCGGGACCACCTGAATCACCCTGGCAAACTTTTGTTCCCCTTTTCGTTTCAAATTGGAGTGTTCCTTCTGTTGCCTCTGTAAGAGTGGCCGTCGTTTGTTTGGTCAGACTTTTAATAAAATCATAAGTGGCCAGTAGCCCTCGGCGAAAGAGTCTTTGGCGTGATCCATTTCCTGCGAGGTAAACTGAGGAGCCTACAAGGGACTCAGCATACTCGAGAAAGTCTTTATCCTGACCAAGATCATCATAGAGATAAACGGCTCTTGCATCAGGCACTTCATTTTTTAATGTGATAACTGCGAGGTCACTTTTAACTTGAGAAAGATCGTTGGCGGCAACCAGATAATTGTAGCTTGGATGATATTCCATTTGGGCGTTTTCCCAAGAGACAGCATAAGCCTGCTTTGGGTTTGATCCGTCATAAGTAATGATAGTTAAATTATCGCCTGTTTCCCAACCTGGGACACAATGTGCTGCCGTAAGAATAGACCTTTTTGATAGAAAGGAGCCTGTACAGCTTGCTCCACCAATAATGAGCTTAACAATGGACTGTGAGGCCTTATCTCCTTGAGCTAATCTATTTGCTCTTTTGTTAGCATGTAGGGCAAAGGTATTTGTAGAAATCAATAAACACAACGGGATGATAAAACTATGAAAAGCTCTCACATGGGCTCCTTAGATTGGGTTTGAAAGGGGTTATAGCAAAGAAGGGGATTTGTTGAGGACCTAAATTAACGCAAAGTGTAATATTTTCTAAATAGGGCTTACTTTTTATCGTTTTTTTAGTGGCTTATGAGGTTTTAGAGTCGTTTTCCAGGTCTCTTTTTACTCCCTCTATTTAAAGAGGGAGTAAGAGCTAAAGCGATTTAGTTATTGTATTTAGGCATTTGCCCACTTTTATAACGATTGAGATAGTCGTCAACTTTCTCTTTCACTACTTTACTCATGTACATCATGCCAAGGATATTGGGAAAGGCCATGGACAGAAGCATAAGGTCAGCAAATTCCACCACATTTTTTACCGAAAGAAGGGGACCTAAGATAATGATAAAAACATAACTCATCTTATATAGCTTGATAGCATTGCCACCTAATTTATCTCCAAAAAGATATTCCGTTGCTCTTTCACCATAATATGACCAAGAAATCACCGTTGAGTAAGCAAAAATAGCAATGGCAACAGTAAGGGCATAGGGCATCCATGAACCTAAGCTTTCAAAAGCGAGGGCGGTCATCTTTACACCAACGAGGCCATCACCACCTTGAGCAAATTGAGGATCAAGGTTTGCGCCAGTAATTAAAATCGCTAAGGCGGTCATAGTGCAAACGAGGTGAGTGTCAATGGACGGGCCAATCATAGCAACGAGGCCTTCACGAACCGGCTCGTCAGTTTTGGCGGCACTGTGGGCAATGGCAGCAGAGCCAAGACCTGCTTCGTTTGAAAAACTAGCCCTTCTTACCCCTTGAATCATCACTCCTAAAAAGCCACCAAAAGCAGCATCTGGGGAGAAAGCCTGAATAAAAATTTGGCTAAACATTTCAGGAACTAAGGAGGCATTTGAAATAAGAATTGCGACACATGAGAGGACATAAAAAGCACACATAAAAGGGACAAGTTTTGAGGTCACCGCACCAATTCTCTTAATGCCACCAAGTAAAACGATCCCGGCCAAAAAGGCCAAGGTTACTCCAACGACCAAAGCATTGGCCGCAGGAAATTGCATCTTGATAATTTCAAATGTTTGATTGGCCTGAAAAAGGTTTCCACCACCAAAGGAGGCCATAATTGTCATCACTGCAAAAAAGACTCCGAGAACCTTTCCTAATTTAGCAAAGCCGCGCTCTTTAAGTCCTTCTTCTAGGTAAACCATAGGGCCACCCAGCATTCCACCGCGACTATCTTTTGTTCGATAAAGCTGGGCGAAGGTACATGAGGAAAATTTCATACACATACCAAAAAAGGCAACAATCCAAATCCAAAAAACTGCCCCCGGACCACCTGCATAAATGGCCACGGCAACACCTGCAATATTACCAAGACCAACAGTGGCACTGAGGGCCGAGGTAAGAGCTTGAAAGTGAGTGATTTCCCCTTCATGGTCTGGATGGTCGTAGTCACCCTTAACGACTTCAATGGCATGTTTATAGAGCTTGATATTGAGAAAACCATAACGGAAGGTAAAATAAATCCCACCGGAAACCATCACAAAAAGAATAAGGGGAAGTTTAATTAGAGGGAGTTCATAAAATAAAAATTGTGCGTAAGCTTCATTAAAATGGCCAAAGGTCTCATTGACCCATTGCTCAAAACCCATCGGGAGCCTCTCTTTAAAAACGTCGTGTTAATTTTGTGTTGTGTGTGACAAAGAGGTTAGCGTGAGCCTTTCAAGTTGTCTAATGAAGCTTGTCTTTAAAGAAAACCTTTACTTTTATGTAGTGCGTGATGGAAATATGTCTTCTTTAAAAATTTTTTGATTGAATCTGGCTAAGCTTCACCTACTTCCATGCCGGCACAGCGGGATAGCCTCTCCACAAAAACGTCATACTTAAAGGGCTTAGTAAGGATATGCTTAGCACCCATATAGATGGCCTTCTTAACTATTGATGAACTTAAATTTCCTGAGATGATGAGAACGGGAATATTTTTAGTGCGTGCCTTAGATCTGATTTCTTTGTAGACTTCGAGCCCATTCTTTTTGGGAAGAATGATGTCCACAATTATGAGGCCGAACTCTTGGTTGTGGATCTTCCTTATGGCCTCAGCACCGTCGGCCGCATGGACAATTTTGTCTTGATCAAAATCCGACCTTTTAAGGTAATGGGAGATCAGGTCACGAATTTTGTCTTCATCGTCTATAACGAGGATTGATTTGGACTTGATCACTTTTGATAAGATTTCTCCAAGCTTCATACTTACCATTTTATGTCAGGACTCACTTGATCTCGTATTTCTAAACGTAAAATCTCTAAGTCCCTGAAGATGTAATGGGAAATTAAGTATTGTCTTTTGTATTTAGGGTGAAACCACAGAATGTGGGCAAATATTGAAGATATTTTTACAAGTTGTAAGGCTTATAAAATGAGGTTTATTAGCCACTTTTGGCTCTTAAGTAATTGTAATTGTTATGATTTGATATTTTAAGCAGGCTTTTCTATCTGCTTAGACAGAAGCAGCGTTACCCTTAGGTCACATGAATATTACGAAATCGAAACACATTCACGCGGCGATATGTCTTTTAATATGTTTGCCGCTTCTCTTTGGGCAGACTTTAGCAAGGTCTCCTTTAAAGGTGGGTAAGAAGTCGGCAAAAACGCCAAAGTATCTCACGATCTATGCTTCATCTTCGGAATCGAAGGAAGTAAGTGTTCGTGGGGTAGTGGGAATCCCAAGCTACATTCTTCTTTCTCGGGGTCTACCTCTCTTTAAAAGGGCCGATGCTACTTTGGTCTATGATGACAACATAGAATGCCATTATAAAAAGAGAAGATTCTTTGGCTTTCTTATTAAGTACTATTTTGACGGGTGTAGTGATGGCTCTCGCCCCGGAGACAGAATCAGTGTGAATGACAAGGTAACCTTGCATGTTGAAAGTCGTTCGCGCTTAACAATGAAAGCTTCAGTAAAAGTTTACGAGTATGTTGCTAATGGCATTCGCCTTCCCAATATTGGTGCCCAAGAGGGACAGGTCCTCACCTTTGACGGAGATATGTGGGTGGCAGCTGATGGTCTGCCATCAGGTGAAACTCAGGGGCAAATTCTTATTTGGGATGGTACAGGTTGGATGCCTTCAGAAATGCCCACTGTGCAAGGACCACAAGGTGAGCAGGGTGAAGTTGGTCCTCAAGGTCCTGCAGGTGTAGCCGGGCCAATGGGTCCTCAGGGACCTCAAGGTGTTGCTGGTGCGCCAGGATCAATTGGGCCCATCGGTCCTCAAGGACCTCAGGGAGAAAAAGGAGACGCGGGTCCCATGGGGCCTCAAGGCATAGCTGGTGCTATCGGGCCAATGGGTCCTCAAGGAGAACAAGGTCCCCAAGGTCCCGCTGGTCCTCAGGGTCCAGTTGGTCCAATCGGTCCCCAGGGACCTCAAGGCGAAATGGGGCCTCAAGGTCCTGCAGGTTCAGATGCGACCGTTAGTCTAACTGCAGGTGCTGGCATTGTGGGAGCAGGCTCAGCTATTGGCTCCACTGGAACCATTGCGGTTAATGTGGGAACGGGAGCAGGACAAATTCCTCAACTCGATAGTAACGGTAAGCTTAATAAAGCCATTCTTCCCGATGATATCGCTAGTGGTGGCTCAGGCGGTGGAACAGATATCAAAATCGCCTATGTGAAAGACATCAAACCAAGTGGTGCCCACGGTGGTGGCTGTACTGCAGGGATCTGGCATCAACGAGTGCTCAACACTGTTGAAGGGGATAGCTCAATCGTTACTCTCGCCAATAATCAAATCACCTTAAGTGAAGGGACTTATCATATTGAAGTTCTTGCACCTGCATTCTTAAGTAACGTTCATAAGGCCGTATTCCAAAATGTATCGACAGGTACTCCACAACTTGTTGGTCAAATTGGCCGAACTCATGTGACATACGGGGGGACAGCACCGAGTTTTATTCAAGGTGTGGTGGAAGTAACAAATGATACTATTTTTGAGGTTCAACATCGTTGCACATCTGGAAGAGACGTTGTTGGTTTTGGGGTCGCTGCTAATTTCGGAGTGGATGAAGTTTATACTACCGTGAAAATTACCAAGGTGAATTAGTCGGTCATTACGCCATAGTCATTACCATCTAAAATCTTTAACATGAGAGGGTGATAAAAAAACTCACCCTCTTTTATGTAATTCTCTTCTTCGCTTCCTGTGGTGTTGATACAGGAGATGGCAGTGATGGAGTTTGCGATGACTCCACATTCACAAGTGCGCGCCGAAGTTATGATTGCCAGTCTTTAAATTTAACCAGTGACCTATCAAACCTATATACCGGGGTAGGGGGAGATCCTGTTGTAATCAGAGTTATGGATGATGCAATTATCTCCGGGACTCTTGCTTTAAATGGAACCACTCCTCCCAATTCAAGTGGAACGGCTTCCGGTGCTAATGCTACTGGTGCTAGCGGGGGGATCGGTGGGGCTGGTGGCTCAAGCGGTGGTCGCTGTAATCCATTTAGCTCCTGTGGTGATGGGGTATCTGATAATAACGGAAGCGGAAGTGGCGCCGGTCTTGGAGGTCGTGGTGGAGATGATGTGACCTCCTTTAGTGCTACCGCAGGTGGAGGTGGTTCGGGTGGTTCTTTTGGAAGCGTAGGTGTTAACGGCTCTGCAGGTCTAGGGGACGGGGGAACAACTCCTGGGGCAGGAGGTGTAGCTCCAGCTGCCTATGGGACTTCATCTAATTGGGATGTTTCCTTTGTTGGTGGCTCAGGTGGTGGTGCTGGTGGCTTTGGTGAAATCAATGGAAACCCTGACACTCCCGGTGGTGCTGGCGGCGGCGGCGGTGGGGCCATAAGAATAGTTGCTGGGGGAACTATCTCTATTAGTGGAACAATTAGCGCAAACGGTGGTGCCGGAAGCCTTGGGGTGAACTCTGGGGGAGATAATAATGATGGTGGCTGCGGTGGTGGTGGCTCCGGTGGGGCCATTTGGCTTCAGGCCTTAGGAGAGATTTCCATTTCTGGTACTTTGCAAGCAAGCGGTGGTGGCGGAGGTGATTGTACTGAAAGTGGTGGCGATGGCGGTAATGGTGGTAACGGGCGTATTCGCATAGATGACAGTAACGGATCCATATCTCTCACAGGAACGATTACACCTTCGGCAGTTGTGAATACCGTTGGTGCTTTAAGTTTGCCTGAAAAAAGGGAGTACGATGGGGATGTTAGTTGTGGGTCAATTGCTTTTATCGATCATGATGATGATAGCTCCTTTGGGTCTGGAGGTCTTGGTGGCTTAGGCGTACACGGATTGCTAACTCTTCTTTTTGGTTTTCTCCTTGGTGCTGCTTTTCGATGCGGTGTCCGTAAAAGGTATCACGCACTTTAGAAAGTGAGGAACCAGGTAAGGCCTAGGTTGGTGCGGGTGATATCCTTTTCATAATCACTAGCTTCTCCAGTGACTTTAAGACCTTCATAGAAAAGGCCTAGAGAAAACTCATAAGACCACAAGTGAAATAAGGAGTGGCGGTATTGAAGGGCGTAATTTAGGCCTTGGCCTGCAGCGAGCTTTAGGGAAAGGAGAGAATTTTCCCCCAACTCAAGCTCTTGAATGGTCGATCCTAAAAAGAGTCCCACTTCTTCGCTTTCTAGGCTAGCCCTTTGCTCCAGAAAGAAGGTTTGGATTTGATATTCAACTCCGTACTTTTGAATCCAGGGCAAATCAAAGAGATAGCCGTAAAACTCATAAAAAATTTGGGCCCGTGTTTGGTTGTAATCGAGCTCTTCGAAGGCCGCCCCCTGACCTCGCTCTAAACTGATGGCAAGAGGAATATCAATGCTTCTTCCACTCCACTGGATACCCATATGAAGCATGGTCATACCGCTTGCGCTTATAGTGGCACCGGGATTTAGTTGCTCATAGCTGGTTTGGGTTGTCGTTTGAAAAATTTCAAAATCACCATAGGAGAGCTTATCAGATGATTTTCCCTTTCTTCTTTCTTTTTTAAGAAGAGAGGGGTGAAAGGAGATGAGGCGTCGCTTACTTTTTATAAGGTTCTTTCCCCTTCCTTGGCGAACTCGCCAGTAGAGACTTTGGCCCTTTGCTTTTCGAGCGATAGCAGGTGTGTTGAGTGAAATTTCCCTCTTTCCACTGGCCAAAGGAATGCTGATGACAGGATTTTTAAAATCTAGATTTTGAGAAAATTCCATGGTGCTCTCTTTTGAAAGAGGGGAATTAAACTCAAAAATGGTTTTTTCAAAACGCAGCTCTCTCTTATGGGCAGGGCTGATAAGTTGAATTTCTTTTTTTTCCTTTTCTGGAGCGATTAGGATGAGCTCTCCTTTGTTGGAAAAGTCTCCTTGGCGCTGCCAATAATCAATAATGGCGACCTCATACTGGTAGGTTCCGGGGCGTGCTTCTTTCCATCGATATTCAGGTTTTTCGCTCTCAATTTCAAAAAGGAGTTTTTCACCTTTCATCACCCTAAGAATATAGGACTTTGCTAGGCGCTCTGAAGGCCAGGTGATGGTCGCTTCAAATTCTTCGCTGTTAGCATGAGTAAATGCTATGGCTTTTTTAAGTAAAAGATGGGCGAGAGTCATCCTGGGAGAAGAAAAAAAGAGGGAAGATGTCTTCTTTCTTTTGAGTTTAATTTTTTGCTCTTTCTCAATTTTGAGAGGCTCTGGTGGAGGGGCGGGTTTTATGGTGATCTGAGTTGGTCTACCTAGCTTCATCTCACCTGTCTCATCGATAAATCGGCTACGCCAATAATAAACTCCAGCTTCAGGAAGGATAAGGTTTTCCCTATTCTTTGCTGTCTTTTTGGTGATGACTGTTTTTTTGAAAGATGGATCTTTCGATACTTCTAGGAGGTATCCTTGACCCTTTGCCCTTTCCCACTCGAAAGTCACCTCTTGTTGGGGCTTTTCAAGTTCGACTACGGCTCCGGTCATAGGAAAGACTTCAAGGTTACTGAGGGTTGTAATGGTGAAGTTTAATGGATTTGAAAAGACAGATTGGAATGGTTTTTGTTTGGCCCTCACACGCCATTGGAATTGAGTCTTTTCTTTCGTCAACGGGGGAGTCCATGAAAAGGAGAGGGCCTCTATCTTTGTGAATTGAAAATCTTCCCGGGAAGAAGAGATTTTTAGGGTGTATGTTTCAAGAATCTTACTTTTGTATGGAGGATTTGTTCCTTGCCACTTGAAAACAATAGGCTTTGGATCTTTGCCATAGAAAATAAATTCCTTTTGAGTAGAGCTGAGTTGGGGAGGAGATAGAGTTGGCGGTGGCTTGATTTCAATATCTTGGATGACCTTTAAGTCTTCGTGAACCTTATTCTGGGGAGATATCACCAATTGGTATTTTCCTGGATCAAGAGCTTCCTTTAGTTTGAGAGTAAATCTTTTAAAATCCAGGCTATTTTCTGTATGAGGTAAGTCTTTGCTAAGTAGTAAGGCTCCCTCTTTTTTTTGCAGGGAGAGTTTTGTTGGGTAAAGAGAGCTAATTTCAAAGGTAAGGGGAAGACCCGAAAAGAGAGGACCTTTTTCAGGGGGGATTCTTACTTTGGCAAGAGGAAGTACTTTGAGATGGAGGTCAATCACGGGAGAAATTTGTTTGAGGTCATCGATGATTTGCAGCACATAATGACCAGAGGATTTTAAAAAAATCTGGGGTTCATTAAGTGGCTGGGTATAGACCTTTTCACCGTGCTTGATGAGAAGTTGGGGATTGGCCCTCTCAGAGGTGTTGGCCTTCCAAGCAAAAGAGATACTCTCTCCGTTGATGATTTTATGATTGGTCTTAAAAAGGGGATTAAGTTCATAAGAAAAGCCTTTTATTTTTAAATCAGTGAGATTCGACTCTTCGTTGAGGTCAAAAGATGAAGATTGGATTTTTTCGTCCCTACCTTTTAACTCAACCTCTCCTTTGAGCACTGTGACAGTGGCTTTCTTTCCTGTCCTTTCTATTCTGACCTTTGAGTCCTTACCATTGAGACTAAAAGAGCGTTCTCCTAAAATTAAGGTAATTGGTTTATTACCTTTTCCCAATGTGGCCGTAAAACTTCCTTTTTCTAGTTTTACTCCTTGAAGGCCTTCTTGAATTTCAATCAAGGATAAGGGGCTCAGGTTAAGAATGTCTCCACTGTTAAACTTTATGGAAGCTCGTGACTCTTTATGGGTGTAAAGCTTATCGCCGCCCCTTAGTCCCTGTCCGTTTGTGGCATTAATCCAAGTGAAGATTTCTCTTTTTTTGAGTTTGACTGTTTTATCAAAGTCAGCAATTTGGGCGATGCTATTTTCAAGAGAGTTTAGATTTTTATCAACACGAAAATAAAGAAAGTAAAGACACGAAAATATCAAAAGGCTGGCCATCAAAATAAGAAGAGAGTCCCCTTGGAATAGGGAGTGTGAAACTGAAAAACTTTCCCGAGTGTTATTGTCGGTTTTGATGCGGCTATTCCTTTTTCTTCACCGTATTATGATTTAAAATCATTTTACCAGAGTCTTAACTAAAGGGCATTAACCTATGGGAAGTATTTCTTTTCCTTTGAAGTGGAAAATTATTAGCACTAATGTCCTTCTTCTTTTGTTGACTGTTTTTTTGATAATTTCTTTTGCAGCGGACTTATTCAATGAAGATAAAGCCGCTACTCTTTACGAGGCAACCCTTAATGCTGGTAAGTCGTATCAAGAACAAGTCAAGCAAACTCTTAATGAAAACTCGAGATCACTAGCTCTACTGGCACAGGTAGTGGACACAAATTTTAAGGGAGGAGAATTTAAACAAGAGTTCCTTAAATCCATTTTTAATAAGAATGATAGGCTGATTAGTTTTTCCGCTTGGTCTAGAGATAAGGGAGAATTAATTGTTTATTTAGAAAATGATGTTTTCCAGGCTCAGAACCAACTTGAAAAAAAACTATGGCTGAGAAGAGACAAGGAAAAATGGAGAGAGTCATCTTCTCGGCTTGAACTTAATAGACAGGAAAATATTTATTTTCTTAGTGAGAGTTTAAAAACCAATAATATTACCTACCTTGCTCGTTTTCAATTAGGGCCTATTGAAGCTGGGGATTCACCTCATTATCATCATTTTTTTCAAGTATCCGATGAAACCGTTGGTCCCGCCTCAATGCTTTCTGAAATTAAAGATCAAACCTTTGAACATGTAGATCGAGTTGTAAGTAAAAAATGGCGTGGAGAAGGTTTTCTCAGTTATCGCGCAAAGGTTGCTAAGGAATCCTATGTAACGACTTTGGTAAATGAGGGATTGATTTATCAAGCGAGTAGTTTTTTAAGGGATCAAAGTCTTTATTTTTCAGGATTGATTCTCGGGCTTACGATTTTTGTTGGGGTTCTTCTTTCGAGAAGGATGACCAAAGGTTTGGCCAGTCTGCATGAAGCTTCTCTCGCTTATGCACAGGGACATTTTGAAACTGAGTTTGAAGTTAAGGCCCACGATGAGATTGGATCCCTCGCCAAGACTTTTAAAAAAATGGGTTCAGATATTCTTTCCTATATTGAGGAGATGAAAGATAAGGCGCGCCTTGAAAAAGAAGTTGAGGTCGCAAAACTGGTTCAAGAAAGTTTTATTCCACAAGAAAAAACCACTCTGAGCCCCTTTTCTCTTTATTCTTACTATGAATCTGCTAGCGAATGTGGGGGAGACTGGTGGGGAATTATTAATAGAGGTGAGTGGGTTAGTCTTGTGGTTGCTGATGCGACAGGACATGGTGTTCCAGCAGCACTGCTGACGGCAACAGCAAGTGGTTGCCTTCACAATATTGAGTTGAGATTAGAGGAAGAAGGAAAGAGTCACTTTCCGCCAAGTACTATTTTAAAGAGTATCAATTATTCGATTGCTCGAATGGGTAGTAAAATCCAGATGACCTCCTTTGCACTGGTCTTGAACAAAAAATCTGGCCAAGGTTTTTATTGTAATGCTTCTCATAATGCTCCACTTCTTATTAAAGGCGCATTAAAAAATTTGGGTAAAGTTGATAAATCACAAGTTAATCCATTAATGGAAAATATTTGCCCTCGCTTGGGAGAGTCCCTTAACTCCCAATTCGTTGATAATCCCATTCATATTGATTTAAGTGATATCTTGATTCTCTTTTCAGATGGGCTTTTAGAGGAGACCAATTCTGAAGGCAAGGAATATGGGCAAAGAAGGTTTCTTAAAAGAATCCTCTCCTATATTAATGAAGACTACTCTCAAACAGGTCTCAACGGTCTATCTAATGCGATCCTTGAGGATTTAAAAGACTTTACTGGGAAAAACCAATGGTCTGATGATCTGACTCTTCTTAGTATTGCCAAAGAAGAAAATCAGAAAAACTATAAAATTTTGGAGGGAGAAAGGGCATTGGTAAAAGATCTCGATAATTATCAAGTCTATGGTGACCTCCTAAAAGAGTATCCTTTAAAGTCTATTTATCAAACTGAAGAAGATTGGCAAGAAGCGATTATTCTCAAAGAAAAAGGTTTAGAATTTTCAAACTTAAATTTTGTGATACGAGGGGAAGTAGCTTTAACAGATGCAAAAATCGTTAGTGGTGCTTTGGATGCACTTTTAAATAAGCTTGATGTTGATGGATACTTTAGTAGTCCTATTGAACCTTTAAAGGCAGCTGCAGCTGAGCTTGTCAGTAATGCCCTTTATCACCAGGGATTTACTGAAAAAGATAGAAGTTTGGATCATGTGGTTGAAGAAGATAGAGGTGTCCATGTCTCGGTTGCCCAAGGGGAGAATGGCCTTGGGGTTATGGTGAAGGATCAAAATGGGACATTAGAGTATTCTGGCCTTCGAAAGGCCCTGACAAGAGCTTTCTCTAGTCGTGAGCCAGAGTGGAAAGAGGGGGGCGCCGGTCTAGGACTTATGATGCTTTTTGAAAACACCAATAAGGTCTTTGTTGAGAGAGTTCCAGGTAAGTCGACGAAAATATTGGCGATCATTGAAAAAGAAAGACGATATAAAAATTTTAAAGGAAAAACGACAAAGTTTTCCTATTGGGAGATTTAAAGTGAGTGAAAAATTTAGCACGAGTATTACTGTAGAAGGAGATCGTTCCACGGTAAACTTAGCAGGAATTATGGATGAGGATATGGATCTTCAAAAATTAGAATCTATTAAAGAAGGAATCATCGTTTTTGATTTTGAAAAAGTTCAAAGCATAAACTCTTGTGGCATTAGAGATTGGATTTCATTTGTCAGCCCCAAGTCAGAAACGGCTAAAATTTCTTATCGCCATTGCCCGAAGGTAATCATTGAACAGATGAATATGGTCAAAGGATTTCTTCCCGAAGGTACTCAGATCGAGAGTTTTTATGCTCCCTTCTTTTGTGAGTCCTGTGATCACGAAGAAAATATCTTATTAAGACCAGATCAAATCGTGGAGAGAAAAGCTCCTGGTGATGTTAAATGCTCAAATTGTGGTGAGAGCGGTATGGATTTTGATGCTCTTCCCCAACAGTATTTTCATTTCTTACCTGAGGTGAAATAATGGCAACATTTAGTGAAGAAGTTCTTGATCATCTCCTCTCTCCCGCCTGTATTGTAAAACAAGACTTGAGTCTTACTTATTTTAATCCTTCTATGAGTACATTTTTACAATTGCCGCCACGAAAAATTGGTGGGGCTAAGATAGATGAACTCATTCATATTAGTGATTCTTTTTGGAGTGATCAAAAAAAGCTCTGCCAAGAAAATGGTCATTCGATAAGCGAAGAAAAGGACTTTACTCTAAATAAGAAAGACTATTCTTTTGTCTTTCGTATGGTGAAAATCTCTGAAGATGAATTCGTTATTTTTTCTAATGACTTCTCAGTTGAAAAAACTTTACATTCAAAGTATCGAGAACAAGTCAATCTTCTTAAAGAATCCCATCAGCAAGTTGTCCAAGCGGATAAGGTAAGAGTGATTGGTGAACTGTCGGCGGGTATTAGTCATGAGATCAATAACCCACTTACCGTCGCCAGTGGTAACACCGAGTTGCTAGGCTTTGCTCTAGAAAATGAGAATCTAGAAGAACAAAGAAGCGTTATAGAGCAATGTGTAACAAATATTGATGAAGCTTTAAACCGTATTCAAAGCATAATTTCGGGTATGAAGGGATTTCTTCACCAAGGATCTGAAGATAAGAAAGAATATATAGACCTTAAAAAGGTAGTAGAGAATTCTCTTAATCTCACTCAAGGGACTCTTGAAAGTGGGAAGGTCAGTGTTGAACAAAGAATTAAAGCAGACTCACCTGTTATTCTTGGTAATCAAACTCGATTGGAGCAGATTCTCATTAATCTAATTCAAAACTCTTATGACTCTCTAAGAGATACTGAGGTTAAATGTCCTAAAATAACCATTGAACTCGAACGAGATTTTAAAAAACACTTCTTTTATCTTCGGGTTTTTGATAATGGTCCGGGAATAAAAGCGGAGCTGCAGTCTAAAATTTTTGAGAACTTTTTTACCACGAAAGAAATGGGACAAGGAACGGGGTTAGGTCTTAGTCTTTGTCGAAAAATAGCAGAAGATCATCAAGGAACACTTGATTATATCGAGCAAAAGGATGGAGCTCTTTTTCAGCTATCTTTGCCCGTCATTGAAGTCAGTTCCTTTGCCAGTAATGATGAAATATTTTCGAAGCTAAATGATGTTAATGGTAAAAAAATATTAGTTGTTGATAATGACGTGACTATTTTAAATCTTTGTCAAAAATTCATGGAGCCTACGAATTTTATTTTTATTGGATCGACTGGAGGGGAGGAAGCCCTAGATGTTTTTGATAAATATGATGTGGATGCCGTGGTAACTGATCTTAATATGCCTGGTGTTTCAGGGAAAAATTTTGTTAGTAGGCTGAGAAAAGTCTCTCAAAATGTTCCAGTGTTTTATTTGAGTGACTCAAGTGGCCTTGAGCAATATCAAAAGGATCGAGAAGAACTCAACCTTTCAGGTATGATAGTTAAACCTTTCAAGGCAGAGGATCTTATTGGTGTTTTGACAAAAGAGCTTTCAAAATAGGATTAATTGTGTCGAAAAAGATTTTGCTTATTGATGATGATCCTAAAATTTGTGACCTGGTCGCTGCCTTTTTGAAATTGGGTACCAAGGGGGTGGATCTTGTTACAGCATCTGACTCTTCTCAGGGTCTCTTTAAGTTAGAGAATGATGACTTTGACCTTTTAATTATTGATAAGAACCTACCTACGAGAAGTGGCATTGAGCTCATTCAACAATTAAGAAAGGCCATAAAATATTCAAAGGTTAAAATCATTCTACTTTCTGGTAGCCTAACCAGTGCCGACGTCTCGTTCTCGGTACAACACAAAGTGAGTGACATCATTGTAAAGCCGTTTAAATATGTGCAATTTATGGAAAAACTGAAAAAGCACCTTTAAAAGGCGTTCGCTTTGAATGACTTTTGTCATATTTTCTCAAGATTTTTTATCGTATGATGTAAAGAAATATAAATGTTTTCTTTAGGGTAAAATGAAAGTTCTTTTTGTTGAAGATGAAAAAGTCCTTTTGGATCTTTATTTGATTGAATTTGAAGCGGTGTTTCCTCAAATTCAATGCTGTGGCGCAGCTGACGGGATTGAAGCCTTGAAGATATTAGAAAAAGAAGAAATTAATCTCATCATCACTGATGGGCGCATGCCTAATATGGATGGAGTTGAGTTAGCCGAAGCCGTGAAAAAACACTACTCCAATATCCCCATCATTCTCATTACCGGTCAAATTGAAAACTTAGAAGTTATTAAATTAAATGGACTCTTTCTCAAAGTCTTTAATAAACCTGTGGATCTCGATAGGTTTTTCGAAGAATTGTCCACTCTTCTTCCTATCCAAGCCCAAATATAGCTGCTAATTTCTTGCCTTTGATTCGTGTAAAAATCACCTATAAGGTAGGTAAACTCTTTTATGTTTTTAGAAATTAAGCGGCTATGGTTATATGCCAAGCATTTACAAAGGGATATTAAAGTTGCTTCCCTTTTCTCCATTTTAAATAAGATCTTTGATCTTGCCCCTCCCATTCTTATCGGTATGGCCGTAGATATTGTGGTTAAAAAAGAAGAGAGTTTTCTTAGTGGTTTTGGACTTGAAAGTGTTATGAGTCAACTTGGAGTCCTCGCTTTTTTAACCTTTCTTGTATGGGCGTTGGAATCTTTTTTTGAATACCTCTTTCAAGTGCGTTGGAGAAATATCGCTCAAGGAATTCAGCATAGCTTGAGAGTGGATGGTTATGCTCATTTGCAAGAATTAGAGCTTTCTTATTTTGAGGATAAAAGCACGGGAAACCTTATCAGTATTCTTAATGATGATGTTAATCAGCTCGAACGTTTTTTGGATGGTGGAGCAAACACACTATTACAAGTGAGCACGACCATTGTGGTTATTGGTGCCATCTTTTTTAGCCTCAACCCTGTGGTCGCGATCTTTTCTTTTCTGCCTATTCCTTTTATTCTCCTTGGTTCTTTTTATTACCAAAGAAAAATTGAACCTCGCTACCAAGAAGTGAGGGAGCAAGCAGGGCTTTTAAGTGGTCTTCTCAATAATAATATTGAAGGTATGGCGACTATTAAAAGTTATACTGCTGAATCTCTTGAAAATGAACGTCTCAAAAAACAAAGTCTTAATTATTCAAGTGCTAATGCTCATGCCATTACCTTAAGTTCCTCTTTTAGTCCTTTGATTCGCATGGTGGTTTTAATGGGCTTTCTCTTTACTTTAGTGCTTGGGGGCTATTACACAACTACTGGTGAGCTTGAAGTGGGCTCTTATTCAGTTTTGGTCTTTATGACCCAAAGACTGCTCTGGCCACTTACTTCCCTCGGTGCCACTTTTGATCTCTATCAAAGGGCCATGGCCTCAACGAGGAGAATTTTTCGTTTAATTGATACCAAGCGCTCTATTATTCAAGGGGCGGAGAACCTTGATCGTGAGATAGGAGAAATTCACTATAGTAATGTTGACTTTAGCTATGGGGAGGGAGCGACTTTAAAAGGTATTAACCTGCTCATTAAAAAAGGCCAAAGCATTGGACTCGTCGGTCCTACCGGTAGTGGAAAAAGTACCTTAGTTAAGCTTCTTTTACGTTTTTACGATGTCACAGAGGGTGAGATCAAAATTAATCAAAGAAATATTAAAGATCTCACCTTTCATTCTCTTCGTTCTGACTTTAGTTATGTTGGCCAAGATGTGTATCTTTTTAATGGCAGTGTTGCTGAAAATATCAGTTTTGGAAAACCTGAAGCGGGCCTACAAGAAATTGAAGAGGCTGCCAAGAAAGCTTCTGTTCATGAATTTATTTTAAGTCTTCCTCACGGTTATCAAACTCTCATTGGTGAGAGAGGCCAAAAACTCTCGGGAGGCCAAAGGCAACGCCTTTCTCTGGCACGGGCCATTTTAAAGAATGCTCCCGTCTTTATTTTTGATGAAGCTACTAGTGCTGTAGACAATGAGACTGAAGCCGCTATCCAAGCTAGTCTTGAAGAGTTAACAAAATCCAAAACAGCGATAATTATCGCCCATAGATTGAGCACCGTTGTTAATGCAGATCAAATTATTGTTCTTGATGGGGGAGAGATCGTTGAGCAAGGTAAACATAACGAATTGCTCAAAAAAGGTGGCCTTTATGAAAAACTGTGGCATGTGCAAACTGGCGGTGTTTAAAAAAAAGGCCATCCCGGAGGATGGCCAAAACAGACGTCAATTCTGTTAGATTCTTATCTTTTTGGCTTGTACCAACATAGGGGTCTGGCCTCAATAGAGTAACCATCAATTCTTGTACAAACATTCTTGGTTTCATCACTAGGATCCATGTCAGCATAAGCATCGATCTCGCAAATTGAACCAGCAAAGTAAGTGTCTAGACGACATTGTGGTTCTGGGTGATTGTGATTGGTGCTTGAAACCACATTTTGATCCGGAGTTGTGAAATCAAGTGGTTCTGATAGGTTTCTGAGGGATCTAAAAAGACCAGCAAGACTCATCCCTGCCATGGCATTTCTCTTACACATCGCTACTTCTTCGGCACTAGTGAAGTTTTCCTGACACTTCTTAACAGCAAAAGCAGGAACATCAACATTGCTCATAAGATCAACGTTATTATCTTGTTCCATGTACTTTCTCATACATTTAGAAGAACCAAAGTAGTCTGATTGACCTTCATTGGAAGCCCAAGCCGTTCCAAACCAGCTTCTCTTTCTTGGCTGTCCACCTAGGTGGTGACCAAGTTCATGACAAGCAACGAGAGCGAAACCATCTGGGGTTACTGTCTCGTGACGAGCAAGACCACCAAACATAGAGATGATCCACGTATTACCTCTTTGCTGAGCATAGGCGTTGACGGTTCCATCACTCCACTTGCGCTCAATGCGAAGTGTCTTTCCTTCGGCTGAAATGACGGGTTCATAAATGGCTTCAACTTTATCGAGAACATTATTAAAAGTTGCCTCATCCATCCCAGTGACCGTTTTAACAGTAGCTGGAATCCAAAGGTCATTATCTTCTACAATTCCTGAGTTTCCCGTATGATCGCAAGCTAGTAGGGGAGTTGCCGTGAGCATGGTCGCCGCAAGACCAAGCTTTAAGAGATTCCTTTTCATAAATTCCTCCTTGAATGAAAAGATCGCTCCATAACTTAATGTTAGGGTACTGTTAAATTTTGGTGATCCAATTTGTGATTGTCTACGGATTGATCTTATTATTTGATCAATGTAAGAAAGTATTGGGAAACCAATCATTTGGCATAGTAAAAGAGTTGGGTATGTATAAGGTAATTGTCTTCATTCCTAAAGAAAGTAAGGAAATAGTGAAAGAGGCCATGTTTAGCGCTGGGGCCGGTCATATTGGCAATTATGATAGCTGCTGTTTTGAAACTGAAGGGATTGGTCAATTTCGGCCACTAGATGGCTCAAATCCTACGCTTGGTCACCGTGGCAAAATAGAGATTGTCGAAGAAGTCAAAGTTGAAGTTGCTGTGCGTGATGAAAAAATTCACGATGTTCTTAAGGCCATGAAGCAAGCTCATCCTTATGAAGAAGTGGCCTATGATGTTTTTAAGCACGTAGAAATTAAGCCCTAACATTCCCTAACAAAATCATAATATTGATAATCTATCCTTGTTTAGACTTCTCCTCCTCGATTTTTTAAAAAGTAATCACACTTACACGCGCCATTAG
Organism: Bacteriovoracales bacterium; assembly: GCA_030149295.1. GTDB lineage: Bacteria > Bdellovibrionota > Bacteriovoracia > Bacteriovoracales > Bacteriovoracaceae. The sequence goes on along the minus strand of JASBRV010000102.1, from coordinate 190,819 downwards.
GCTTAACTAAAAACTGGAGAGAGGTTTTTATGAATTTTAAAACTCTTGCACTTACTGCAGCTATCGGGCTTGGTGCTCAAGCACACGCAGCTTGTCCTACTTGGGCAGACACACTTGGTACAATCGAAGGAAAAGAAGCTTGCGGTCTTAATGACTCAGCTGCTTATTCTGGAAATCTTTTACTATCTGCTGACAAACTTTGGGTTCTTCAAGGTGGCGTCTTTATTGGTGGTGACAACACTGATAAAGGTGTTCTTACTATTGAGCCAGGAACGAAAATTGTTGGTAGTAAAGGCGCTGACTTTCTTGTGATTTCTCGTGGATCAGAAATCTACGCTGAAGGAACTGTTAATGCTCCTATCGTTTTTACAACTTCAAACACTGGTAACACTGCTCGTGGTCAATGGGGTGGCTTAATTATTAACGGTAATGCTCCTATTAATACTTGCGGTAATTATTCTGATGCTGCTCCTTGTGAAGCAACGGGTGAAGGCCCTGGTGCCAAAGGCACAGGTGTTTATGGGGGTAATGATCCAGAAGACAACTCAGGTGTACTTAAATATGTAAGAGTTGAATTTGCTGGATTTGAAGTTTCTCCAGACAATGAGCTCAATGGGATCGCTTTCCAAGGTGTTGGAAGAGGAACTCTTGTTGATTATATTCAAGTGCATAAAAACTCTGATGATGGGGTTGAATTCTTTGGTGGGACAGTAGATGTTAAGCACGTTCTTCTTACTGGGAATAGAGATGATTCCATGGACTGGACTTCCGGTTGGCGTGGACGCGCTCAATTTGTCATTATTGATCAATTTGAAGACGCTGCTAACAATGGCATTGAAGCTGACTCTCTTAAGTCTCCTATGGATGCAACTCCTCGTTCAAATCCTATTCTTTCAAATTTCACCATCCTAGGTTCAAAAGGTGCTGCTGCGAAAGGTGGCTCATCGGTTCTCTTAAGACGTGGATCTGGCGTTGAATTTAATAACTCTATCTTCCAAGCGGCAAAAAAAGGTTGTCTTGATATTGATGACGCTCCTACTGCAGCTTCTGGTGAAATTCTTTTCATCGGTAACTTTATAAACTGTGTGAAGCCTTTTGAAGCTGAAGAAGGTGAGGCTTGGTCTGTTGCTGATTTCTTCACCAGTGCAGATGCTAACGAGCTTACTGATCCAATGCTTAATGGATATGTTCCAGCTGTTGGTTCACCGGTTGTTAATCTTGGTGATGTGACTCCTTTTTCACTTGATCCAAATAATGACCGTCATGGTACTTGGTTTAGTTTTGTGGACTACGCAGGTGCTGTTAAAGACGCTAACGATACTTGGTACAAAGGTTGGACTAATCTAGCTAGAAATTAGTCATACGAGGGCGTTCTCGTTCGTCTCTCTCGAGGGCGCCCTTTTTTTGAGACAATTTTAATGAGAGACAAGAAATTATTTTAGAGAGACGACAATGAAATTGAGAGACAGATTTAAAAGTGACAAGATCACTTTGCTAACCATATCCATTCTCCTCCCAGGCTTAATTCAAGCAGCCTCTACGGAACCAAAAAATAGTGACGCTGCCTTGAGTGTTTTGGCCCAAAAGATTGTAAGCTTGCGCTCAGAGGTAGAAACTCTTAATACTGAAAACTTAGCCCGAAAAGCTGAACTCGATGGTGAATTAAAGAGTCTTCAAGCGCGAAAGGCGGGAATTTCCCAGCAAATGCAACAAATTGAACTAAGCCTTAAACAAGGTGCAGAGCGCCTTAAAACGATTAAGGAAGAAATTTCAAAAGCTACTGTCGATGGGGACACCTTGGTTCCTCTTCTTAAAGAAGAGATCGTCTTGGTTAAAAATTGGGTTGATTCTTCTCTTCCTTTTCAAAAAGAAAAAAGACTTAAAGATATTAATGACATTCTGGATGGCCTTGAAAGTGGTGTCATGAATGGCCAAAAGGCCTTGGGACGTCTTTGGGCCTTTATCGAAGACGAGCTTAGATTAGGTCGTGAAAATGGGGTTCATCGTCAAACTCTTATTATCGATGGTGAAGAAAATCTTGTGACTGTGGCAAAACTTGGGATGGTTAGTATGTTCTTTCAAACGGCTGATGGGAAATATGGCTTTAGTAAGAAGTTAAAAAGTGGTGGCCATGAATTTGTTTTTATCAAAGATAAAAAACAAGTAGAACAAGTTGCCATTCTCTTTGATGGACTCAAGAAACAAATACGTACGGGACAGTACACAATCCCCAATGTCTTAAATTAGGAGGCTCCCGTGAAAATAGTAATCACAGCTTTATCACTACTACTAATTACCAATCTCGGTGCCGAAGAAACTCTCCTACAAACCTATCAGAGGGAATTAGCCTTTCTCAGCGCTCAAAAGAGAACTTTAGAGAAACAACAAAAGGATATTGAGACAGAATTTGGAAATAAAGTTTCCAAAATGAAAGTTGATCTTAAGGCGGCTCAGGATCAGCTGGTTCGTCTTTCTAAAAAGAATGAACTTCAAAGTGCTAAACTCATTGAAGCCGAAAGAAATCTTGAAAATGTAGAAAACTCTAATTCTTTGCTTGAGACCACCCTTATTCAAGGAAAAGTCACTCTCAATATTAATGATCAAGATTGGAAGGAAATTAAAACTCAGGAAGAAAAGATTCAAACAATTCTAAAAGGTGCCGTAGCTCTTTTGGAAATAGGCGGGAAGGTTGAGGTTACCCGCGAGGAATTTTTTAATCAAAGGGGAGCTTTGGTTAAGGGGGACATGCTTAAAATAGGAAGAATTGCTAGCTATGGTGTAACCCCTGTACATACATCAATGCTGATGCCTGTTGGACTGGGAAAATTAAAGTTAACTGAGATGGATTTAGCTGAGGAAATTAAACTTCTGAGAAAGGGAGATGAGATTCCTTCACTTCCTATCTTCCTCTATGAGAACACCTCTAAAGGAATTGAACCCAAAAAAGATAAGTCATTCTATGACATTGTCGAAGCGGGTGGTGCTATTGCCTATGTTATCGTAGGTCTGGGTCTTATCGCTCTTCTTCTTGCCTTTGTTCGAGGTTTCCTTCTTTACGGTGCAAGTCGATTTGATAAAGCACTTCTTACAAGTATTAAAGATGGCAATTTAGAACTTGTTAAGGAAAAAACTCTTAAGGGAGCCACTCCCTTTGATAGAGTTCTCTCTAAGACTCTTATTGCTAAAGATAAAGAGCGTGAGGCCAGAGAAAATGTCATTCATGAATCTATTTTAGGTGAACTCAATCACCTTGATAAATTTGGCGCTGTGATTCTAGTCATGGCCGCTGTCGCCCCCTTGCTCGGCCTTCTTGGGACTGTAACAGGGATGATCTCAACTTTTGATATTATTACAGAATTTGGTACCGGTGATCCTAAACTCCTTTCAAGCGGTATCTCAGAGGCGTTGATTACGACAAAACTAGGTCTTGTGGTGGCGATTCCTTCTCTCCTTCTTGGGAATCTCTTAAGTGGTTGGTCAGGAAAAATTAAAGTGATGTTGGAAAGAGAGGCGCTTCGCCTTTCTAATCTCTTTGATAAGGAAGCTTAATCATGAATGATTTAGGCACCAAAATTATTGAACTATATCATGCTGGGGGATTTGTCATGCCTCCTCTTTTATTGGGAGCTGCTCTTCTTTGGTATTCTATGTGTAAAAGGTTACTTTTATTAACTAGAGGAGACCTAGGTGTTTATAAAGACTTTCATGAACGCTTTGATAAACTTAAAAATGAAAAAGGCAGTCGAGCTGACGCCGCCCTTCTCCTCTCGGAAGAAGAAGACGAGCTTAACAGTTATAAAACACTTATAAAAACTGTGGTGATTTTAGCACCACTCCTTGGCCTTCTTGGTACGGTCTCTGGAATGATCGAAACTTTTGATTCCTTGGCAGAAATGAGTCTTTTTAGTCAATCCGGGGGGATCGCGGGGGGGATTTCTCAAGCCTTGATTACTACCCAAATGGGTTTAGCCGTGGCGATTCCTGGTCTTATTATGGGAAGACTTCTTGAACGAAAACAACTCAACCTTCTCGTTGATATGGAATCAATGATTGAGAACGCTTTCAACGACTCTGAAAATCATCTTCAGGGAGGACATCATGCGTAGGCAATTTCGCCAAGAGGAAGAAGCCCAAGTTGATATGTCACCTCTAATCGACATGGTCTTTATCCTTCTTATCTTTTTTATGGTTTCAACGACTTTTGTTAAGGATATGAAATTGGATTTAGAAAGACCTGGGGCTTCAAGTGCAGGACCCGCGAGTACCAAAAGTATTCGTGTCTATATTGATCAAAATGCAAAAGTTTATGTAGACGGTCAACCTACGAGAGTGTGGGTTCTTCAAAGTAAGGTGAGGGAACTGATTAAATCCGGTGGCAGTGAGAGTGTCCTCGTGGTTACCGATAAAGGAGTTCCAGCAGAGAGACTCATTGAAGTTGTTGATGCTTGTCGGTTGGCGGGAGCGAAAGATGTTGGGGTAGCTGCTGAGAATGAAGCAGGATAGGAAGAATATTATAGAGATAAATTGGACCAGTTAGATACGATGAAAAATAAATTAAATAAGACATTTTTAAAAAAGTGGCTTCCCGTAGGTGCAGGGTTATTTGGTATCATCTTTGTCATGTTAGGGCTTGTGATTATGAATGGTCTTGAAGGTCCTAAAAAAGATAAGAATAAACTTTCAAGTACATCCTTTGATCTTTCTCAAGTTCAAAAAAAGAAAAAGCCAAAAAAAGTAGTTCAAAAAAAGAAAAAACCCAAAAAGAAAAAGAAACTCGCGAGACCAACTCTTGGCACTAGCCTCAGTGGTTCTAGTTTTGGTTTAGGCCAATTTGAATTTCTTGGTGAAGGAGCTGAAGGCCTCCTCGGAGATAAGAGTAATGTCATTATGACAGAGGATACTGTGGATGAAGTGCCACGGGCCACTTACAGGCCTCCTCTTCAATACCCTGACTATGCTCGAAAGAGAGGGATTAATGGCCAGGTTCTTTTAAATCTTCTCGTTAATGCGACTGGTGAAGTTGAGGAAGTAAAACTTCTTCGCTCTGAGCCTGAGGGCCTATTTGACCAAGTGGCCATGGCAAGTGTGCGCGAATGGTCATTTGATCCGGCCATGTATAAAGGAAGCCCTGTAAAAGTATGGGTAAAGCAAAAGATAACCTTTAATTTGAATTAAAGACTATGATGAAAATAATTGTCACTGCGATCACATTAATCTATTTGGCCACACTTGGAATCAGTGGAGCGATTTATGGTGAAGAAGAAGTAAATCCTCTGGATCTTGCTGCCCTACTCATTAAAAATAAAAACTATGCCCGTGCGGCCAGTGTGATTAATCAGATTAAAGATCCCCATGAAGTCATTCCCGAGCGTTATTGGGGTTTGAAGGGATTACTTGAAAATCGTCAAAAACGCTATGATAAAGCTCTTGAGGCCTATAAGAAGGCACAGAAAGAGGGTCTTAAGGGAGCTGACTTAGGACTTGGCTTGGCCCAGGCCTATCTTGGACTCAATAAGCACAAAGAAGGCCTTTCTCTTCTTGAGAAAACAGAAGAACTTTTAAAGAAAGAGCCTTTATATTTTCAGCTTAAAGCGTCTCTTTACTTTGGTGATAAACAATCAAGCCTCGCATGGAAAACTCTCAATAGTGGACTTAAAGCATTTCCCAACTCGCTCCCTCTTATCAAACAAAAGTGGTTCTACCTGTTAGAAAATGGATTAATAGAAGTAAGTTTCGAGACAGGAAAACAAATGGTTGATCAGTATTCCTTGTCTGCTCTTGATATTGCCAGAATGGGACAAAAGTATCGACAAATGGGTGATATTCAAAAAGCAATCTTTTTTGGTGAGCTGGCCCGTTTAAAAGATCCTCGTGATGAGGAAATCACTAAGGACTTGGCAAGAAGTTACATAAAAGACCAAAAGATTTTGGCCGCAGCGCAATTATTTAAGTCCCTTTCTTTTTATCACCCTGAGTATCTTGTGGAAGCTTCTGAGTTGTGGCGAAAAGCAGGTTATCCGGTCTTTGCTGAAAGACTTGCCATGGAGATTAGGGATCCTGTGAAAAAGTTTAAGACGATGTTAACCATCGCTCTCTATCGTGAGGATTTTACCAAAATGATCCTTATCGGAGAGCATGCGGTGAGGACATCTCTTAAAGAAGATCAGGATATTCGATACGCTCTGGCCTACGCTCATTTTATGTTGAGCCAATACGAGGATACAAAGACCCATTTAAAGGCCATAGCTCGTGATGATCTCTTTAAAAAGGCAGTGGCCTTAAGAGAAGCGATAGAGTCTTGCTCGAGTGGAGAGAATTTATGCCTATAGTTCTTCTCATTTCTTTTCTCTTTAGTAGCAGTCTTTTTGCTGCTGGCACTTTTCAGGGGATGGTGTTTCGTGATGGGCTTCCTATACAAGGAGTTGAGATTATCCTTGATGGTAAAGAAAAACTTAACTCAGATAAACAAGGTTTGATCTTTAAAGAATTAAGTGAAGGGCGCCACTTCTTTGAACTTAAAAAAGGTGATGAGGTTCAATCGGTAAGCTTTATGATTGCTGATGGGGAAACCACTCAAGTTCTTATCAATACATATTCAGAAAAAAATAACATCAATTCTGATATCTCAGAGCCAGAGATTCCCCGTGCGACAGATCCTAATGGACCTAAAGGAGTTCTTTCTGGTACTGTAGTTGATGATGCCAATAAGCCGGTAAAAGAAGCGCGTATCTTTATCACGGGTCTTGAAAATACCGTGGTGACTGATCAAAAGGGCAAGTTTTCTATTGAAGTTCCTGAAGGCCGCTACAGCCTTACGGTTATTCATAAATCCTTTGGTACGCATACGGTTTCCAATAAGACGGTTCTCAAAGAAAAGCCTGTTAATCTCTCGGTTCAACTTCTTCCCGCCGGTCTTGAACTTGAAGAATTTGTCGTTGTGGCGCCCCATGTGAAAGGAAGCCTTGCCTCATTGATTGAAGTGAGAAGAAAGTCTTCCACAGTAGCCGATGTTTTAGGCGCTGAGCAAATGGCAAAAAGCGGAGATTCTAATGCCGCCTCTTCCTTGGCAAGGGTGACAGGGCTTACTGTAGTAGACGGTCGTTTTGTTTATATTCGTGGTCTTGGGGAAAGATATTCTAACGTTCTTCTTAATGGAACCAGTCTTCCTTCTCCTGATCCTACCAGAAGGGTCGTTCAGTTGGATCTTTTTCCGTCAGGAATTTTAGAATCCATGGTAATTCAAAAGAGTTATGGCCCTAATCTTCCCGGAAACTTTGGCGGAGGTGCCGTCAATCTCAAGACTAAAGATATACCAGAAGAATTTTCGGCCAAGGTAAGCCTTAGTACCACCTATGAAGATGGGCAAGGCACTATCGATAGTTATCAAGGGGGTGGGCGTGATTGGTTAGGGATGGATGATGGTACCCGTGCCCTTCCCGCAATTATCGCCGATGCGACTGCCAATGGTCAAAGAATTGCTAATAATGATCCTCGCTCAGTTGAGTATGGATTGGCCTTTAAGAGAAATTATACTACCGAGCAAAAGCGTACATCTCTTCCTCCAGGACTTTCGGTGAGCATTGGGGATACCTATAAGTATCGAGGAAAGAAATTTGGCTTTAATGTCGCAGGTATGTATGGGGACCGATACAGTAATGATGAAGTTTCAAGAACTTCCTATGATGTGACCTCAAGTGAATCAAGCGCTCTTACTTTTTCGGGTTCCCAGGAAAATATTCGCTCTAGAAGAGATATTAATCTCTCCGGAATGCTTAACTTAGGCCTTGATCTTGGTCCTTATGCTGATATCCGTTCCAACACTCTTCTTCTCAGAAAATCTGTGGATCGAGTTGAAAGAAGAGTGATTCGGGACCAAGATAATGCTTATGAAGGCACCAATATTGAGTGGCAAGAAAGACAGCTTTTTAGTCAGATTCTAAGTGGAGAGCATCAGCTTGGTGGCAATCAAAAAAGACTTCTCAAGTGGAAGGGCAGTTATTCAAACGCCCTCATGGATCAACCCGATAGTCGCTATTATCAAATCCTTATCGATGAAGGGCAGAGGCGCTTTGATAATCAAGGTCGCTCTAACGAAAGAGTATTTGGATTGGTTGAAGACAATGTGCGAGAGGGAGAAGTATCCCTAGAGCTTCCTCTTATTGAAACCAAGAACTTTAACTTTCTCTCTAAAGTGGGCGCAGGGCTGATGAACAAAGATCGGGTCTCACGCTTTCAACGCTTTAAATATGAAGTTGATACAGCAACGGCCGTCGATATCACTGGTGACCCTACGATTCTTGGTAGCTCACCCGATCGCATTTGTACGGATGAAGTGATTCGTCAGGGGGCTTGTACTCTTGTAGACACAACGGTTCCTAGTGATCGATTTCTTGCCGAGCAGGAAATTCGCTCCTATTTTATTGATACAGACACTAAGATTTTTGAGCGCTTAAGAGTGAATCTGGGCATGCGTTTTGAGGACTCCACTCAAACCATCACAACCTATGAAGGGAGTCAACTCGTTGAAATTCAAAACACTCTTCTTATGGAAGATTATCTTCCTGCCGCTGGTCTCACTTTCTTTTTAACCGATACCATGCAATTTCGTTTGGGTTATAGCGAAACGATTAGTCGACCGGCTTTTAAAGATTTAAACCCTGTAGGTTATTATGATGATGAAAGAGATCGTACTGTAACCGGTAATGCTGATCTTAAAGGCACCATTATTGCCAATAGAGATGCTCGATTAGAGTGGTACTTTGGTAATCAAGAAAATATTAGTGTGGGATATTTTGATAAAGATTTCACTAATCCTATTGAAGAAGTGGCGGGGAGCTTTCAAAATGGTGTCTTGACTTACTCTGAAGGTGGCTTCCAATTAGCAAATGTAGGAAATGCCCGGGTACGTGGCTTTGAAGTTGAATTTAGAAAAAATTTCTCTTTTATCCACCATTCTCTCCAGCCACTGGCGCTTGGGGGAAATTACGCCCAGATCGACAGCGAGATGCAAATCTTTGATTCTCTTGCTGCTCAAGTAACGAATACTTCTCGTCCTTTGCAAGGCCAGTCTCCTTATGTCATTAATGTAAATCTTGATTATGATAATAAAGACTCGGGAACAAATGCCACGATTCTCTTTAATCGTTTTGGAGCAAGGATCGATACAGTGGGCACAGATCGTAGACCTGATACTTACCAAGACCCCTTTGATCAGTTGGATTTTGTTTTTTCTCAAAGATTTGGAAAAGAAAACCGTAATAAAGTTCGCTTGAAAATTCAAAATATTCTCGACCCTGATGCCATTTTAAGAATGGGGGATGAAGTCGTTGAAGTTTTTAAGCGTGGCCGCAGAGCTTCGCTTAGTTTCACAAGGACATTTTAATGAAAAACCTTCTCTTAGTTTTTGTTCTTTGTCTCATGAGCTGTGAAATGCACAAGCAAGAAAATATTATTCAAGGGGAGCTAGAAGCCCAAAATAGTGAGTTGTCTGCAGTGGATTCTCTTACTGCTGCCATTATTCAAAATGACTTAGATGCGGTGAAAAAGCTACTTTCTGAAAATGGCGACATTGATATTAATAGTCCCAATAAAGAGGGGGAGCTTATCCTAATTAAGGCCGTGATCTCCAATCGCCTAGTTATTGCTTACTATCTTATTCAAGCGGGAGCTGATCCTACTATTGAAAATGAAGAGGGGGATTCTGCCGAAAGTCTAGTGCAGGATCGTGAAGACGCCAATTCTTGGCTGACTATTTTTAAAGGGGAGGCCCTTGAAGAGGAAGTGGCCAACCTCGAAGTTTTTAAATCAATCAAAGAGGCCAATGCCGTAAACGAAGAAAAGTATCTTCCTCTTATCCAGATTTATTTTTTATTGGGGGCAAATCCTGATGCGAGAAATGAAGGTCAATTTAGCTACCTTATGGAAGCTTCTGGTGCAGGGCTCATTGAGACTGTGAAGTTTCTTTGCACCTTGCCAGAGACAGATCCCAATGTGAAAGTGGTAAGAGGCAGAGGGAGGCGCAAGAGAACCTTTACTGCTTTAATTCTTGCCCAAAAATATCCTGAAATACAAAATGTCCTTAGAGAATGCGGGGCCGTCGAATAGCCCCCGCTTGTCCCTTTTTGACCTAGCTGACATAATGGCTGAGTTAGTTTTTCAGGTTTCTTGGAGGTTCCCATGCATAAATTCACACTTTCCTTTCTTCTATGTTTCTCTCTTCACGCTCTTGAAATGGATTCTATGGCGCCAGATTTTACTTTAAAGGGCGCCCCCAAAGAAGTTCAGCTTCACGCTCAAAATGGAAAGTATGTGGTCTTAGAATGGTTTAATGATGGATGCCCCTTTGTCAGAAAGCACTACAATGGAAAAAATATGCAAATGCTGCAAAAGAAATATTCGGGAAAGGTTTCTTGGTTAACGATCAACTCTAGTGCCGAGGGAAAGCAAGGTCATCTCGCATCCATTGAAGCTGCAAAGGAGATGTATACTAAGGAACAGATGAGATCTATGAGTTTACTCCTTGATGGGGACGGAAAAGTAGGACAAAAATTTGGGGCAAAAACGACTCCTCACATGTTCATTATCGATCCTACGGGAAGAGTGGTTTATCAGGGAGCCATTGATTCTATCTCTTCTGCAGATGGTGCGGATATTCCAAGAGCTAAGAATTATGTCTCTATGGCCCTCGATCAAGCTCTAGCAGGAAAACCTATTAAAATCTCAAAGACCAACCCTTACGGTTGTTCTGTTAAATACTAGAGATGAAACTTAGTGAGCAAAAGTTAGAACAAGCGCCCACAGGGGCGTCTCCTTTAGATGAGTCCACTTGTGAGGGGTACCTATGTGATCTTTCTCCTGGGTGGATTTATAAAAATCCATCAACACCCTTGATTTTATCTTTTCCTACTACCAACTTTGAGAAAGCAAGAAGTCTTGCTAATCTAATAGGAGAGATGGCCGACCAGGTTTGGCATCATCCGCGCCTCACTATTGAGTTTAAAAGATTAACTGTGGAGATTTTGACCCATGATATTCAAGGACTCTATCATTCGGATTTTATCTTTGCTGCCAAGGTTGATCATTTGCTTGGGCTTGATAAGCGCTAGCTCGGCGAATGATCCCGATCAAAAACTAATAGATGACATTCGCAATCGTTTTTTTCGCGACAATGAGCTCTTACAAAAATATTTTCAAGATGGTTTCTTGGAGCGCATGGATAAGATGATGGATGGTAATCAGCTTATGGGTGATGAAGTCTTAAAAGAAATGCAAAAGGCCTTTGAGAGTGATCCTTTTTTCGATGGGCAAAGCTTTGCGGGCAAATGGGTAAAGGGTAAAGAGGGGATGACTTACCTTATTGATGGAGAGATTAGTGAGGGTGGGAAGTTTGATGTCAAAATCAAAGAAGGCCAGGTAACCATTGAAGCTGATGTGATAAGAAAAATAGGCTCCTATGGTACTCATAAATCTGTTATAAAAAGATCCTTTCCTGTACCCGAGGGTTGTGATGGGGAGAAGATGAAGATTGAACCCAAAGAAGGGAAGTTGGCCATCCTCTTTCCTTGGAAAAATCAAAAGAAGGAAACGCCCAAGAAGCCCTTTTTAAAGTCTCCTGGGGATATCACTATCTAATAAGTGATTGAATTTACGAAAGCCTGCCTTTAGTTGACTGAAAAAGTAAAGTAAGGACCCCATTACTCCGATAGGGGATGTGAGAACCCCTACGGAGGATACTCCTATTAACGCGAAAACGACTTTTACTGTCTCTTTGATCCTTTGGGCGCTACTAGCATGGCAAGGTGTGCAAGCCTTAGAAGATGGTCCTTTTGCCAAAGATCGCACCTTTGACGGCCCCAAGAGGGAAATATCGATCATCGTGACCGAAGAAGGTTTCTATCCAGAAAGTTTGAGTGTCTTTAAAGGCGAGACGGTGCGCTTTTTCGTTACGAGCACCTCTACCCAAAAAAGTTGCTTCATTTTGAAGGGAAAAGATCTCTTTTTAGCCGCAGAAAATGGAAAAGTTAGTGAAGGAACCTTCTTTTTTGACCGAGAAGAAAGAGTGGACTTTTATTGCCCAACCACCAAACAGAAAGGGCGTTTGACGGTTTTAGAAAGACCTCAAGATAAACTAGAAAAGAAAGTGAGGGCCCAAAGAAAAATAGCCAGTGAGCGAGTGAAAATTTGGATGCCTAAGGAAGAATAATCTATGTCAGTTTTTAATGATGCCATTGCGAGTTTGCTCTCTCCCATTAAGGATCTTTTGGATGATGAGGGCGTCTCAGAAGTGATGATCAATGGAGCTCATGAAATCTTTGTTGAAAAGAAAGGCTTAGTTTATAAGACTGACAATCAATTTCCCACCGAGGACGCCCTTATTTCAGCGATGCGAGCGATTGCTCAATCAGTAGGTCGTGTGATTGATAATGATAATCCACGACTTGATGCTCGCTTACCTGATGGTTCTAGAATTCACGTGGTATTGCCTCCTATGGCAAAGAATGGAACGACAGTTGCTATTCGGAAATTTACCAAAGAAAAGTTAACTCTAAATGATCTCATTGCTTTTGGTTCTCTTTCAAAATCGGCCGCTCGCTTTTTAGATATATGCATTCATCTTGGAAAAAATATCATTGTTAGTGGCGGAACAGGCTCAGGTAAAACAACTATGCTCAATGTTTTAGGCTCACGTATTCCTAAAACTCAACGCTTATTAATAATTGAAGATGCGGCCGAACTACAGGTAAAAGCAGAACACGTGGTCAATTTTGAAACCAGAAAAGCTGACCCAACAAGAGGGGTAGAAGAAGTTACAATTCGTGAGCTTGTGATTTCTGCCATGAGGTTAAGGCCCGATAGAATCATTGTTGGGGAAGTGAGAGGCGAGGAAGCTCTCGATCTCATTCAAGTGATGAATACCGGTCATGACGGCTCAATGGGAACCGTTCATGCTAATAACCCCGTTGATGCTTGTACTCGTTTGGAAACGCTTTGCCTGATGGGTGATATCAAAATTCCACCAGATGCCATTCGTAAAATGGTTGCTTCTGCTATGCAGATCATTGTGCAGTGTAGCCGCTATCATGATGGGGGCAGGCGAACCAGTCATATCAGTGAAATTCTAGGGATTGATAAAAACGGAAATTATATCTCAAGAGATATCTTTAAATGGGTTCAAACAGGAAAAGATCCTGAAACAGGCAAGTATATAGGTGAGATGATTCCTTGTGGCTATGTTCCCACCTTTTTTGAAGACATTGTCGTTAACAAGCTTCCCTTTCCCAAAAGTCAATTCATCTGCCCCGAGTGGTATAACGACCTTAAGAAACAGGCCGCTTAAGAAAACTCTTCTCTTAGGCAAAGAATAAGAGTTTCACAAATCAAAAAAGATAGATCGCGGGCATGAAATTGCCATAATTGAGAATCTTTATCACAAGTGATAACAATCTTTTCAATGGCATCGGTTTTTTCTTTTAAATATTCTTTGGTGGCCGGCAGAGAAATCTTTTCACTTCTGGTTTTTATTTCTTCTAAAAAGAGAGTCAGGGCGTCTTCTTTTTGGATAGCCCTTAAGCAATCTAGTGAGAGGATATTGGTGGTGCCTTCCCAAATACAAAAGACTTGTGAGTCTCTTAAAAAACGAGGTAATCCAGTATCCTCAATATAGCCAGCTCCTCCAAAAGATTCGATCAGCTCACTCGTCCATTGCATATTAATTTTGGCACTATAAAGCTTTGCTAAAGGGGTAAGGAGTCTAAGAAGTATAGAAGTTGATTTATCACTTTTACCTTGAGACTCTAGCTCTTCTTCTCTTTGTAGAAGTCGAACGGTTTCAAATGTTAAAAGAAAACAGTCGTGAAAGGCCATTGAGGCTTCTTCTAAGGTTCGCTTGTGAAGGGGGTGCTCAATTAACTTTTTGCCAAAGGCCTTACGCTTTTGAGCGTAGTCATAGGCAAGTGACAGAAGACGAGAAAACGAGCCAACGGTGGTTACCGCATTATAAATACGTGTCACATTGAAAAGATGAGAAATATTTCTTACCCCTTCACCAGGTCTACCAATGAGATGGGCAGGAGTTCCTTTCAGGTCGATTTCAGCTGTTGGAAGAGCATGAGTGCCCAGTTTGTCTTTTAGGCGGCGAACTTCCATTTGATTGAGACGACCGTTCTCATCATGGAGTTTCACAAAAAATAAGGAGAGCCCTCTTGAGCCCGCTTCTGCATTTTCAATGCGGGCCAAAGTAAAGCACATTTGGCTGGTCGTGGCCGAGGTGAACCATTTGGTGCCATAAAGGTGATAAGTATCACCTTCCTTCATAGCTATGGTTTCGCTTGTTCCCACATCACTTCCCCCCGTCTTTTCAGTCATCCATTGGCCAGAGGTCCAAAATTTTTGGGGATCTCGACTGGTGAGATGCTCAAAGGCCTGTGCTAAAACTTGTGTTTTTGAGGGATCATCATGAAAGAGGGGTGACTTTTGAATTAGTTTCGCTGCGCCATCAGTCATGGCAAGAGGACAAGAATAAAAAGCACTGGAGGGATGAAAAAGAAAGAGCTTTAGAAATTGATGAAGACGGCCACTTTCTTTGTTATTTTCATCATAACCAAGTTGTATCAGGCCTTCTTCGGCACTGAGAGCGTCGAGCTTTTTCCAGGATTCATGAACTTCGATGGCATCAATTCTTTCCCCATAAGGGCCATAGGGAATATGTCTTGGTGGATGAGCATCGGCATCGATACCCCATTGATCAATTTCCTCTATTAGTCTTTTTGAAAATCTTTTGAGGTCACTCTTAATTTCTTTTTTGTGTTTTTTATCTTTTAAGAGCCATTCCAGGGCTTTTTGAAAATGATTTTCATGATAGGGATCTGAAAACTCAGGTTGATTTTGAATAAAGCTCATAAGTTTCTCCAAGGGAGTTTATGAGCTTTATTCTATCAAAAAGTTTAGAATTGTTCGAGTATGGTGTTCCAGGTGTTGTAACCAGACTGGTTACCTTCACCATCTGGATTTATGGTAATGTAATGGCCTACTCGAGAGAGTTTATTCCTACGAAAATCCTCAAGATCTTCTTGATATTCTACATGCTCTAGATATTTTTTTACTCTATCCTGTCCTTCCCATGTATTGGTATCAATGAGAGTCACACTAGCAACAGGGATAATTTCGAGGCTTACTTTTTTGAGCTGAAATTTTGCTACCCAATTTAAGAGATTGATCGCTTTAGCATTGGCACCCTCTAGATCATGTTTGGTCAGTTCAGTCATGAGGTGATCCTCGAGACGACGGTCTACATTTTTAGGACTGTTAAAAGCTTTCTCGATAATATTTTGCGCGTTTTGACTGAGTTTATTTTTAAACTCATTGACTATAGTTTCATCCATTTTTGATCCGGTCCTCACTTCCAGCGCCAATTCATAGATCTTTGCTTTGACAAGTTCGGTATAATTATCTTTTTCTAGCAGAAACTTCTTTCGCGACTCTTCAATTTTTCTCTCTATTGTTTTTGCATCCATTGTTTGAGAGATTGAAAGTGCGGCTTGAAGATAATCATCAGCTTTCTCTATAGGAGTGTTAAAGAGATTGAGCGCCCTTTGTTTAAAATCCTCATAAACTTCAGGTGTATCAATTGCTAACTTATCCAATGGAAGGGTCGTTGGACCCATAAGGTTAATTTGAGCTGCTATTACTGAAATTCGCTCATCTGCTTGCACCAGACTAGCAAGTTCACGTGGTGTAAGCCTCTTTCCTTGGATATTTTCTTCAATATGGGCAGTGACTTCTTTGATTAGGTCAAAACCTGCTCCAAGCATAAAGCGGTCTGGTTTACGATGACCACGAAGTGTGAGGTATTCATACTTTTGAACCTCTTGCAAACGAAGCTTCTCTTTGAGCCTTTTCTTTTGTAAATCAAACCATTCAAAATAAAGGTCAGTTGGGTCTTGGTTTTCCTTATGGGGGTAACCAATGGCCATTAACTCTTTGGCAAATGCAATACGGGCTTTAACGATGCCTTGTCTTTGGTCTAGCCACTTACTAAGAGTTTTTGTTTCAAGCTCCTGACTTCTTTTAAAATAATCACTGCTAGTGATTTTAAAAGCTCCTGTATTGTTGTTAAAATTTGTCTTTGAGTGTTGTTGTACCGTGTAGACATAGGCAAATTGCTTTAAACCACTTTGAAATCTTCTTTGGGCCCAGGTCCTCCTCAATTGCGTGTATTTCTTGTAATCTCCATTAGCCTGTTTGAACATGGCAACCATTTCACTGTCACTTAGGTGGAGGGTACAGATATAGTTTTCAATATCATAGTTTGTCATAAAGGTTCCACCGGCTTTGAAAGCCCCCCAGATTTTTAATTCAAGGGCATGACCATTAAAAGCACAGAGGAGAATAACGAGAGAGATAAGTAGTTTTTGCATAATTAAAAATCTCCATCTTCATCTTCAAAAAGATATTCGTCATTGGGACGATATCCATTTGAACCGAGAGCATAATTTAAATTGATTCCAAAAACTAAGTCGTTATCTCTAGTCCCTTGGTAATCATTATATCTAACTTCTAGGCCAAGGGTTGTGCGACTTGTAAGTGCTGTTCTTGTTCCAATAGCATATTGATTAAGAGCATTTTCTACATAAGTAAATTCAACTACTACATCTGTTGTCCTGTGCACGCGAACCATGGCACCGGTTGTGATAGCAAAACTTGAGTCAGGGTATGTTGGGTCATTGCTAAAGTACATACCTTCGACCCAGCCCACAAGCATTCCATCTGTTGATTCTGCCACGAGACCGACTGAGCTTCTTCTCTGATGGCCTTCTTGTGCATTGTTGGCACCCATTTCAGCATGGCCTACCGTAAGAAGGATATTGTCTGTAAGCATTTTACTTAGGCGTACACTTGCACCATTAATATTACCAATTTCAAGATCACCTTTTTCTGTTTCAAAAGCTGAAATTTCTACTTGATCGAAGATTCCAAAAAGTCCTTCTGTCAGATCAACGGTAAGCCCGTAGACTTCATCTATCGACTGAAGGTGAGCAATAGGATTTTCTTGAAAGAGAGGCATGGCCTGGACGTTTTGGCTAAAAGGAATAGGTTGTTTACCAACAATTACCGCAATAGGTGAGCCTCCTACTTCTTTTATTTCAATATAGGCTTCGCTAATAAATTCCTCTAAATCAAAGTCATCATTAAATTCAACTTTATTATCTTTAAAGATCTTTTCAAGTTTCCCAGTAAGTACAAAGCGAACTTTATTCTTCCACTCGGCATTTAAGCTAATATAGGAGCCTCGAAAATTAACGCTCTCGCTGCCTTCTGTTGAGGCCATTGCGTTTGAATTAATCTCAGCTTCATAGCCAACCCGAAAGTCATCGCCTAGAAGACCATTTAAGAGATCATCATTGGCCAGAGTTGGGGCTAAGGTGAGTCCTAAAAGGAGTACAGGTATAAGAGGTTTCTTCATAAGATTCTCCAAAAATCGTTTATTCAAATTGCCTTAATGATAGTTCTTAGCGAGGCCCAAGTGAGATTTTTGGTAATAATTACAGTGGGTGTTAGCCCTGTTTACGTTTTTTAAGTGTTTGTTTTTATTATATTTTATGGTTGTAACGAGGCATTTCTTCATGAGATAATAGTCTGATGAAATGGTTAAAATTTCTCTTTGGCCTTATGCCTGATCTCACAGGTTTTAGGGAATTGGGCTTTAAAGTGAAAACTTCAAGAGGCCAGCTCTTTGTTGAAAAGGTAGGGCCACAATATAAAATTGGGTTTTCTCAAGGCTTTGAGCCGGACCATCCCACTTTGGGAGAAATTGTCGATTTTTCTATTCCTGATGGATTTATTGTTATCCATTTTCTTCAGGGCATAAATGATTCTCACAAGAGTAAACTTATGAGTGAACTTGATGGTCTTTTTCGTTTTCATCAATTTCGATCAGACTATCTCTTTCTTTATGATACTCGACTTGATTTCAATACAGAACAAATTGGTGTGAAGATGGAAAAAGTTGTGCGCGCTATGGAAAAGCTTTTTTAATTTGAAGAATAGGTTTCATCTTGTTGAGATAAAATAAAAGCTCTCACAGCACTCTTAATGTCCTCATCATTGGCATCAAACTCACAAAAGGCGTGATAGGAAGTTGAATTCTCCTCAAGCCATGATTGATTCACAGTCATTTTTAATGGTTTACTATTTCTCGTGATTTTCTTAATAAATTCACCAGATAAGACGAGATAAGTTCCTTTTGAGAGGAAATGGGGACTAGAGAGTGTTATTCCAAATTCAGATATTTCAGCGATAGAGAGGTCATAGGAAAATTCAAGAGGCCAATCTTTCTCACTTACCTTGAAGTAAGGAAGGGGAGAGATGTGCTCTTGTTTTAAATAGAGGTTGATTTTTTGGATAAGGAGAGTGTCATCCAATGGCTTTGATATGAAATCGTTGGCACCAAGTTCTAGCGCTCTAGAAATGGTTTCTCTATCTGAGCGGCGAGAGCAAATAAAGATGGGAAGGCTCACTCCATATTTATTTCGCATGGCCTGAACCAGTGTGAGGCCAGCTCCTTGAGCAATGTCCAGGTTAATGTCGATAATACACAAGGCAGGCATTTTCTTTTTTATCTCTAGCGCGAAATCTTCAGGCTGATTGGTTGAGACTAACTTATAGCCTTCCTTTTTTAGGACATGCTTAAGGATATTATTGAAGTCTGGATCATCATCCAAATTGAGAATATAAGGTTGCTCATCTAGGCTCATATTTGTTTGATATTCCTTATTTTTTTGGCGGTTTTTTCATCCATTCCTCTAAACTTAATTTCATTCCGATAGGTTCCAGGTTTTGGTACTGTGGCCAGATCATGGGTGAAAGTATTGCATGGACCTGCACCTATCTTATTAAGAAAGGGAGACTCAATATCGATTTTAACTTTTGGAAAGAGTTTGACACTGCTTTGAAGAACCATGCCAAGTTCATTGATTTTAATGATATCTCCAATGGATTTTCCACGTACAATTGGCCGCTCTTGCTCGTACTTGATAATAGGAAGTTCATGTAGTTTTAAATGTTTTTTTATTGTCTGGAGAAGAATGCTGGGATTAATAGGTTTCGCCATAAATTCATTAGCCCCAATAATAAAACCTTGGAGTACAATCTTCTTATCTGCTTTAGCTGAGATTAAAATGAGGGGAGTGTTCTTATAAGATTGGGAAGCTCTTAGAAATTCAATGACCTCAAATCCAATTTCTTCATTGAGTTTGTAGTCCAAGATAATAAGATGGGGGGCAAAGGTTTTTACACTTGAAATGCCTTCTTCAACATTGGCAGCAAAGCGACAATGATATCCTGCACCTTCAAGAATTTTCCTGAGAAAATTTTGGATATCTTCA
Organism: Bacteriovoracales bacterium; assembly: GCA_030149295.1. GTDB lineage: Bacteria > Bdellovibrionota > Bacteriovoracia > Bacteriovoracales > Bacteriovoracaceae. Next base: position 171,437 of record JASBRV010000102.1, on the reverse strand, counting down.
TCATCGTCGATAACAAGGATATGTTTCTTAGACTTAGGTTTTTGAATACTCATAATCAAGCAAAAGTAATCGTTACATTATTAACAAAGTGTTTATATTCTTCGCAATATGACTTAATCTCTTCCAAATTTTGAATTTCACAGGCCTTCTCAAATTCAACTGCCATTTTACCTAGCTGGTGAAAGCCATAGCTACCTGCGTTGCCTGCGAGTTTATGGGCAATATTTTGAAGCCCGGCAAAATCTTGATTGGCCAATAGTTGATCGAGTTCCAGGATATCTTTTTTGCGATTTTCCATAAAAATAGGGACTATATCCTCAAGCTCTTTGTCTAACTCTACATTAAGATCTAATGCCATAAAACAAACCTTGTTTTTAATTTGTGTCATTCAAAAATTGTTTGGTGTATAATTAAAATTATAACAGAATTATGAGCAAACAGAGAAATAGTAGATCTATGAAAAAAATAATCGTTATAGATGATGATCAAGATATCTTAACTCTCGTTAAGCACACGTTAAACCGTGAATTTGAGGTGGGATTCGCGGACACTGTTTCTGCCGGTGAAAGACTAATTGCCCTTGGTGACTTTGATCTCGTCATTTTGGATGAAAACTTACCCGATGGTTTTGGTTCAGAACTTTGTCAAAGAGTAAAATCCACTCAGGGAAAAGAGAATATTCCTATTATTATGCTCACACAAAGAAAAGAGCTTAAAGATAAGCTCAATGCTTTTGATGCAGGTGCTGATGACTATATAAGTAAGCCTTTTGAACCTTTAGAGCTTCTGGCCAGAGTGCATGCTCGGTTGAGAGGAAGTTCTGCAGCGAGCAGTAATATCATTGAGCGTGAAGATTTAAAATTAGAGCTCACTTCCCAAAAACTAACTCTGGTCAAAGATGGCAAAGAAATAGAAATTGGATTAACTCCTCTTGAGTTTAAGATTCTTTATCAGTTGGCCCGTGAGGAAGGAGTTGTCCGCAGTAGACAAGATCTCCTTGAAACTGTGTGGGGTAAGAGCCAAAATGTTATTGACCGCACTGTTGACCAACATGTCTCAAAACTTCGCAAGAAAATTGAAGGTAGTCGCTTAACTGTAAAGTCTCTTCACAAAAAAGGTTATCTCTTAGCTTCGGTTTTATAGCATGGCCACAGGTTTATTAGTATCAGATCATCCTCTTCTCAATGACCTCTACTGTTTTAATCTGAGGACCTTCGTTGATGTTCATTTGAGAGTCGTTTCCACCTTTGATGAAGCTTTAAGGTTTATTGATGAAGGAAGTCAAGGTGATATCATTATCACTCTTAGCCAAATTGAAGAGCAGGACGCAGGTTTAAGAGTTTTTGAAGCCCTAGAAGACAGTAAAGCGGCAACTCCTTTGATTGTTATTGGAGAGAGGTCAAAGATCAGTAACACCAATAAGGCGTATACACTTCCCCCAAATCTGAATGTTCCCTTAGTCGTGAAAAAGGTGGCTAGTATCCTCGGGGTAACCGCACAAGATATGATGAAGGTGGATGTTCCTGAGTTTTATCCTATTCCTCTTTCCATCATGCAGGCATTTAGTGAGTCTCCTTGTTCTGTATACGTCAAGGTTTCAAAATCATCGGACTCTAATGATTACGTTAAACTTTGTGAGAAGGGTGCTAATTTTGCTGGAAAGGTTCAAGCCTATAAAGAAAAAGGGAGTGTAAATCTTTATATTCCAGCGGACCAAAGGCTTACTGTCACTAGCTTAGCTTCGCGTATGGTGGTCGATGCTCTCGATGATCCAGAAATCGATAATCAAGCGCGAATACGTGTCATTGAGCAGGGTTACGATATTGTCGGTGGGCTCTTAGGGGAGTCTCAAGAAGTGACTCCAGAGGTAGTTCAAATCTCTAAGAAATGTATGGAAGAGGTTACCAATATTGTGAAGGAGGTTCCTCGAGTAAAAAATTTACTCTTAAGCATTCTTGAAAATAAAACCGGTTATCTTTATCTACACTCTGTTATGGGGACTTATGTTGCCCGTCACATCATTAAGGAAATAAGTTGGGGTTCTGAAGAGCATGCCGAGAAGCTCTCTTTTGTTTTCTTCTTTCATGATATGTTCTTAGCTCCCATCTTTAGTAAATATCCTCAATTTCAATTTGAGGAAGATCTTGTCTTTAAAGAAGAACTTACCGAAAAAGATAAAGAGATTGTGATCAATCATGCACGTCTTGCCTCAGAAATGGTTAAAACCTTTCCTCGTTGCCCTATGGGAAGTGACGCTATTATTCTACAGCATCACGGAATGACCAATGGGATGGGCTTCACCTTGGACTATAAGGATGATATTTCACCTTTGGCAAAAGTTCTGATTATTAGTGAGTGCTTTGTAGAAGAATTGATCAGAAGAAAAGGCATGCCGAATGAGCCAAAACTTGATGAAATTATTCTTTCTCTAAGAGAGAAATTCACTAAGCATACTTATAAGAAAATTATCGATTGTCTTGAAACTATTTCCTTCTAATTTCTTTAGATAGTAAACTAAAGGGTTCTTTAAAATTCCCCACGTTATAGATACTCATGAAACTGCGTATGATGGTGCGAAGGCTTGATTGGCTAATGCCATTCATGACTAATTGAATGACGAAATTAGAAGAGATGATAAAAATGGCCGAGACTTGAGTGATCTTGCCTGCGTTTAGCCCCCTAGGGAAACCATTTCCATCGGGCTGCTCATGATGTTCTTCAATGATGAAGTCAACATCTGAGTAATTACTAAAATAATGGGATAGCTCCGCTGCTTTCTTAGGGTGCTCCATTAGGGCTTGTTTTTGTTCGGATTCGAGATAATCTAAATCAGGATGATCTTTATAGGTGATCGTTGACCACTCTTCCCTTTCAACATAAATATCATGAAGTATTGCCGTTAATCCTGTTTTTGACTTGGTGAGGTCTGAGCGCCAACCTAAACTCTTAACAATAAATTCACTGATAAGGGCCTTCAAAACAGCTTGCTCGGCAATATCTCCATGTTCCATTGGAAATTCAAGGAGGAGGTTTTCTAGATTGCTATAAGCCTTTAACGATTTAGAAATATTATCAATAAGGATATCAATGAATTCCTTTAGGTTATCAGCAACGCCGACATCTTTGATGTACTGGTGTGCCACAAGGACGCCAGCAATAATAGTCTGAATACGTTTCTTGGGGTCCTCTTGAGGAATAAGTTTTAAGGACTTTTTTATTTTATTGATGGAGTTTTCTAAAAAATTAAGGTGTTCATTTTTTTCTAAGTAAAGATATTTAATATTACGTTTTTGAAAATCTTGGATTTGTGATTGAGTGTAAGGCTTGTTGGCACTTATGGCCTTGATGAACTTGGTCTTCGTTAGCTCCACATAGACGTCAAAGGGAACTTGTTGGTAAAGATAGAAATTTCTAAGTTTTAGAGGAAGAAATTCTTCTGTGCTAAGTTCTACGATATTATTTTCGAATTCCTCTTTTTTTGCCCAATTTATGGCATCTTCAATAGTCTTGGTGACTTCTTCTGCTTCATAAGGTTTTTCATAAAGAGTCACCATATCGTGTTCATTATAAAAATCGTCCCTTACTCGATCTTTAATCATGGTTTGGGTTCCCACGAAAATAAGAGGTCTTGGTCCAACCGTATCAAAAATATCTTCGGCAAGATCTGTAGGGTCGCTGTCCTTCATACCACACTCAATGATGATCATTCCGAAGGGACCATCAAAAGTTAAAGTCTCCATGGCTTCATGAGCTTTTCGCACACAAACGAGACTAATCTTTTTATTAAAGTGAGCATGAAAAAGATTAGTGAGAAGGGTCCACTCTTCCTTTTCGTCACAAACAAATAAGGCCTTCAAACTTTCTCCTTAATAAGAACAGCTACTGCCATTATACAGGAATTCTTAAGTAGTGGAGATATCCGGAAGAGCTAACCGCCTGAAAATAGGATTAATTTATACCGCCTTAAGGTGAAACCATTGGCTCCATTCTTCAGGGTCATCTCTTTTAAGGCGTAAACAAATTTGAGGTGACCACTTAGGTTGAACAGGTCTTTTTAAAAGCTTCATGTTGGCTTCATGGGGAAGCTTATTACCTTTTCTTGTATTGCAAGGAGAGCAGGCACTTACGACATTTTCCCATGAGGTTTTTCCGCCGCGGCTTTGGGGGAGCACATGGTCTATAGTCAATTGCGAAGTGGAATGTTTTACGTGGCAGTATTGGCAAGTGAAGGCATCCCTCCAAAAGACATTGTGACGACTAAAGCGAACTTTCTTTTCACTTTTATGGCGGGAAAATAGTCTTAGGATTTTTGGAAGAGTAAAGTTTTCAGTGACCCCCATAATTTTTCTCTCTTTATATTGAGTGACCATTTCGGCCCTGCCAGTGAAGAGAAGAATCATGGCCTTTTGCCAACTGACAATTCTTACGGGAAAGTAGGTAGAGTCTAGTACTAGGGTCCTCATAGGGATTTCACCTCCATGGAAAAGCACCCAACTTTTTCTCTTTAATAGGATACCATAAAGCCTAACTTTGAGGTCAAGTAGGCTTAGGAGGCCGTAAGGAAATGATATATGATTGATATTACTGGTCTTTAGGGGAGCTTTTTACTCGGAAAAATGTTTCTATCTTATTCGAAAGCCCCATCCAGAGCCTTTTTCCAAGGCTCGCTTCATCGACAATAAGATGGTGAAAACTCTTTTTTAGGTTGTGATTTTTATTGCTAACGGTGAGAATTTTCCAGTTTTTGAGGTCATGATTCAATATGTATTGCCTTAATTTTTTCAAGGAAACTAGCTCATCGTCTGGATCTAATATGACAAGGGTTGGTCTTTGAAAAAGAGTTGAGTCTGTCTTTTCTAGTAGCTCTCTTCCCTCGGCCATGGCCGCATAAGCACCCAAGCTTGTCGTGTCTTGAGAGCGATACTCTTTAAGGTTGCCGCTGGGCAATCCAAACCTTCGACTAAAGAAACCTAAGTATTGAGGAATTTTACTGTACCAGTGGATCCAACCAGCAGGTGCTATTAAGACATTCTTTTGAAAGGGGTTGTCTTTAATTTGGCTTAAGTAACCTAAGGTGGTGAGTGAACCTAGGCTGAAGGATAAATGGTAAAGGGGGAGTCCTTTTGCTTTTTTCTTTAAGTCACAAAAATGGAGATGCATATCATCTAACCATTGTTGCCAAGTCACATCCTTTTGCTCGTCAAGGCTACCTCGGTGACCTGTAAGTGATACAAGAAGTACTGAGATATTTTGATTATTGAGTACTTGGATAAAGGACTCCATCTTCTTGGGATTTAAGTTAAGTCCGTGTACGACTAAAGCATACGCCTGAGGATTTTCTGCCATATACCAGTGAGAGAGTGTGCGCTCTTTATTAAAATTTAAAGTTTCTTTTAATTGGTTATTGAATTCTTCAACTGAGGGTTGTCGTTCACAAGGAAGAGGCCAAGCAGAGTTCGGATTGCGCGCCCAGGAGGAATTTGTAGGCAATAAAAGGCAAAGTAATAGTTTACTGAAGAAAAGAGTTCGGAGTCCGATAAAAGAAAACCGGGATTGGAAGCCAAAATCGATTGCCATCGGGTTTTTGAAATTCAAACTTTCCTCTCATGTTACCGGTTTTGGTGCTGAGGGGACAGAAGGATTGATAAGTAAATTCGTCATGACTCTCTATCGTAGGTCTTTGTCCAATAACACCCTCGCCATTCACATATCGCTCTCTCTTTTTTCCGTCGCGAATAATCCAATGGCGATTAATTAATTTTATCGGATAATCGCGAAAATTTCTCACGGTCACCTCATAGGCAAAGAAGTAGTAGTCATTCTCAGGAGCGGACCTTTCTTCAATATATGTTGGAGTCACTGAGATGACGATGCCGTCATGATCTAGGCAGTATTCAAAATTATCTTGATTGGAGAGATTTTCTAACATGGGGCGTTTATAGCAATGGGTGCGATATTTTGCAAAGGCAAATAGTTATTAGTTTCACTTATGGAAAATATTAGCTTGCCCTCCAAAAAATGTGGCCATAAAGTTATCAATTCGCGATGATAGGGGCTTCAAATAGGAGAGAGTATAATGTGTGGCGTCATCGGGGTCATTGGCCCTTATCACGAAGAAAAAGTCCCATTCTGGGCAGCCTATGAAGCCTATCGAGGGCTCCTTACACTTCAGCATAGAGGACAAGATGCAGCGGGGGTACTCTCTTTTGACAAGGATCGAAGAAAATTCTACGGCAAGAAAAATCTCGGCCTTGTTAGCCAGGCCTTAGAACAGGAAGATTTGGAAACCTGCACGGGAAATATGGCCGTGGCCCATACTCGTTATGCCACAGTAGGCACAGATGGAGTAAGTGATCTTCAACCGATGGTCACCGGATTTCCCTTTGGTGTGGGAATGGTTCATAACGGAAATATTCTTAATTATCATTCCTTGGCAAAGAAATTAGGGGAAACCTATGACTTTCAACTCCTCACCAATAATGATTTGGAGTTAATGCTTCATTTATGGTGCCAAAAGATTTTAGAAAAAAGAGAAACTCAAAATACACCGCTAGAGTTTCGCCACATTAAAGAAGCTGCTAAATCTATTTTTAATGAAGCCAATGGTGCTTATGCTCTTGTGGGACTGATGGCGAATGTTGGTCTTTTTGCTCTACGCGACCCCAATGGAATTAGGCCCCTTGTCCTAGGAAAAAGAAAAGGTCAAAAAGGAGATGAGTATTGTGTGGCCTCAGAGTCACTTGCTTTAAACTTTTTAGGTTTTGATTTTGTTCGCGATGTTTTACCCGGAGAAGTCCTTTTGATTACTCAAAAAGGTGAAGTGATCTCTGAGGTGGTAGGACAAGCACCTCGTATCAGTCACTGCATGTTTGAGTGGATATATTTTGCAGGTGCTGAAAGTACAATTGAGAATAAATCTGTTTATTCGACCAGGCTCAATCTTGGAAAGGTTCTTGCCCAGAAAGTACAAAAATCAATTGATGAGGGAGAAATAAGGCCGGATCTTGTTTGTCCCGTACCGGATACTTCTCGAACCGCAAGCATTGGACTTGCTGAGAGTTTAAAAATTCCTTATCGAGAGGGACTTATTAAAAATCGCTACATCCAACGAAGCTTTATCCTCAATACTCAGGACAAAAGAGAGAAAGCTGTTGCCCTTAAACTTTCTCCTGTTCAAAGTGAGATCAAAGGAAAAAATATTCTTTTAGTAGATGATAGTGTGGTGAGAGGAACAACTTCCCAGAAAATTATCGAACTTCTCAAGAAAAATGGTGCTGCTGAAATTACCTTGGCGATCACCTGTCCACCCCTTAGATACGGCTGCTATTACGGTATTGATTTTCCTGCTAGTGAAGAATTGATTGCTAATGGAAAGGATCTCGCCGCTATAGCCAAGTGGGTAGGGGCGAATAAGGTGATTTATCTTGATGAAGCCGATCTTGAAGAGGCCATTGGAACCAAAAGCTTATGTATGGCCTGTGTGAATAATCAATACCCCACTGATGTTGAGGAAGGAAAGACCTTTGCTCAAAAAAGAAGAGGATAGTTTATGTTAGGAGAGCTACTTTATCGTGGTTCCGTAAAAGATATTTACGCCTGTGCCGATAATAAAGACTCACTCGTTTTTGATTTTAGTAACCGCTACAGTGTTTTTGACTGGGGTGAGATGCCAGATGAAATTGAGAGAAAAGGTGAAGCCCTAGCAAAAATGGGGCAGTGCTTTTTCGATATTCTTGGTCGAGCAACGACATGGAAAAATTGGAAACCAACCTATCAGTGGAAAAAAGAAGAGTCTGAAGTTTTGAATAGACTTAAGCATGAGGGCTTACCCCATCATGCTTTAGGACTGGTTCTAGAAAGACCTTCGGCATTTAAGGTGAGAAGGATTCATGTTCCAAAAATTCCTTATGTAAACGGAAGATATGATTATACAGAATATCAAAGCAGGGCAGTTGATACCCTTGTGCCTCTGGAGGTGATTTTTCGTTTTGGGCTTCCTTCAGGCTCTAGTCTTTTTAAAAGGACTAATGACCAAGAATATAGAAGGGTCTTAGGGCTTAATCATGAACCTGTCGTCGGTGAAACTTTTAGTAGACCTTTAATTGAGTTTTCAACCAAGCTAGAGAGTACGGACCGTTATTTAAGTTACGATGAAGCTCAAAAAATTGCTGGAATGAGTGATCGTGAGTTTAGTAAACTTTATTCTTTAACAGTTGTTCTTAGTGCTCGACTGAGAGACTTATTTGCTGAGATGGGGGCTGAGCTTTGGGATGGGAAATTTGAATTCGCCTTTACCAAAGAGCGATCTTTTCAATTAGTAGACTCCATTGGCCCAGATGAGCTTCGTTTAATGATGGATGAACAAAAACTTTCTAAAGAGTTTTTGAGAAGTTTCTATAGAGGTTCTCTTTGGTTGGAGGATGTAGAAAAAGCTAAAAAAATGGCCAAAGACCAAGGGGTTAAAGATTGGCATAATTTTGTCAAAGTACCACCTCAACCGCTCAATCAGGATTTTAAAAATACGGCCAGTGGTCTCTACCTAAGCTTAACGAATAAACTCTATGACCTCCAAGGACTAGGCAAACCCTTTGAGAATGCCCCTAGTCTTGAGGATTTGGTTGAAGAAATGAAAAGGGTAAAATCATGAAAATGCTTGTTATAGGTAGTGGAGGGCGTGAGGACGCATTTGTGTGGAAGCTGCAACAAGAAAAGAACGTCGAGAAGATATTTGTTTGTCCGGGTCATCCTTATATGGATCGCTTTGATAAAGTAGAGTTATTACCCAAGAAAAATGAAGATGAGCTATGTGATTTTGCTCTGAAAGAGAATATAGAGCTTACTATCGTTGGACCTGAAGCTCCTCTTACCAAAGGAGTGAAGGACAAATTTTCAGATAAAGGACTTGCCCTTTTTGGACCAAGTCAAAAAGCGGCTCAGTTGGAGGGCTCAAAAATATTCTCAAAAGAATTCATGATGAAACATGATATCCCCACCGCTGACTTTGTGGTTTGTTCCGATTTTGAAAAAGCGATGGCCGCTCTTAACGATTGGGATATGAAAGAAGGAATTGTGATTAAGGCCGATGGCCTCGCGGGTGGTAAAGGTGTGGTCGTTACCAAGGATAAGAAGATCGCTGAACAAACCCTATATGATTTTATGAAAAACCCTAAAGTCAGTATTTCAACTGATAGCATTTTGTTAGAAAAAGTTCTTCCCGGGGTAGAAGTGAGTGCATTTGCACTTTGTCATGGTGAAGAGTATTTCTTTTTGGGCTCAGCTTGTGATCACAAGAGGGTCTTCGATAATGATGAGGGGCCTAATACTGGTGGTATGGGTTGTTTTCGCACTCCAGAATGGCCTGATCTTAAACTGCTTGAAAAAATTGAATCACGTATTCTTAAACCTACTTTAAAGGGTTGTGTGACAACAGGGATGCCTTTTTCTGGTTTTCTCTTTATGGGCCTTATGATTAATGAAGCCGGAGACCCCTATGTTATTGAATATAACGTGAGAATGGGAGATCCCGAAACTCAAACTCTATTTCCTCTTATTGAAGGGGATCTTTCTACGGGTTTGATAGATCTTATGAGAGGTAAGAAACCTAAACTGCGACTAAAAAATGAAAGTTCTGTTCACGTGGTTATGACCAGTGGTGGTTATCCCTCTATTGATGACACTCCACTAGATAAAGGAAATAGAATCACCTTTACTGAAGATCTCATTCATTCCTCTTCAGAGGAGACAAAACTTTTTCTTGCCGGTGTCTCACGAAATGAAGCAGGGGAAATGATCAACTCAGGGGGGAGAGTTCTTGGAGTTACAGCACTGGGACCAACTTTGGAAAGAGCGAGAGAAATTGCTTATCAAAGTATTGAGTTAATTGACTTTAAAGGTTGCCATTATCGTCGAGATATTGGCGCTAGGAGTAGAGGATAGTGTTTGTTCCCTTTGGAGCTTATGCCATTTTAGCAAGTGGTAATGGCACCAATGCCATTGCACTTTATCACGAGGGAAAGAAACATGGTTTTGCCCCTGAGTTTATGTTGGTCAACAAAGAAAACAGTCCTTTAAGAACTTTTTGTCAAGTGAATGATATTCCTTGTTATTATGTAAAGGACCAGCAAAAGGGAGTAGATCCTCTTTTTGAAGAAGAGGTCATTAAGATATGTCGTCAACATAGTATCCAATGGGTTTTTCTCGCAGGATTTTTAAAGATTCTCTCAATTGACTTCTTAAAGGCTTTTGAGCAGGTAAACCTTGACTCTTCAAAAATAGACAGTCTTTACCGTGTGGTTAATATCCATCCAAGTCTTCTTCCTAAATACCCAGGTCTTGGAAGCTACAAAAAGGCCTATGCTAACCAGGATGAGACTTATGGTCATACTATTCATCTCGTAAATGAAGACGTTGATAAGGGTCCTATCCTTCGCCAAAAAACAATAGAAAGAGATAGCTCAGATTCTTTTGCAGCTTTTACAGAAAAAGGAAAGACACTTGAAAATGAGAGTTATGCTCGAATTCTCAAGGACTTTATTCAAAAAGATTTTTATTTTAAAAAAGGGAAACCTGTTTTTGAGAATAAGGAATAGTTGATGATTAAACGTATTGAAATTGTCTCGAAGTATCCAGTAGGACTTAAAGGTTTAGAAGGTCAAATTCCTAACTTTAAAGGCTCTATTACCAAGGCTTCTTATTATGTCATTGAAACTGAAGTCGCGGTTAATGAAGACGTCCTAAAAGACGCCATTATTGATGAATCTTTGCAAACTCTTAAATGTGAACAATATGATTTAGAGGACCTCGGTTGCGTTCTCGATGTTCACTTCCTCCCTGGTGTCACAGATAATTCAGCAAAGGCACTTGAGGAAGCCCTGGCCTTGAAAGGGGTTGTGGCCCATTGTTCTAGCGGAAGCCTTTATTTTGTTCAGAGTAAAGAACCTATTGATGTGGAGAGTATTGGAAATACACTAAGGCCAGAAGTTGGAAATCCTCTTATCCAAGACATTCTAATTTTAAGTAAAGAGAGTTTTCATTCAAATGAGCGCTTTCTTGATAGCAAAATACCTGCTGTGAACATCCACCATGATGAATCAGCACATGAGGTTTCCCTGGAGGGGAGTGTGGAGACCCTTAATGAATTGAGCCGATCGCGTTGTTTGGCTTTGAATCAAGAGGAGATGCTTGCCATTCGCGCTTATTATCGTGAAGAGTCTACTCAAAAAAGAAGACTTGAGCTTGGTCTTCCACAGTGGCCTACGGACGTGGAACTCGAGGTCCTGGCACAAACTTGGTCAGAGCATTGTAAGCATAAAATTTTTGCAGCTGATATCGAGTATCATGATGAACGAACGGGAAAGAGAGAGAGTATTCAAGGTCTTTATCCTAGCTATATAAAAAAGGCGACTAAAGAACTTGCTGATGATGGAGTGGATTGGTTAGTGAGTGTCTTTAGTGATAATGCCGGCATCGTTCGATTTGATCAGAAAACTGATCTTTGCATTAAAGTTGAAACTCATAATTCCCCTTCAGCTCTCGATCCATACGGTGGTGCTATTACAGGTATTTTAGGAGTTAATCGTGATATTTTGGGTTGTGGTCTGGGTGCTAAACCTATCGCCAATACGAATGTTTTTTGCTTGGGGCAAACTGAATTACCTCAAATGATTGATCCTAATTCTTTGCCAGCGGGTTTAATGGAGCCAGCGAAACTATTAAGAGGAGTTCATAAAGGTGTTGAAGATGGGGGGAATAAAAGCGGAATTCCCACCGTTAATGGTGCTATTGTTTTTGACCAAGATTATGCCGGAAAACCTTTAGTCTTTTGTGGAACTGTCGGCATTTTGCCGCCAAAACTACCGGATGGTCGAGAAGGAAGTGAGAAAGGTGCAGTGGTCGGAAATAAAATATATGTGGTCGGTGGAGCCGTCGGTGCTGATGGCATTCACGGGGCGACCTTTAGTAGTATGGAGCTTAATGAAGATTCCCCTGCTACTGCTGTTCAAATTGGAGATCCCTTAACTCAAAAAAGAGTCATGGACTTTCTTTTGGTTGCTAGAGATCGAGGCCTATATAATTGTATCACAGATAATGGGGCTGGTGGCATTTCTTCTAGTATTGGGGAAATGGCGGAGTTGACTGGTGGAGCTCGCATTGATCTTAATCGACATCCCAGAAAATACCCCGGTCTGTCCCCTTGGGAGATAATGATAAGTGAAAGTCAGGAACGAATGACTTGTGCTGTTTCTTCGGAGAAGGTCGATGAATTTGAATCTTTGGCCAAGGAAAGAGGTGTCAGTGCAATTTGTATGGGTGAATTTACTGATAATGGTGCCCTAGAGATTTTTTATAAAGATCAAAGAGTGGGTCAGCTTGAAATGACCTTTTTGCATGATGGCGTTCCTAAGCTGCAATTAAAGGCAAAAAGTGTAAGGGGTGAGAAGCGAGAATCTTGGGTTCAATTAAAAAAGAAAAATCAATTGCCTCCTATGACAGAGCTTTTCCCTTTAATGATGAAAAGAGAAAATATCGCCAGTAAGGAACCATGGGTGCGCCAATATGATCATGAAGTGCAAGGGGCTACTATAGGTAAACCCTTTCCTGGAGTTCATGGTATAAGTCCTGGGGATTCTGGGGTCATTGACCTAGAAGCACATGGAGGTGAAATAGGGGGCTTTGTTAGTGTTGGTTGTGGTCTTGCTCCAAAGATGAGCGCTTTTGATAGTGAGGTGATGGCCAAGCTTAGTGTCGATGAAGCGGTTAGAAATATTATAGTTTCAGGCGTTGATCCTGAAAAAATTTGTCTCCTTGATAACTTCTGTTGGCCTGATCCTGTAGAGAGTAGCAAAAATCCAGGGGGAGCAAAAAAGTTAGGTCAATTGGTTGATACTTGTAAAGGTCTTTACGATATCTGCAAGCTGTATCGCGCTCCTCTTGTCAGTGGCAAAGACAGCATGAAGAATGACTTTCGAGGAAAAAATCGTTCTGGTGACGACTTGGTGATTTCTATTCAGCCCACGTTACTCGTTACGGCCATGGGATACGGTAATCAAAAAAATCTTTGTCGCTCTGTTGTCACTACCTCTCAGCAGACTATTTATCTACTCGGTAAAGAGCAAATGAGTTTTATGGGAAGTGAACTCGCTGAGACTGTTGAAACGATTAAAAGTAACGAAGAAATTTTACCTGAATCTTGGGATTTTTCAGTATGCCAAAAAACTTATCATTCTTTTTATCAACTTAATCAAAAAGGCCTTATAAAAGCTGCCCATGATGTAAGTGATGGTGGGGTCCTTTGTGCCACTGCAGAAATGCTCTTTGACCATAGTTTTGGAGCCTTGTTGGAGCCAGATTTCTTTCATTCTGATCTAGCCCTTAAGGGCTTTGGTGAAGGGCCTGGAATGATTCTTGTGGCGATTGAGAATACTGACCTTACTGAGTTTGAAAAAGAATGTGCTGAGACTAATGTCCCTTTCAAAAAGGTAGCGATTGTTAGTGAAAATCCGCTTGTATCATTACCTGGTGAATTTGAAATTTCCACCGACGTGTTGTTAAAAGCTTGGAAAAGAGAATGGAGTCTGTCATGAATGTAAAAGTACTGATCATAACGGGTGATGGTGTTAACTGTGAGTTGGAAACGGCAAGGGCCTTTAATGTTTGCAGTGCTGAGACTACAATTCTTCACATTAATCAATTGGAATGCCTAGGTCCTGATTTCTTAAAGGGTTATAACATTCTTGCCCTTCCTGGTGGTTTTAGCTTTGGCGATGAATTGGGTAGTGGAAAAGTTTTTTCCCTTAAATTGAAATCCTACCTTAAAGAGGGGATCAAGGATTTTGTCGCTGATAAGAAACCGGTCATAGGAATTTGTAATGGTTTTCAGGTTTTAACGAAACTAGGCCTTCTTAGTGAGGAAGGGAAAGTTGGTCTGGCACAAAATGAATCGGGTCACTTTATTAATCAATGGTCGACATTAAAGGTGGAAACTAAGAATTGTATTTGGCTAAAAGACTGTGAAGAATTTCATCTTCCTATTCGTCATGGAGAAGGGAGATTAAAGATTAATAAGGATGTTAGTGGCGATGACATTCATGTGGCGCTTACTTATTCACAAAATCCCAATGGTTCTGACAGAAACATTGCAGGGCTTACCGATGAAACAGGCCTGGTTTTAGGTCTGATGCCCCATCCAGAAGCTGCCATTAAAGAAACTCTTTATCCGGGAGGAGTCATTAGGGGGAGTATCGGTTTAAAGATTTTTGAAAATGCAGTTAATTTTTGCAGATAGATAAAAGGAAAGAATTTATGAAAAAGGCACTTCTAAGCGTAAGCGATAAAGAAGGGATTGTTGAGTTAGGGAAATTTCTTAGCGAACAAGGAGTGGAGCTAATCTCTAGCGGGGGGACTCGAAAGTCCCTTGAAGATGCTGGAGTGAAGGTAACACCTGTTGAAAACGTTACGGGAAACCCGGAAGCTTTTGGTGGCCGAATGAAAACTTTAAGCTTTCAAATATCAAGTGCCCTTCTTTATAGGCGTGGGCATCAAGAGGACGAAAAGCAAGCAAAAGAATTAGAAATTGATCCGATTGACCTCGTTGTCTGTAATCTTTACCCCTTTTCAGAAGTGGTGAAGAAGAATGGAAGTTACGAAGAGTTAATCGAAAATATTGATATAGGTGGGCCTACAATGGTGAGGGCCGCCGCCAAAAATCACCAGAGTGTAGCCGTTTTAACCAATCCCGGTCAATATGGTGAATTTATTGAGGCCTTTCAAAAAGATCAGATTGATTTTGATTTAAGAAAAAAATTAGCTCTTGAAGCTTTTTCTCATACAGCTGCCTATGACTCTCTTATTGCCCAAACTCTTAACAGTGAGGTCAATGGAGATTCTCAAGGGATTCATATTGATTTAAGTGACAAAAAGAATGTTAAAGAAGCCAGATATGGGGAAAATCCGCACCAAAAGGGCTATGTGATTGTTGATCCTTTAAGGCAAAAGGGTAGAGTTAATACCCTAGCCGCAGCACCTTCTCTTCAAGGAAAAGAATTATCCTATAATAACCTTCTCGATGCCGATGCGGCCTGGAGATGCAATAGTGATCTCAATCGCTTATGTGATCAAAAAAAGCCCTATGCCGTAACGATCATTAAACATGCTAATCCTTGTGGTGCCGCTATTGGAGCTGATCTCTTGGCGACTCTGACCCACGCCTGGGAGGGGGATAATGTCTCAGCTTTCGGTTCTATCATTGCTTTTAATTGTTCGGTGAATGAGGAAGCAGCTCGTTTTTTTGAAAATCGTTTTGTAGAAGTCATTATCGCTCCCTCATTTGATAAAGAAGCGCGCGATATCTTTTCTAAAAAAAAGAATTTGCGTCTTATCGAATTAGCAGCTCTAGATAAGTACGATGATTTTAACGATCTTATGGTGAGATCGATTGATGGTGGATTTGTTGTTCAGGAAGAGGATAATGGAGTTGAAAAAGACATCGACATTATTGTAGGTGATCATGATGGTTTAAAGGATTCACTCCTATTAAATTTTGGGATTAAAGTGACCAAGCATTTGAAGAGTAATGCCATAAGTCTAGTCGGTAAGGATCAGGGAACCATTTTTCTCTTTGGTGCTGGAATGGGAAATCCCAATCGAAGAGTGAGCCTTGAGCAAGCTGTCGCCAAAGCACGGGAAAATGGTCATGATGATTTAAGTCAGTGTCTTCTTGTTTCTGATGCCTTTTTTCCATTTCGTGACAATATTGACCTTTCTAGTGAATTTGGCATTAAGGCCATCGTTCAACCAGGCGGCAGTATTAAAGATAAGGAAGTTATCCAAGCATGCGAAGAAAAAGGCGTATCTATGGCCTTTACGGGGATGAGGCATTTTCGCCACTAAAGACGAATCATTGAGGAGAAAATCATGAGCTTAACATATAAAGATAGTGGTGTTGATATTGAAAAGGGTGATGCCCTTGTCGAAAAAATTAAGGCCAAGGTTAAATCGACATATGGACGTAGGGTCATTGGTGGTGTTGGTGGATTTGCTTGTCTTTATGAGGTGGGAGATCGTTATCTAGCTGCTGGAACCGATGGGGTGGGAACTAAATTAAAACTTGCCTTCGAATGCAATCAACACGACACCGTAGGTATCGACCTGGTCGCAATGTGTGTGAATGATATTATATGTACTGGAGCGAAACCTCTCTTTTTTATGGATTACTTAGCCACTGGAAAGCTTGAGCTGACTACGAGTGAAGCGATTATTGATGGTGTGGTCTCTGGTTGTCTTCAAAGCGAAGCAGCGCTTATTGGGGGAGAAACCGCTGAAATGCCTGGAATGTACAATGAAGGGGAATACGATCTCGCCGGTTTTGCGGTAGGTGAAGTTTTTAAAGATCAGGTACTTGGTGGCGAGAAGGTGCAAATGGGTGATAGTTTAATTGCTCTGCGCTCAGACGGCTTTCATAGCAACGGCTATTCCTTAGTTCGAAAAGTTATTGAAAAAGCCACTGCTGAAAATAAGATGGGTGATTTCTCTAAAAAAGACTTTCTCAAGCCAACTCGCATCTATTGGAATGCCTTAAAAGTCTTAATTGAAAAAGGCTTATTAAATGGTGCCTCTCATATCACGGGTGGTGGTATTTACAATATTCCCCGCATGAATGAACAACTAGGTTATCGTTTAAACTTTAGTGAAGATGAATTAAAGAGTGAGTTTTTCTTACCTGAGTTCAAATGGATTCAAGATATTGGAGGAATTTCAACTTCTGAAATGTTGAAAACATTCAATTGTGGTTTTGGAATGGTCTTAGCTACCAATTCACCTCAGAAGGTGATGTCTTTATTAGCAAATGAAAATGCTGTGGTTATAGGTGAAGTGGTAAAAGATAAAGGAATCTTTTTAAAAGATCATCGATTTAATTAACAAGCCCAACAACCCGACATTGAATGCCTTTTTTGACTCTAAGGCATTTGACCTCATTGTAGATAATTCGCTCTTCTTGACTTAAGCTTAGTCTTTCTCTGAGAGTATAGGTGAGAAGGCGATCCATTCTTTCTTGCATAAGCCTAGTCTCTCTATTTTTAAAAGCCTTCTTCTTCTTTTTATAAGGGATTCTTTCTACAACAATTTTGGTTGTGTCTTCAGGCTTAATTTCTCTCACAAAAGTTAAATGGCCATCACTGATGACTAAGTCACTAACTCTCTTTGGTAGAGTGATATTTTTTCCTTTGAAATCAGTTAGATTTTCACTTCTGAGTTGGTAGGTGCCCCATATTTTCGGATTTCGTTCAAAGAGACTAGTGAAAGTAAAAGTCTTAACAAGGTCTGCGGGGCCAAAGGAGGCTTGAACTCCCAACGTGAGCACCACGAGGAGGGAAAATGAAGTATAGAAAATTGGTTTAGCAATGGTCGAATATTTCATGACCTCATAAGCTTCAATATTTAGGCCATATTCTCCATAGAAAAACAACAGGTTAGGTGGAAAAAACGTCGATATAAACGACGGCCGAACCTTTTTATGAGGACGGTAAAATATGCTTGTTTAGAAAATATGAAGAAATCTTTAAGTAAGATTTTCTGATTTAAGCCGAAAAGACATAGGGACATGCTAGGAGAATCTTTGAAGATACTGCATATAGGGAAATATTATCACCCCTTTTCTGGTGGTATGGAGTCTGTGGTTAAAGACTTATGCGAGGGGCTTCACCTAAAAGGGCATGATGTAACGGTTCTTTGTAGTAGTACTTCTTTAAAGGGTAGTGAAGAAACTATTAATGGTGTTAAGGTTGTGCGTCTTCCACGTGTTGGTGTTCTCTTTGGCCAGAATTTAAATCCTACCATTCTTAAGAAAGTTCATGAATTGGCAAAGGAAGCAGATCTCGTTCACGTTCATTGCCCCAATCCTTTAGCTGAAATGGTGAGTCTAACTTTACCTGGCGATATCCCGGTCGTAGCGACTTATCATAGCGATGTTGTTAGGCAAAAATTTTTACTTAAGTTATATCGACGATTTTTTAAAGGATTTCTTAATCGCACCCAAAAGATATTTGTTCCAACAAAAAATCATATTAAGTTTAGCCAATTTCTTCCTGACTATCAGGAAAAATGTGAAATTATTCCTTTCGGGATTAAGGAAGCGCCTTTTACATCCAATGAAAATAATCTCACGTGTGCTAGAAAATATCGCAAAAAATTTGGTGCCTATGCTCTTTTTGTGGGAAGGCTGGTGGAATATAAGGGAGTTGAGGTTTTATTGGAAGCGGCAAAGTCCTGTAGTCAACATATCGTGATAGTGGGTGATGGACCATTAAAAGGCGCACTTAATCAAAAAATTAAAGAACTAAAATTAGACGATAAAGTTTCACTTCTTGGAAAAGTAAAAGACCAAGATGAATTTGTAGGTCTTTACCATGGGTGTGATATGTTGGTCCTTCCTTCAATTACTCCTAATGAGAATTTTGGTATCGTTCAGTTAGAGGCAATGGCCTGTTCTAAACCAGTGGTTACTACGAACTTAAAAAGTGGCGTGCCAGCAGTGGGTGAAAAAGGGAAAACTTGTCTCATTGTCGAACCTGGGAACTCTTTACAATTGGCCAATGCCATGACCATGATTTTTAATAATCAAGAATTAAAGTATAAGCTCGGTCGGGCGGGAAGAGCACGATTTGAAGATCATTATACTTGCAAAGGAATGATAGACTCTCAAGTATCGGCTTATAAAAGAGTCAAAGAGTTCTCTACGATTATTTCAAAACATGGAAAGAAGGCAGCTTAAAGCGTTTCTACCTTTTTACCTGATTCACGTAGTTTCTTTCTCGCTTCCTTATCTTTGAGGATATTGCAAGCCAGTTGATAGCCGTAGTCACAGCTTTCTTGATAAGCTTTGAGAGCTAGAGACTCTAGCCCATAATCTTGTTCAAAACTGGCCATAAGAAAACAAGACTGACCAGATTTCTCTTTGAGGCATTTTTCTTTGTGAAGAAAAAAACTTTCTACTTTCTTTACTAAGGCACAAGCTTGTCTATGATAGCGATCACAAGCCTTTTTTAGATAATCTAGACTCAATATCCTCTCTACTTTAAGGTAGAGCTTACCTAGATGAAAACAGCTTTCTTCGACTCCAAATTCACAGGCTTTGTTAAAATATTTGATGGCTTGCGCTTTTTCATCTTTTTTATCAAGACTCCATGCTAGGTCATAGCAACTTTGGGGTGTTTGTTCATTACAGGTTTCTATTAATAGAGATGTCGCCTTGGTACTTTGTCCTAATTGTATATAGAAGTCTTTTAATTGCTGACAGCTGGGAGAGTATTTTTCTTTTAGGCATGAGTTTTTTAAAACTTTTATAGCTTTTTCTTTATCAGCAATTTTCCACAGATTCTTTGCCATTAAAAGGCAAGACTCTTGGTCTCCATCCAAGCAGGCTTCCTTTGTGTCTTCGGTAATTTGCTTGTAAGAGGCTATGGCCTCTTCACTGTTGTAGTCTTTTTTTGTGGTATTGAGAAAACGACTGTTCATGGAGGCCACCTGACAAAAGAGCGGGTGAATGCCTTTCTCACAGGCTTTCTGTATAGGGCCACTTAAAACAAAGAGCATACCGACTAGAGCAAAAAAGACCAAAAGAGCGACGATGAGCTCTTTGAATTTTGAGAGAAAACTTTGTTCAACAAAAACAGAGTTACTTCTGGTTGCAACTGTTTGGCGATCAGGCAAAATAAAAGTGACAGATTGAGCGATGCCACTTGAGGCCATTTGGAAACTAAGAACAGCTTTGGTATTTTCAACACCGAAAAGTCCATCTGCTCTTAAAATACATTTTTCTTTATGAATCTCACTTGTCTTGAGATAAAGGTCCCCATTTTCAAGTGTGATGACAAAAGTATTTCCATCATTTTGTTTGTAAACACCGACGTAGGCGTTTAAGCCATCCTTAGACAATTAATCTCTCCTGATGACTTTATTTTACCCTTTAACTACATTGCCTCCAAGAAAATCTTGTAAATTAAGCGACATGCAGCGAATAGGAGAGCAATTTTGTATATTTTAATAAAGATATCTTTCGAAACTTTTCCAAGAAGAAGGACTCCCACCTTTGTGCCCAAGATAGCCGCTATGACCATGAATAGAAGAACCAGTTTGTATTCGTGATAAGGAAAAGCGAGAGCGATAAAAAGAGGAATCTTGAGTAGGTGAGTGAACATTTGAACTGAGGCCTTAGTCGCCACAATAGATTCTTTACTGAGATCTTCTCTTAAGAAAAACGGCGCCAATAAAGGACCTGTGGCCCCAATAAGAGGGGCCATAAAGCCAGTAAGTGCTCCTAGAAAAAAGAAGCCTTTTTTGGGCATATTAAGGGCAGGGAGCTTTTTAGGCTTGAAAAGGGTGTAAAAAATAAGGGCGACGACTAAAAGAAAGAAGGCGTCTTTGTTGGGCATTTCTTTGATAAGAACATAGGCAATAAATGTACCCAGTGGGGCTCCTAAAAAAAAATAAAGAGTGATAGTTTTATCAATATCCCTTCTTAGGAAAAAGCATCGAGAGGCATTGGAAGCTAATTGCACAATGCCATGGATTGGAATAATGCTTTGCAAGGGTAAGAGAAAAGTCATAAAGGAGAGAAGAGTGATTCCTCCTGCCATGCCCACGACACCGCTAATGATCGCGGTTAAAAAGGTAAGAGTGGGTAGGGAAGTGAGTTCAATAAAACTAGTCAAACCTTTTTGCCATAGAAGGAATGATGAATTTTTTTGTCATGAAAATCTTGAGGAATAGTTTTGAAAGTCGTTTCATTGAGGTAGTTGATTCCTGAATCCAGTTTGAAATCACGTAGGTTGCAGGAGAAGAATAGTTCTCCACCTTTTTTGAGGGCTTGCCAGCATTCTTTAATCAGAAAATAATGATCTCTTTGGATATCCCATGTGCCTTTGAATTTCTTTGAGATTGAAAAAGTCGGAGGATCGACGACGATAAGATCAAAGCTTTCTTCTTTTAAATCTTTTACGAATTGAAGACAATCTTTTTCAACAAAGGAATGCTTTTGTGGGTCAAGCTCATTGAGAAGAAAATTCTCTTGGCCCCATTTAAGATAATGGGGATTGAGATCATTACTTGTCACATGGGCTTTTGCCTTGGCAAGGGCAACGGAAAGAGAACAAGTATAGCTAAAGAGATTGAGTGCCTTTTTATTATCAAGGTTTTTTTGAGAAAACTCTTTTCGCCAGGGTCTGTGATCTAAAAAAAGCCCGGTGTCCAGGTAATCTGTAAGGTTAACCTGAAATTGAAGCTCCCCTTCATTGACCGTTTCATTAACACTTTTTTTTGAATCACTTTTTTCGTAACGCTCTCCCTTGTCTTGGATGCGTCTTTCTTTAATAAAGCGTTTATTCTCGGTATACCCAAGTTGGTCTAGGGCCTCGTAAAGAAGAGTGAGGTTGTGTTTCTTTTCCTTTTCTTGATCAATTTTTTGGAGCCTTAATCCTACAACAGCTTTGTCGTTATAGATGTCGATAATGTAGGGAAACTCTGGTATGTCGCGATCATAAAGACGAAAGGCGCCTATATTTTGGCGCCTCGCCCACTTAGATAAGTGTTTGTGGTTTTTTTTGAGTCTATTGAGTAGGGCCACTAATCGACGTAAATGTGCATCACATGGTTAGCAAGTTGCTCTAGCCACTCGTACTCACGCAAAATAATGCTGGGGTTTAAGTGTTGCTCTTCTCCCGTTTGATTGGGGTCATAGTCATAGAGAGGCATGGAAGGATCTGGATTGATAGAGTCTCTTACATAAAAAGCCCCTTTATTTGAACAGCCTCCATTTTGCTGAAATCCAGTTTCTACCATTTGTGCTCTTCGCTCAAATAGACGAGCTTTTCTCTCTAAACGATCTCTTTCATCTTGATCGCTTTGATTGTTGGCCTCTTCTCGAATCTGATCGGCTCTCTCTCTCATCTGGAGAGGGTAATCCGATACAAAAGGGCATCCATGATTAGTAATATTGTCATTATAACCAGCAATCATCACTGCATGCCAAAAACCAGTGTGATTATAGATGACGGTGACGGGACCTTTTTTTGTATTTAAGGCGTTCTTCACTCTTTGAACAATGTCTTTTGGAGCTGTACCAACATTCCATCTATTGCCTTTAGGATCTTCAAAAAGAATATCCCTTTTAAAAGTAGGGAGATCGTAAGAAGGCTTTTTGGCAAGACTGTCGAGATCAACGACCCAGTTGGCACGCACACCATAATAAGCGCCCTGCTCGTTTGGTTGGGCAAAAACTCTTTGGCCATTTCCTATTGGTCTGTACCAGCCTTTCATATAAGGAAAGTCACGGTTGAGATACATTTTCTTAGTCGCATTAAGACGATAGATTGTATCTGTAATCCAGTTATCAATGAGATTGTCACCAATATCTGCTTTTGAGAGGTTCATGAAATAGCGCTCGGAAAGATCAATATTGGGGTAACCGAGACGATTTCTTCTTTCATTAACAAGAGTTTCTGCAACAGCAGTGTGACTCATGAAAAGGCATGAGCCTGCATTTTCTTGGTAAGGGGTAGGCATAACGTAGGGAACCCACATGTTGAAGCCGCCTTCAAAGTCACTTTCTTCAGGGACTAGGGCCTTGGTCATAACCGGGGAGAGTTCTTTTTCACTTAATTCACCAGGGTTGGCACTTTTTTTTCCGTAAATCAGCTTGGCCGCCATCGAATTTTGGCCCCAAAGGAGCAGCAGCACTAGGGTGATAAACTTCATAAATCGATCCTTGATAATGGTCTTTAATGTCAGATTTCTATTAGGATATTGAATCAGTCAGGTTAAGTAACGTCACGACAAAATGTGTTAAGTTGTCGATTTTACAATAAAATCCAAGAAAATTGATGGTTTTTGTCAAGCAATTTGAGTCTCAAGCCGATACGAGAGTGTGTTGTGCATAAAAAAGACCCCCTTATTTGGTGAGAAAAAAGGAAGGCCAATGAAAAAAGCAAACTATGTTTTTGGTGCTTGTTTAAGCTTGTGTGTGCTCTTGCATCCAGTAGGTGCAAAAGATCTAGATTTTAGTCCGACCAATATCAAAGATGCTCAAAAGTCTTTGGGCTCTGGTACTGCTAGGGCTCTAGATATGATTCTTAGTACGGCTGGTAGGAAAGCCGCCATTGAGGCTTCAGGGCTCTCAGGAGGGAGTGCCTCTAAAGTTGAGCAAGTCATTGGTCATGCTTTTAAAAATCTTACGGGCTCCAATACTCCTTCTCGAACGGAGCTGGCTTCGTCACTTAGGTCTATCAATTCAGGTGCTGATGGTCGTTTAAAAAGAAGGCTCTTGGTGCTTCTTTCCGAAAGGGAGCGCGATTTTACTAAGTCCGAATTTGTAGAAGTTGTAAACGGACTCGTTTACATGGCAAGTCGTTATGGAGCTGATAATTCTTTAGCTCTCGCCTGTGCTAGTTGTATTTCCGGGCCTCTTGCTAGGAACGGTTTTCGTTTTACTTACGATCAAGTCGCCGATGAGAAAACGAGGTATATCTTAGAAAGTGTGGTGCCAAGAAAACCAAAAGAAGTCGTTAAATACATTAAGAATAATCTTCGCACTCAAAAACTGACCACTCAAAAGTTAAACTACTTGAGTGAACTTCCTTCCGAAGATGAAAAAGTTTTCGCTCTTTTTCTCTCTATTCCCAAACATGGATCACCTGCTCAAAAAGAACTTTTTGAGGCGATTGTTGAGGTCTCAAGAAAGCCTGATGCTAGGGGATTAGTGAATGTTCTCGATCCCAATAACTCTCATCAATTGTGGCGTCTCTTTAGTGCTGACTTAAATGAGGTCGAGCTTCAGGGTTGGTCAAGAATGCTTAGAGCTGTTGCAAAAGATGCTAAGGAAAAGAAAGAAGTGGGTAAGAAAGCCGCTTTTTATCGCTACCTTGAAGCCAAGGTTGCGAATGATGCAAGCCTTGCTGACGAATTTGAAAATATTAAAGCTAATAAATGTCTTTTTAAATAATCCCTTGGGAGAGAGTTTATGAATTACTGGAACAAAAAAGCGGCAACAATTCTTATTCCCATGATGGTGGGGGCGCTAACTTTAGAGAGTTGTACTTACAATTCTTTTCGTGGGGTCGCAGAAGAGGAAACCCGTAGTGCTTATTCTGTTTATGCTGATCTTCAGGAGTCGGCAACGAGTTACAACGCTAAAGCCGTTATGGTTGATGGAAATCTGGCCATCGATGGGCTTGAGGCCGGAGTGACTTGGGGTGCTGAGAAGGAAGCCTCATCTGGTCTTATTACCCGGGTAATGACCCCTCCAGCAGAAGATCTAAAAAGAATGGTACAGGGGATGCCAGAAGAAAGTCAGAAGGCCTTTCTGTCAGACTTCTTTGAAAACTATGTAAAAAATGCCAATGGCTATAGGACCTATCGTAATGATGAAGGGGTGGTTGTTGACCTGGCCCGAGATGTAGTTGATGTTGAAGGAAATCCCAAAACGATTAATGTCGATGCTTTTAGAGGTATTGATTTTCAAAATGCCACGGCCGAAGAACTTGTTGCTAAATGGGGTGAGTTTTTGGATATGACGGAAGGCAAACCGTTAACTTTCATCAAGCCTTCTGTGCGCATGAAAATGTTTAAAGGCTCCTTACCGGGACTAAGTGACAGTACAAATATTAAAAGAGCATCCAGTTACACAAGTTGGGTAGCGAATTTTGGTGTAGCTGAAAAATATGTGCGCGATGCCCATGGCACATCAGTCGGTTGGGAAATCAACTTCAATATTGTTCAAACTTATGGAGAGTTTGAAGAGTTTGTTATGTGGTTTAGAAAATCACTTGAAAATGCCGGTAAGCTGTTTCAAGCTCCTGGGCATCAACGGATGGTTTTTAAACGCCACCCTAATCTCGATGAAGGAAAACTCTCTGAACTCTATCGTGCCATTCAGGCTTTGATCATTTCCGATGGTATTCAGGGGGGAACTGGAATTGAGTCTGCCAGCTTTAAAGATGTTCTTCCCGATCAGACCCTTAAAAATCTCAACTCTGGTCGTGGTGTTATCCGGTTAGAAAGTACTCGTTGGGGAAGTGACAATCATGGGGTTGAATTTAGAGCAGGGACGAAAGATATTCGTGCCGCAAGATTTTATCAAACCGCCCTCGCTGCCCGAGTCGCTACCAATGACTTTAGTGGTTTAGCTGATATTGACGATTATTCCCTCTTTACTGGTAATGGTTATTCGGGACCAAGTGCTTCTGAAATCGCCGAAAGATTTGATATTCCAGAAGAGAAAGCTCAAGCGGCTATTACCAATATTTCAAATGGAAGATTTAAGCACAGCTATATGCTGCCCTTTTGGAATTGGACCGATGAGAACCTTCCTTTTATTAGTGCCTCTAAAAAACGCTTTATTAAATCTCTTTCAAAAGACTTCTTTTTACAGGTTGCCGCTTTGGAAGGAAGTGGTGATGTGATGAAAGCAGATATTAAGAGTCTTCTGCGCTCTTGGGTAAAGTCGACTAAATTAGGGGAGGAGCTAAGGAATTACATTAAGCCTAGAAGAATGGCCGAATCAACTCCCGACATTTTACATTTTACTCCTCCAGAGGGAAGACCAGTAATTGCCAATGCGGTTGATGTCAATAATATCGACCTAGGGATTGAATACTCTGGTAAATTTCCTCTCGCACTTGATGCTCAGTACACGGATGCTAGGCTTGCCGATAATAAAAAGGCATGGCTCCAAACACGAATTGATCTGACTATGGATGAGAGAAAAACTGTTCTTAAGAATGTGGCCGAATCACTGCTACGAAATTTAGGGGGAGAAGGAGAAGCGAGCGAAGTTGTGGATGCTGGCGGCCATGGTCATGGTCTTGAAGTGGCCTATGAAATCCGAGATCCTCAAGAAAGAAAATGGGTCATTGAGTGGGACGGTGTTGGTCGCTCTTACGATGAAACAGGCTCGATTGTTGAAGATTCTGTTCGTGGTGGTTCGATTGAGCTGGTTACCCCTAAATTTGTTCCTGCTGTGGAAGAAATGGAAGCGGTCTATAAGGCCTTTGAAGAAAATAGTGTTCTTCCTACCATTAAGCACGGTGGTGGTCACATTAACGTAGACTTGGCAGCCTTTGAAGGTAACCCTAAAGCCGCCGCCCGTTTTATGGCCCTTTTTCATGAGCATAGAGGGATTATTTCCATGATGTTTCAGTATGTGAATCGTTTAAAATCTGCTGAGCCCATTGACATTGATCCAACCTTCAATCGTCAGCTCGCCACTTTTGATGGCTCAGAAGACGAACTTAAAAAGCTCCTTTATAACAATCAATACTTTAATAATCGTTATGGAAGAAAGACTCGTTACAACCAACTCGATATGAGCGCTTATTATCAAGATGTTATTCCTGAAGAGTTTTTAACAGATGATTTTGATATCAACTCCCCAACTGATCCATGGCGACGAACTTTTAGGGTTAATCCCAATATCAGAAAGGCTGAATTTAGACTTTTTAATGCGCCTAGAGATCCTATGGAAAGTGCTCTTCAAATTAGATTAGTGAGAGCGCTTCTTCATAAGGCCCTTAACGAAGACACGCCTTTAGATGGGACCGTTCAAAAAGTCGATCATATGGCCTATTTGCAAAATACACAGAAAGCCTACGATGATCTTGCAAAGCTTTGTGATGAGCTTGGCTTAGATATCAATGATTACCGTCCAGCTTTAGCGGAAGGTCTTTCAGATACTGATCTCGTTAGTCGATCCATTTTCTTTGAGACGCTTGATCAGAAATTAGCGAATCATCCCAAACAACCAGGTTGGGGACAAGCTGTAGAGCCTAGAAGTGCTGATGAGGCCATCAATAGTGAAGGGCGAGCTTGGACTCCTGGGCCTGCTGATGAACTTAACACTATGACTCATGAGCAGAGGGTTACTGCCGCTCGCGAGGCCGCTCGCCAGAGGGCGAATGTGACTCCTGTGAGGGATGTGCCGGGAGATTTTGTGCGCACCGAGAGTTGTGTGGACAGTGTTGGGGCCTTTTTATAAGGGTATCTTAAGAATTGTGACAATCCGCGCCCAATTGGGTAAGGTGCGCGGATTATGAAAGGCGAAAAGAGGCGACATTTTTATTCTACCTCCTCCCATGAATTTGGGATTTGGTGGGCCTCAAAAGGGATGGGGCTAGGCCCCCATAAGAGAGTGCAAAGAGGAATCGTATCGGGGGCCTTCAATGGGCTCCCGCCCTCTGAGCATCCTGAGGTTGCCCCTCATGTGCTTACCTCCTTAAAAAATGAGTTTGACTTTAATCTTCCCAAAATTTTTGAAAGAAGGGCTTCACGTGATGGAACCATCAAATATCTCTTTGAATTAGAGGATGGTAGGAAAGTTGAAAGTGTGGCGATTCCTTTTCATAAGAAATACACCTTATGTTTAAGCTCTCAGGTCGGTTGTGCCATGGCCTGCACCTTTTGTTTTACGGGAACTCAAGGGCTAACGAGAAACCTAGAGACTCACGAAATTGTTGGCCAATATTTAAGTGTTTGGCGCGATTTAAATCGTGAGGGCAAACATAAGATGACCCCTAATATTGTCTTTATGGGCCAGGGGGAGCCTCTTCATAATTTTGAGGGCCTCAAAAGCTCTATTGAGTATCTTATGGAAACACCGGGATTATCCTTAGGCCCTAAGCAGATTACGGTCTCTACGGTAGGTCATCTTCCTGGGCTTTTGCGCTGGGATGAGCTTCCCCCTGTCAATTTGGCCATTAGTCTCCATTCTCCTTTTGAAGAAGAAAGATCCAAACTGATTCCCATGAATAAGGCCTACTCTATAGAAAAGATTTTCGCCGTCTTACGAAAACTTCCTTGGGGCAAAAGAAAACTTATCAATTTTGAATACCTCCTGCTCGGGGATGAAAACGATTCAAGAGATCATGCCAAAGAATTGGCGAAAATTATCGGAGAATTTCCAAGTCTCGTTAACCTCATCCCTTTTAATCCTTACCCAGGTTCACCCTATTTGCGACCTAGCGAAGAAAGAGTAGAGCAATTTAAACAATGGTTGGTAGAAGAAAAAGTGCGTACCATGGTGCGCGTAACAAAGGGTGATGAAATATTGGCCGCTTGCGGTCAGCTCGCCAATCAGTTTAAATAGAAGAATGCTCGGTTCTAACCTTCCTAATCCTCATCCTGCAGGCTGCTTTTGGCATGAATATGCTGAAAGATGGGGCGTTCCCGATATCAAGTATTGTGAAGAGACTATCTGTCACTTTATCAGTGAACCAGCAAATACTTGGTCTAATTTGGGTTTTGTTTTGGTGGGGCTGTTTCTTCATTTTTGGCTAAAAAAGCAACAGGGGGAAAAGTCTCGCTTCTTGGAACTTTACGGCATCAATATGATTTTTGTGGGAGTGACCTCTCTCTTTTATCATCTTTCGAATAATTTTCTCACCCAGTTTATCGACTTTCTTGGCATGTACGCCTTCTTTGGTTTGTTGATGCTTGGAAATCTGGAGTGGCTAGGAAAAATAAAAAAAGAGAAGGTACTTCCCATCTATCTTGTAAGCTTTATTCCCTTTAGTTTTATTTTCTTTGCTTTTCGAAAACTTGGGATTCCCGTTCAATTGTCGATTGCCTTAATTATAATCGTGGGTCTCGTTAGCAAGCTTATGATCATTAAAAAGGCCATCTTTGATAAGAAAAATTTCGTCCTGACACTTTTTGTCTTTGTTCTTGCGATTAGTTGTCAGGTTATGGATATTAAGAGAGTGGCTTGTGATCCCACCAATCACATCATTCAATTTCATGGGCTTTGGCATATCTTCAATGCTATAGCTATGTACTTTCTCTTTCGTCATTATTATCTATTAAAAAAAGGTGCCATGCACTTTTTTACAGGTGCATAGCACTTTCTTACTTAATCAACTGATGAAACTTCCGGGAAATCCACATCGGTTTTAGCAACCTCATTAGTGTAATTAGTTAGAATGTTTAGGGAGACATTAAGCACAATTTCCAAGATTTCTTCCTCAGAAAAACCGTTGTCTTTAAGCTTACTGATTTCTTCTTTATCAACTTGACCACGTAGTCCAGCAACTTTTAAAGCAAAGTTTATTCCTAATTGGGTATGTTCATTTTTGGATTGACCCTTCATGTTAAGCTTTATTTCTTCTGGTTCAATTCCCGCTAAATTCTCTGATATGTAAGAGTGGGCGGAAAGACAGTATTGGCAGCCATTAAAGCCGGCCATGGCCAAAGCTATTGCTTCTCGACACTTAACTGGTAACTTTCCCTTTGCTAAAGCTCCGGATAGGTTTAAATATCCCTCTAGAGATGTGGGGCTTGCTGCCAGGAGTCGGAACATATTAGGTACTTGACCTAGCTGCTTGTTAACTATTTCAAGCAGTGGTTGAGACTCTTTAGGGGCATCTTGAATTGTACTGGCAATAAATAAACGTGACATAGGTCCTCCAATGTATCTGAATTTACCCAATTGGGTAGTTACCCCTAATATTGATTATTTCAAAATTTTTGAGTAGTACCTATTAATGCAAACAATTGTTTCAACTGGTGAAATACTGTGAATAAGCTAGAGTGTATGAATGTCTTTGCGACAATTGCTAAGGAGGGTAGTTTATCGAAGGCCTCTCGTAAAATGGGCTTGCCATTACCTACAGTGAGTAGACGCTTAACTGAGCTAGAGGAAAGTCTTGGCGTAACTTTAGCGATTCGAAGTACACGAAACTTTGAACTCACAGATGCGGGTGACGAATACCTTGAATTGGTACGGGACATTCTTGATCAAATAGAAGAAGCGGAAAACAAATTAAATGGTGACCTAAAAAAACTAAAGGGTCACATTGTTATTACCGCACCAGTTTGTCTTGGGAAGCAACTTTTACTTCCACATCTTAACAAATTCCTGAAAGAAAACCCTAGTATCAGTATTCAGCTCCTTTTGAGTGATAATCTATTAGATATTGTAGACCAACATGTAGACCTTGCGATTCGTCTCGGAAATTTGCCTGACAGTTCCTTAATGGCCAGACATTTGGGAAAGGTTAGGAAATGTACTGTAGCATCGCCACAGTATTTAAAAATTAATGAACGACCGAATAATCCATCTGATTTAATTAGTCATCGGTGTATCTCAATAGATAATATAAATTCAGCGCAATCATGGAGTTTTCTTTCAAGGGGAAAGAAAAAAAACATTTCTATTAAAACCTATTTATCGGTAAACAATGTAGAAGCAGGACTAGAGTCGATTCGAAATGGTCTTGGAATTGGACAAGCCTATTCTTATCAAATTCAAAAGGACTTAAAAAAGAATACTCTCGTTAAAGTCTTAGAAGAGTTTGAGCATCCTGCTTTACCAATTCATCTCATTTATCATAGTCATCAAAAGATTCCCCATAGGCTAAGAGCATTTATTGATTACATTACACCTCGTTTAAGAAAAGAATTAGAATAACGTTGAGGCTAAGAACCCAGTATTTCTCCCTTTTAACTTAGGATTTTGGGATTAAAATTTGATGGTCAAACCACATTTAGAGTCTAACACACTTGGTATAGTCTGAAGTTTTTTGGTGTTAAAAGTCTTCTAACTCGGCGATAATTGCTTCTATAAAATAAGGAGATGCTAATGAGTGATATTACTCAAAATAAGGTAGAGTTAAGAAAACCCGATAACTTCGAGCAAGAAAATCATTTCTATCCTAAAGCTCTCAACTCTCAACTTCATTCAATGGTCAGTTATTTTCTCAATTTGAGTAATGAAAGAATCATTGAGCGTTATGCCCATCTCAATCCCCAGGTAGATACAAAAGCTCTCAATGAGGTTTTGAATTATCAATCCAAGCATTTCTTCTGGGGTGGGGCTGATCTTTTTTATGTCACCACAGAATCAGGCAATAGAAAAATGGTCGTTCTTGAAACCAACTCTTGTCCGTCAGGTCAAAAGTCCATGCCTCCTCGTAGTGATTCCGATGAGCATCGAGGCTATCAACTTCTTATTGAGAACTCTTTCTTGCCTGCCCTAAAGAAGAAACGACTGCCGGAAGGAAAGCTCGCCGTTATTTATGACAAAAATTATATGGAGACTTCTGGTTATGCTCAGACCCTGGCCGATTTAACGGGGGAGGATGTTTATCTCATTCCTCATTTTAATGGTGGGGAGGAGTTTATTGAATTTCAAAATGGTTTGATGGTTTTAAAGGAAAATGGCAAAGAAACTCCCATAAGAGCCGCTTTTCGCTACGTCACTCAAAAACCCTGGAATCGTCTTCCACCGACCACAAAAACTTTTATCTATAATTCAACCCTCGTTTGCTTGGCCGGTGGCCGAAATAAGCTTCTCGCGAATAAGGCCTATGAATTTTATAACTCCGAACTTGCTCTCTCTGGACTAAAAATTAATATGCCCGAAACCATAAAGGATGTTGGGAAAGTTGAGATTCCTCTTTGGGTTCAAAAGTTTGGCGGTAAAGCCGTAATTAAGAATCCTTATTCAAATGCTGGTCAAGGTGTCTATACCGTAACAAATGAAAGGGAGCTTGAAGACTTTATGAAGGAAGAGCATAGCTATGACAAATTTATTGTACAAAGTCTGATAGGTCATTACAATTGGAGTTCAACCAGTGCGCAAGGGAAGTATTTTCACATTGGAACTGTTCCTAATAAGAAGGGAAATATCTTTATCGCTGATCTTCGTATGATGGTTTATAGTTCCCCCAATGGTTTTAGACCTTGCTCTATTTATGCGCGAAAGGCCCGTGCCCCTTTAAAGGAAACCTATCCTGAAAATAGCTGGGATGTACTAGGAACTAATTTGTCAGAAAAAATTGCAGAGAATCACTTCATCAGTGACCCGAGCCGTCTCATGCTCATGGATCGTAAAGACTTCAATAGTCTTGGTCTTGGTATGGATGATCTTATTTCAGGTTATATTCAAACAGTTCTAACAGTTGTTGCTATTGATAAGATGGCGCAAAATTTAATTAATAAAAAAGGTCAATTTAGACTTAAGCTCTTTCAAAACCTCGACGATGATCAATCTTTGATCCGCGAGATTATGCTCAAGGAGAAAACCAGTGAGTGATGTGATTGTTATTAAAACTAAAGAAGAGCTTAAGCTCTCTAGCCTTAAAAGAGGTGAGGTTCATCGTTTACAAATTCAACTCTCTGATAATTCCCTTGGCGTTCCCTGGCGGGTTCCTGTTATTGCTGTACGAGGTAAAAATAAAGGCCCTGTGGTAGGTCTTACGGCGGCCCTTCATGGTAATGAGCTTAACGGCATTTCAACGATTTTTCGCTTAGTAGAAGATATCGATCCCAATAAGCTCTCTGGCACTCTGGTTATGGTTCCTATTAGTAACGTCCCCGGTTATCTTATGAATCAGAGAAACTTTAGTGATAATGTGGATCTCAACCGAATTATGCCTGGGCGCTCCTATGGAAGCGCGAGTGGTCAATATGCTCACTATTTTGTGAATAAAATTGTAAAAAATTTTGATTATCTCCTAGATCTACATACGGCCAGTCATGGGAGGGTGAATAGTCTTTACCTACGTGCCGATATTGAAAATGAAGAGACGAGAACTCTCGCTTATCTTCAAAATCCTCAGATCATTGTAAAGAAATTTGATGAAGAAGGAACACTTCGCTCTTGGGCCAATGAACATGGAATTCCCTCTATTACCATTGAGATTGGAAATCCCAATGCCTTTCAACATACTCTGGTTGATGAGACCTTAGAAGGGATTATGAACACTTTTCGCCATCTTAAAATGATTCCCGGAAAGGTGGAGGATATGGTTACGGACGCGGTGATTTGTGAAAATAGTTATTGGATTTACTCCAAAAAGGGTGGCATTATCGATGTCCTTCCTCGTCTGGCCGACGTCATCAAAAAAGGCCAATTAATTGCCAAGGTTTATGATGTTTTTGGTCAAGTGAAAGAAGAAATTAGGGCCGATAAATCAGGGATTGTGATTGGAAAAAATGTCAGACCTAATTGTGACGCCGGAACAAGAGTTCTTCATCTCGGTGTGAATATATTTGAACCTGATACCGAAACCATACCGGGCCATGAGGATTATTCGACTAAATGAGGCGACATTTAACCCAACGATGAAGTTCTCCAACTGAGTCGTTGTCGTGAAATGTGATATCCATTTTTAAGGTCTTTCCATCAAAGGCTTTGGTTTCTAGATCAAGGCTTGATCCAAAGTACCAGGTTCCATTCCAATTGATCTGATAGATGATTCCAGTCTCTGTCCTGTAAGACCAAGAGTTTTGTTTGTCATAATATGGTTCACTAATTAGGAGCCAATTGGGAAGGGCCTCGGGGTTGATAGCGTAGGCGAGGGGTTCATCTTTTTCATTTAAGGAAAATCTAAACTTTAAAATCTCATCTCTTTTGATGGGGTTATCATAGTGTCCACCAAAAGTGGGGAAATCATCTCCCTCTTCTATGCTAATAGCATAGCTTTCTTCATAAGAGAGAGCGCAATGAAACTCACCAATAGGAACTTGGATGTCTCGGGCCTGTAATTTTAATGGACTCAGAAAAAGGGTAAGTAAAAGAAGGACATTCATTTTCATTTTGTGCCTTGGGTATAGTTTTAGGGCTTGGAATCTATATAGAAAGAGGACTATACAAAGGCCACAGGGGATGAAAAAATTTATTTCATAACAATAAATTATCACCTAATAATGGTGACTTATATGCTGTGGAGTACCTTTGGGCGATCAAAATAACACCTCTCTTTATTTTGTTTTTGGACTATTTCTCTTTTCGTCCCTCCTCTTTAGTATGAAAGTTCATGCTGGCACTCAAGAGTTTCTCTGTCACAATGAGCGCTTTTTAACTGATCCTTTCGCTCTTTACCTTAAAAATGGCAGTTTAAGTCTCGTTAAAAATCGTGGGGAAATTTGTGCTTTTAAAAAAGAAGGTAACACTTTTTTTCCTATTAAGGCGGATCTAGAAAAGTGTCAGCTTAAAAACCTTTCTCGAATAGATAAATTGAGAGTTGTTGTTGGGCTTGATTTGGGGCAGAAGGTCTTAGAAAAGGGTCAAGGTTATATTAAGTTGAGCCTCGACAATTCCTTTGCCGAGTATGGACCTAAGAAAATTACATCCTTTATTTTTTGTCGAAGAATGTAATCTACTTGTAATCTGAATTTTTAAAGAATTCGACGTTTTCAAACTTTTCCATGGCGAGCTTCAGGTCCCATTCACTGCGAACGGAAAAGCAGATGCGGTCTTTATGGTCATAGCAGATGTTATTTCCATTTTTTGAAATAAACTCTTTCTTAGTTTTTTCGTTAGGAAATTTGAGCCAGCGAATACCAGCAAAATTATAGCCCTCATAAGAGCCGACAACATTGTATTCATCTTCTAAGCGATGCTTTACCACCTCAAATTGCAGCATACCAACGGCACCAAGAATCTTCTCATTGACGGTATGACGGGTAAAAACTTGAACAGTACCTTCTTCTGAAAGTTGTTTGAGACCTTTATCAAGCTGCTTTCCTTTCATGGGATCTTTAAGAACGACCTTTTGAAAGATTTCTGGGGCAAAAGAGGGAATGCCTGTGTATTGAAATTCTTCCCCTTCTGTGAAGGTATCACCGATTTGAAATTTACCCGTATCGTGAAGGCCTATAATATCCCCAGCAAAGGCCTCTTCAACGATATCCCTATCTTGAGCTTGAAAAATTAGGGGAGTAGCGATTTTGATATCTTTTCCGGTTCGTACATGGCGAATTTTATCACCACGCTTAAAATGACCACTACAAACGCGCATAAAGGCCACACGGTCACGATGCCTTTTGTCCATATTGGCCTGTATTTTAAAAATGAAGCCTGAAAATTTATTATGAGTTGGCTCGATCATTTTGGTTTCACTATCTTCATGAAAAGGAGCGAGTTGCACCTCTCTTTTCATAGGACCCGGTGAGCGAGCGGAGATATGATCGAGAGTTTCTTTGACCCCAAAATTATGAAGGGCCGTTCCAAAAAAGACTGGAGTTTGAATTCCTGCGAGAAATTCTTCCTCATCATAGTCAGGCATTAGTTCACTGACCATTTCAAGATCTTCTTCTAATTTATCGCGAATGGTCTCACCAAGGTAGGCTTCCACTTCTGGAGAGTGAAGATCACTGGCATCGAGAACATCGGGCTCTGTCGGATCCGCATCTTCAGCAAAACGAGTAATAGACTTGGTTTTGAGATCGTAGACACCTTTGAAATTGACCCCATCTCCCACAGGCCAGGTCATAGGCGCGCATTGGATGGAGCAAATCTTTTCCACATTATCGATAAGTTCAAAGGGATCCATGGCGTCGCGATCAAATTTATTCATAAAAGTGACAATAGGCGTATCTCGCATACGACAAACTTCCATCAGCTTGATGGTTTGCTCTTCCACACCCTTAGCCGAATCAATCATCATAAGCACACTTTCTACAGCGGTTAGAGTGCGATAGGTGTCTTCCGAGAAATCTTTGTGTCCTGGAGTATCGAGAAGGTGCATGGCCCGCCCATTATAGCCATAACTCATCACAGCAGAAGTAATGGAAATCCCACGCTCCTTTTCCATCTCCATCCAGTCCGATTTGGCGTAATTTCCTTGCTTGGATTTGACCATCCCGGCGTCTCTTACGACCCGTCCAAACCACAGGAGCTTTTCGGTCATAGTGGTTTTTCCGGCATCAGGGTGGGAGATAATGGCAAAGGTGCAGCGCGGCTCAATTTCTTTTTTCATGGATGAGAAACTATCATTTCTTAAGGCCTTATGTCATTATTTTGGGGTGTATTGAAGTAACAAGTTCATGGAGGGCTTATGACAATCTTAAGGAATTTTCTATTCTTCTCAACGCTTTTTCTCTCTCCCTTAGTAAGCGTTATGGCTTCAAGCTTCTCTGCTCCCTATGAACTGGGTGGTATCTATAAATTTAATTCAACTATTGAAAAGCTTCAGGCCAAAAGGGTGGTTCCTGTTTACGCCTTCACCCAAGAAGGAAGAAGGAAACTCTCCGATCTGAAATCCCGTGGCTATCAGTGTAAGGCGCTTCCTCGCCAGAGCTATCGATGTGTCCTTTTTGATCAGAGTATTGCTATCGCACCTTCCGTCTTAAAGAGAGCTGTGGCCAGCTATCAAAATGAAGCAATATTTATTTCCCCCGACCAAGTGAATCCCAAAATTCAAAGTGAGGGGGAGAGTGTCATCGTTTATCGCTTTTTTAAAACTGTGGCGATTAATGACATCGAATACGGTTACTTTGATTATCAAATTTCACGTGGTCAAAACGGGGAAGTTCACAAGCTTAAACTTGGAGAAGGCCAAAGAAGTCGTGAGTTTGTGATTGCCAATAAAAATGAAATTCAGCGCATTTTACTTTTAGCGGATCAAGAGAAGACGTATTTTGATCAATTTGTTCTTTCTGGAAGTTTCACTAACTGAATTTTGAAAAAAGGTGAAAAGAACCGCCTATTTTTTAGCCAGTTCCCCCAGTGGCCACTTCAAGGGCTATTTTCATCTTTTCTTTAAACTCTTTTTCTTCGTCAATGGATAGATTTTCTTTGATGAGAGAGTCAAAAGTCTCTTTGTTCTTTTGATACACAGGAACCAGGCCCTCAATGATCATCCAGTTCTTATAGACTTTAAAAGATTTTTTGAAACTCTTTATCACGACTAACAAGTCTTCCTTTTTAAATTTCTTTTCTAGTTTTGATCCTGCTACGGTGTAGGCTTTGTAATAAAGATTAGCCTTGGATGTAGTGTCTTCAGCTGAGTGAGCCTGCTCTAATAATAAATTAAAATTAGGTCCATCTGCTGCCGCTAGCTGAGCACAAGATAATAAAAACATGAATAAGGGAAAAATGAGTAGGTGTTTTTTCATTTTACGTACACTCCGATCAGGTACCTAGCCTCTCCTGCAAAAAGAGGGTCTGTGGCCGAATTGTAATCACTGAGAAATTCACTATTACTCACCTTAACTTCGATATGTCCCGAATCTCCACCACCATAAACGAGAACAGCGCCTTTGGGTGCATTAAAACGCTCTTTTGAATGACTGGGAATTTTTTGAAGGATATTGCGATAGCCGGCCTTCTTTAAGTGAGGTCCAGCATCTCTTGCGTGCCTTTCACCATGATCACGAACAAGTCCTGCTTCATGGAGGGCCTCCTTCACGTAGAGATAACACTTACCTCTAGATTTTCCAGAAGACTTTGAACCCGTACATTGGATATTCCAACTTTTATCTCTATTGCAGTTCTTTCTCACATTACGCCTGAGAATTTCTACAAGATTTGAATCTATCTCTCCTGCCGGTTCTCTACTGCCACTAGTAAGTCCCAAAACGTTGCGCCTATTATGAGCACAGGAGTCACATTCGGCTCCTGGGTCTATGGCCCTACTTAGTTCTGATGAAGAGGGAAGGGTGCGACCATTTCGGGTTAGACGATTCATCTGGTTACGGGTTCCCGAGTCCATACCACTCGTTGCTGAGCTATAACCATTTTGGAAACCCTCACCTGTGGTTTCACAACCTGTAAGAACTATTGCAACTAAGAATGGGATAATCAGTCTCTTCACCATCAATGACCTTTTCGGTTGGTTTCTCTCTCTAGTTAAGATTAAATTAAGGTCATGGGAATTTAGCTATGAAAGGTTCATTTTTCTTTAATGATTCCTTATTTGATCCTTATCATATTGAATTTAGGTGGCTTTTAGGTTTAGAGCAATCCTGTAGGAGAGGTTATTCTGGTGCCAACTTTTGGTGTCATCCTTTCTCTAAACTGTGAAAATCCTGTAGAAGAAGAAGCAAAGGCTTCGCTCTTCCATTTTCTTTTTTATTTCATGCTACCTATTTAAAATTACTCCCTTTAACTATTTGTTCTCTATTTTAAGCTTGATTTCTATTATCAAATTAACAGAGAACAATTGGGAGTAATTTAGCTGGTCTAGATTGAATTAACGTCTTCTTCTTCGCCCGCCGCGCTTC
The DNA here is from genome assembly GCA_030149295.1 of Bacteriovoracales bacterium. Classification (GTDB taxonomy): domain Bacteria; phylum Bdellovibrionota; class Bacteriovoracia; order Bacteriovoracales; family Bacteriovoracaceae. Next base: position 133,448 of record JASBRV010000102.1, on the reverse strand, counting down.
GGTCTTGAAGGACCTTCTTCGCCGGCCCCACGGTTTCTTCTAGAAGAGCGTCTTGAGTCCTTGGCGTCTCTTTTGTTACGGCTTTCTTTTCTCAATTTTCCTTCTCTATAAGGCTTTGCTTTTTTCAAAGTAAGGGCCTGTTCAAGCATACGAAACTCTTTATTAAATTGATTGGAAAAGAAAAGCTTAAGAATGTCTTCTTTAGTAAAGTCATCAAAAAAATCAGTAAAAATCTCATAAGACTCATCAGTTTTAAAGGCGGTGCCTCTTTCGATAATCGCGGCTTTAAGACCGGCCATTTTTTCAAGGTCTGTTTGCACTTTTACTGTTTTAAGAGTTTCAATATCCGGAAGCTCATAAGCTTCTAGCTTTTGACCTGTGGTCTTTTCCAGCATTCTCACTTTATTCTTTTCTCGAGGAGTGATGAAAGTAATCGCCATACCTGTTTGGCCAGCTCGACCAGTTCTTCCGATACGGTGAATATAACTCTCATGCTGGCGAGGAAGTCCAAAGTTTACCACCATGTTGAGGTCTTGAACGTCAATTCCTCTGGCCGCAATATCAGTACAAATAAGAAGCTGCACTTTACCAGCTTTAAAACGCTCCATCGCGTATTCGCGTTGGGACTGGCTGAGTTCTCCATGAAGAGGGAGAGAAGAAACTCCAAGATCGTGAAGTTTTTCGGCGACACTTTTACATTCTCCTCTCGTTTCACAAAAGACGATGCCTGTCGCTTGGTTAAGAGAAGCAAGGATTCTTCTAAGACCTTTGATGAAATCACCTTTTTCTAGCATACAAAAATACTGAGAAATGGATTCATTAGTTAAGGTTTTATTCTTAGTTTTAATAAATTGTGGTTCGTTGAAATGTTTTTGAACTAGCTTTTGAATTTCTTTTGGCATGGTGGCAGAAAACATCCAGGTTTTAATCTCTTTAGGAAGGCTTTCCATGATCTCGTTGACATCATCAAGAAATCCCATATTAAGCATTTCATCTGCCTCATCGATCACAAAGAATTCACAGTCATGAAGTTTTAGTGTTTTCTTGTTAATAAGATCCAGTATTCGTCCGGGCGTTCCTACTACAATTTGGGGTTTGCCTTTTTTGAGGGCGCGCTCTTGTTTGTCATAGGGAGTACCACCGTAAATAGTAGTAGATCTCATTTCACTATTAGCCGCCAATTTTTCCACTTCTTTTTGCACTTGATTAGCAAGCTCTCTGGTAGGGGCTAAAATAAGGGCCTGAACTACAGGATTGTAAGGATCAATTCTTTCTAATAGAGGTATGAGAAAAGCCGCTGTTTTACCGGTACCGGTCTGAGCCTGGCCAACAAAGTCATTTTCAGTCTCTAGAAGCAGTGGAATGGCCCTCTCCTGGATTTGGGTGGGGTTCTCATATCCTTGCGCCATAAGGGCACCCATGAGGTTCTGATTGAGGTCAAATTGTTCAAAATTCACGTAAACTCCTAGTGTTAGAGCACGTTGTAGCCTATTTTAAGCTCTGTGTCTAAAAAATGAGCATAGGAGGTATTCCTTTCAATTTTATGTCATTAAATTGGTCAATTTTATAAAATGGGAGGGTATCTAAACATGGAAAAACATAAGGCAAGGCTATGAAAGGACTGTTTAAACAAGACTTATTGTCATTAAAGAAGGCGACTCTAGCTAGTTTATTTATAGTGTGCTTGTTTTCCCCCAAAATCTACGCCAACAATCATGATTCCTTTGGCATGCTAGAAATTAAAAAGCCAGATGGGTCAAGCTCTTATTGTGATGCTGTTGTGGTGGGGAAACGCCACATCCTCACCAGCGCCAATTGTTTTCATGATGCTAAAACTAAAAAATCTCTTGTTGAATTTATTCCTGGGTTTAAAGGAACTCGCTCCGTCAACCCGAAACGCTACCTCGTCTCCAAAGCTTGGACTCCCAAAGACTTTTCCGATGCCAAGGCACGAGGAGATGGTATGGGGATGATCAATAGCAACTTTGTTCTTTTGGAGGCCCATAATCATGATTCTGAAGAATGGGTAGGAGAGTCCGTGACACCTTTTGTATTTCGAGACAGAGATGATCTTCAAGAATTATCTCATAGTTTAGAAAGCTCTATTGTCACCGTCTCATTTCAAGACAGATCTAAGCAAAGAAAAATGGAAATAAAAAAGTGTAAGGCAAATTTTAGTGATGCTATCGATGGCAGTGTTTATAATACGACTTGTAACTTTTGGGACTATTCTGTGGGCTCCCCTGTTCTTGAACAAGTGGGACCTTATTTTGCAATCACTGGACTTCTTACTGGTGAGAATCATAGTCGCGGCTCAGATGTTTTGACGACATTTGGAAAATACACTGAAGCCATGAAGGACATCGTTAAAGACCGCGGCCAAAATCAATTTGAAGTGGAAGAAATCAACTGGGCTCCTACCTATGCTGTTGTTGTGAAAAACAATTGTCACAAAGCAAGAAATCTAAAAGTCTATGTTGGTTACCAAGATGTTTTTAGTGACACCATGAAGCTGGAGGAGACTGAATACCTCCAACCGGGTGAATCGATCACACTTAATGGCAGAAGCCGTGGCAATCATTTTTTCTTTAGAGCAGAGTCATCTGGACCCACATGGGGAGGTCATGATGAATACTTCCAAGTCAATGGGCAAGGAAAAGGCTTTAAAAAGGTGGATTACGCGGTCAAACGCAAAGTCTTTAAGCGCTATAACGATGAAAAAATCACGCTCAATTGTGATGATCTTTCTTAATAAAAAAAGCTCGGCCGTCTAATTACGTTGACTCGCCTTGCCATGTTCTCTTCTCATTAAATTTGTTAGCATTTGCCCAATTTTTACCAACCAACAAAGGGCAGGCAATGAGATTTTTACCATTTTTTCTTGTCTTCTTATTGGGAGCTTGTGCCACTTACACTCCTGAGCAAAAAGAAGAAAACACTAAGAAATTAAATGCTTTCTTTGAAAAAGTTTTCAATGAAAATGTTAAACGTTATCCGACGTGGCAAACCTACATCGGTTTAAAAACTAACTATGACAAACTCAATAACAATACCGAAGAGTTTGATAAAGAATCGCTAGAATTGGCCAAGAAGAATTTGGAAAAGTTGAGAGAATTCGATTACGAAGCTCTCACGGACCAAGGGAAGCTCAGTTACAAGCTTTTTGAAAAAAGAGTTGAGGACAGTATAGAGGGGTGGAAATGGCGATACCACGGCTATCCGCTCAATCAAATGTTTGGCTATCACAGTGGCACCCCCTCTTTTATGATTAATATGCATAGAGTGAGCAGTGTAAAAGATGCTGAGGATTATATTTCTCGCCTCAAAGAATTTAAACGCGTCTTTAAAGAGAATATGGCCCACGTAAAAAAGCAAAAGGAAATGGGAATTCTTCCTCCCGCCTTTGTTTATGACAAGGTCATTAGCGATTCTCAAAATATTATCAAAGGCTTTCCTTTTCCTGGTGAAGGGAGAAGTCCTCTTTATGCGGATTTTAGAAAGAAGGTTGGAGAGCTTAAAATTTCTGATTCAGAAAAGGCGCGTCTAAGAAGGGAAGCGGCTAAGGCCCTCGGTGAATATGTGAGACCCGTCTATGACGAGTTGATTGCCTTTATGAAAGAAGCCAAGAAAGAAAAAAAAGACAATCATGGAGCATGGTCTCTTCCTGATGGTGAGGAGTATTATCGTTGGCGCTTAAAGAGAATGACGACAACTGATATGACTCCAAGTGAAGTCCATGAATTTGGTCTTGCTGAAGTGGATCGTATTCACGGTGAAATGCGTGAGATTATGAAAAAAGTTGGGTTTAAAGGAACTCTTCAGGACTTCTTTAAGCACATGAGAACAAGTGAAAAGTTTGTCTATCCTGATAATCAAGCGGGTCGTCAAGCCTATTTAAAGCGTGCTCGTAAAGTCATTGACGATATGGAGAAGGCGCTACCTAAAATGTTCTCAACCCTTCCTAAGGCACCTTTAAAGGTAAAGGCCGTAGAGGCCTATAGAGAAAAATCAGCAGGCATTGCTTTCTATCAAAGTCCTCCGCTTTTTGGAGATCGTCCTGGGATTTACTATGTGAACCTTTATGACATGAACGATGTGCCAAAATACAAATTAGAGGGTCTTGCCTATCATGAAGGACTTCCAGGTCACCATATGCAAAATGCCATTCAAAGTGAGCTAACCGAACTACCCAAATTTAGAAGAACAGGTGGTTACACAGCTTATGGTGAAGGTTGGGGTTTATACTCAGAGCTTCTTCCTAAAGAATTTGGCTTTTATGAAGATCCTTATAGTGACTTTGGTCGTTTAAGTATGGAGCTGTGGCGAGCTTGTCGTTTGGTGACGGACACGGGCCTTCACTATAAGAAATGGTCTCGTGAAAAAGGCATTGATTACCTTACCAAAAACACCGCTAATGCCGAGCTTGAAATTATGAAGGGCATTGAGCGCTATATTGTTAATCCTGGGCAAGCGACGGCTTATAAAATTGGGATGAAAAAGATTCTCGATCTTCGCTCTTATGCCAAAAAGGAACTCGGAGATAAATTTGATATCCGCGCTTTTCACGATGTTATCCTTCGTTCAGGGGCCGTTCCCCTCGACGTCATGGAAGAGCTCGTCAAAACTTGGGTCCACGAAAGTGCGTGATACCTTTTAAGATTCACCGCATAAAAAAGGCTCCCATAGGGAGCCTCTTTTTTACTTAAATAAAACTTAATGCCGTGAGTTGTGAAAGGTATCACGCACCTTTTGCACCTTTTGATTTATTGGTGGCGTTGTTGATGGGCCTTTAGGATTTCGGCGAGAACTTTATTGGTGCCCATTTCCTTAAGTTTTCCTGGTTCTATAATATTTTTTGGAAGTTCTGGAAGAGTAGAGAGATCACCAGACAAAATAAGATTTTTGTTTGCTCCTACTTCATCAACTTTTCTCACGGGAGTGAAGTGAGGTGCTGTGGTTAAGACCTCTGGTGTTTCTTCGAGAACCTTATGAATACCCACTAAAACTTCTACAAAGTCATCGAGCTCTTTTTTAGAAAAACTCTCAGTTGGCTCTACCATAAGACCAAAGGGTTCCGGGAAACTTACTGTTGGTGCATGAAGCCCAAAATCTAAGAAGAGTTTTCCGATCTTTCCAATCGCTTGAGCTTTTGGCGTGCCTGCGGCTTGTATCTTTTCAAAGGTTTCTTTTGAAATGGTCAGTATGAATTCGTGCATGCGGGGTACTTGGTCGGCACCTGCAGGCAGTGTCGGATAGAGATCTCTCAGTCTAGCGAAAAGATATTTTGCAGAAAGAACCGCCACTGCTGCCATTTCTTTAACCCCATGGCCCCCTAGTGCCTTTATGTAAGTGTAAGCACGCACCTTGTGGGCAAAGTTGCCCCAGTGGCGGTGAATACTTCCCATGGAATCTTTTGGGGTTTCAACATCAAAAGTTCCGTCCGCTTTTTTAATGATTTGTTTTCCAGGAAGGAAATCGACAAGTTTATCGCTTACGGCGACAATGGCGTCACCGGGTCCACCACCACCATGAGGGATAGTCCAAGTTTTATGGAGGTTATTGTGAACAGCATCAACCCCCATTTTATCAAGATCAAGCCATCCAGCGATAGCATTCATATTGGCGCCGTCCATGTAAACCAGGCCGTCGACACTGTGGATAAGATCGGCGATTTCCTTAAACTTGGATTCAAAAATCCCTGAAGTATTAGGATTGGTGATCATAATGCCGGAGATGCGCTCTCCATAAGTGGCCACACATTCTTTTAGTTCTTCAAAGTTAATATGGCCTTCACTATCGGCACCAATGGTGACGATGCCAGTTGCGCTGTCACCGCGACCTTTGGTGATGTAGCCGGCCATAGTTGCTGTGGCCGGATTAGTTCCGTGAGCTGACGCTGGGATAAGAACAATATCTTTTTTTGCCTCATTTCCCTTTTTGCGGTGATAGGCTTGGAACATCTTAATGCCTACCAGTTCGCCTTGAGCCCCGGCCACGGGTTGAGTTGTAACAGCTGGAAGACCAGTGATCGCTTTGAATTGCTCCTGGATTTCATAGAGAACTTCTAAAGATCCTTGAGCATCAGCTAAGGGAGCTTGTGGGTGAATATCAGTGAAGCCTGAAAGCCCTGCCGCATAATCATTGATATAAGGATTATACTTCATGGTACAGGATCCGAGAGGATAGATATTATCATCGGGACTTACGTTCATATCACCAAGTTTGGTGTAAAAGCTCTTTAGCTCTTCAAAACTAAAAGTAGGAAGGCCTACTTCACCTTGTCTTAAAAATTCTTTTGGAAGATCGGCCACATCAGACTCTGTGCCTTCTCCTTGAAAGTTTTCACGGAAAAACTGATAGAGCTTAGCAACGTCTTCTTCGCTTTGAGCCTCGTTAAAGTAAATTAAAACAGAAGGCTTACCGGCCCTGTCGCTGATGTCGACACCTATGTGAAGACCAAAGATGCGGGCTTTCTCTATCAATTCACTCGCTTTTACGTTTGTCTCAACAGCGACTTCATTGAAGAAAGGAGTGTCTGGGTAGAGGAGGTTGAGGCTCGTTTGTTCATTAATAAAGTGGGCAAATTGACTGGCCCTTTCTCTTGCCATTAAGTTTGCTTTTTTTAGTCCTTCTTCACCTTTGGCGAGAAGGGCAGCTCCCACAATGGTTGCAAGATAACTTTGATTAGAACAAATATTGGAAGTCGCTTTTTCACGGCGGATATGTTGTTCTCTCGTAGAGAGAACCATCACTAAACAGTCCTTTCCATCCTCATCTTTTGCTCTTCCTACAAAACGACCTGCCGTTGAGCGAATGGCCGTTTTGTTTTCATCATTAAAACGAATGCCAAAGATGCCAAGACCTGGCCCGCCAAAGTTAGGACCGATGCCGAGATTTTGACCTTCGCCTACGATCATATCCGCGCCGTTTTCTCCCCATTGATTAGGAGGAGTAAGGCCTCCTGCCGCAAGAGTGGCTGGATCGATAACACCAATAGTAAGGAGTCCTTGAGAATGAATGAAATCAGTGAGTTCGTGGACGCATTCACACTTTCCAAGATTGTTGATTTGCTGAATGGTAATGGCCGCAAGATTTTCCGCTCCCTCTTTTTCGATGAGAGATTTAAGGGAATCCATATCCGTAAGACCCGAATCATTCAACGGAGCCTTCAGAATTTCTAGGTTTGTCTCTTTGGCTAGGGTTTTAAGGACTTCCCAGTCTCCAGGATAAAGTCCTGCGGTGACAATAACTTTATTGGCTTTTTTCTTTATTCTAAGGGCAGTATTAAGGGCCTCAAAAAGTGCCGTTGATCGCTCATACAAAGATGCATTGATGGCTTCAAAGCCGGTTAGCTTAGCAATACCAGAAGCGTAGTTCCAGAGAGTGTGGAGTGTTCCTTGAGAGCGTTCTGGTTGATAAGGCGTATAGGCGGTGGTGAGTCCACGAATATTACAAACGAAGGGAACGATGGGGTGAACTTCAGCCCACTTAAGTCCGTCTCCGATAAAACAGGGTTTAGTATTATTCTTTTGTGCGAGGGATTCCACATGGTCAACAAGGTCGCCATAGGGAAGAGCTTCTCCTAGCTTTCCTACATGCTGGGCTTCATCCATCATGATATCTGAGGGCAGGTGAGAAAAAAGTTCTTCTCGTTTTTCAACACCAATAGCACTCAGCATGTCTGAAATGTCGTTGTCGCTCGCAGAAATATAAAACGTCTTTAATTCTCGCGCCAGCTCCATTGGATTATAGGGCAGTCTCTTGAGATGCTCACTGGTGACACTGTTTTGATTTTTGGCTTCGGTTTCTTCGTAAGAAAACATCATTAAGCTTCCTCGATTCTAAGGGATTTACAAGTTATGGGTTTTTCAAGGAATCTACCACGAATGGCGGCTTTTCTTCTAGTCCCATAAGGGTAGAATAAGCCCACTATGTTAGAAGTTCACGTCAAAAGCACTTTGCCTAAGTTTAAACTTGATATCCTGCAACAAAATGTATGGGGTTTTGACGTCAATTGGATACGAGTGGGGCAAGAAACGGTTGGCGAAGTCTTTATCGATGCTGGCGGCGTTGGCCTTTATACACCTAGTGGCCAAAAACCTCTTTATTTTAGCTGGGATGAGAGCTTTCTCAAGTGGAGCCGTGAGAGGGGACTTAAACAAAACCCTCTCATTAAGGCCTCGGGTCAAAAGGCGGGTTCATGGATTATTGATGCGACGGTCGGGCTTGGTAAAGATTCTGCGCTATTTTTAGCAGCGGGGTTAAAAGTAAAGGGTTTTGAACGGCAACAGAAAATTTTCTTCCTTCAAAGGGCCGCTCAGATTTTAGAAGGCTTTATGGAAGAAAATCTCATTCTTCATTTTGGGGAAATCAGTGAGAACCCCTGGAGGGCTCCTATCTATTTTGATCCTATGTTTGACGATGGCCAAAAAAGAAAAGCGAAACCCACCAAAGGTATGGCGCTCTTTCATCAGGTGATTGGTGCGGATAAAGATGCCGTAGAAGTCGCTAAAAGGCTTAGGCAATTGTGCCCCCGCCTTATTATTAAAAGGTCACCAAGAGACCCTATGCTACTAGAAAATCGCAATAGTTCTTGGGAGAGTAAAGCCGTACGCTTTGATCTTTATTTATAATTGTTTTTCTCTTGATTGAGACAACTTGTTTGCGGGAGAAGGATTTGCTCAAGATGATGGGGGTAGAGTTTGTAATTTTCTTTTGCCACCATGAAGGAATCCCGCGCCCCTTGCGGATTAAAGATGTAGTAATAGAATTCATATTCATCAAAAAGTCCCATTCTGTGACCAACTTCTTCAAGTAAGACATCCTTATCCATGGTGAGGACAAAGTTTTTGGCATTTGGCTGGCTTGGTCTTTCACAGCTAGTGCTCATATAAGAGGCGCTATAGCATCGGTGGAGGTGAACAACTTTTTCCTCATCTTGTGAAACAAATTGAAAAGAAAATTGGAAACGAATGCTTTGGTGTTGATTGTAAAATTCTTCTAGAGTTCTTTTCCATTGTGCCAGTATATCATTTGCTTCTTCTGGGGTAATATCACCTTCAAGCATGAGAGGAATACTCATAGAAATATGATGACCATAAGGTGCCTGTGAAATGGTGTAGTCTCTATAGGCATGAAAGCCTTGGTGATAAAATAGTCCTGATACCTTGGTTGTTACCTTTTTTGATTTCATCATTTGACTCTCGACTCCCTCACATTGAGGTTTGAGTTCACTCTCAAAACATTGACCCACTTGAGCGAGAGTTTGAGCTCTTGCCAAAGGATGTAGGTCATTTGATTGGTAGTGTTCACGAAGTTCTTCTTTATGGGCCGTCATAAAGCTTCGAAGCTTTTCTCTCGTCTTTTGAGGTCTTCTGTAGTGAGAACGAAGAAGACGGTCTATTTTCTTTCCCATATCCATGAGTTCTCTAGGGTGGCTTATGGACTTTAATTTATACTTAAGCTCATATTCATCCATCTTCAAAATTTCATAGAGGGCATGAAGGGCCTCTTCCTCGAGCTTTTCGAGAAGGAAATGGCGTCTTTTAATCATTGAAATAGTATTTTGTTCATTAATGCATTCGTTTTTCTCTTCGCATGCTGTTTTTTCATTGTAGTATTGGAGGGTGAGCTGGGCCTTTAGGAGTGTGGCCGGATCAGTGGCTTCAAGAAGATGAAGGTATTTTTCACTGACCTCTTTAAGCTCTGGCGAGACATAGCTCCAAACCGTAGAATTTCCTGAAAAGACTTTTCTTTGGTGGCCGTAAGGCTTGTTATAAAAGTGTTCTGAAGAGCTCAAAAGCTCTTGGAATTTCTCAAGGGTTTGACCTCTTAATTTTTGGTCAGGATTGGCAATGAGACGAAGAAGGCCTTTGAAAAGGTCATTTTCTCTACTTAAGCTCATAGGATCGATAGCCCCGTCACATCCTTTCTTTTCTTTGGTGACTAAGCCAGCTTCAGGTAGAGACTTACTAAGGGTGCCATAACCCTGAAAAGAAGGATGGTAAACTTTTGGACCCTTGGGATAACTAAAGAGCGCCTTAGAACCAAAGGCATAAGTGCTTGAAATAGTGGTTAAAAGTAGCAAAAAGAGTTTTAAAAATCCCATGCCCTATTTTCTCATTTTAAGGGTTTATAGGGGTGAATAAGGTAATTTTTATGGGGGTGTCAGACTATTGGGCAGCTCCGGATTCAATCCAGCGTCTAATGAGCTCAATTTCTTCTTCATTTAGAGGGTTTCGTGGTGGCATGGATCCGCTGGCGACTTCTGTATAAAGACCAGAGTTGTCAGGGTCATTTGGGGTCACGATAGGTTGGAAATAATCACTATAACCAAAGAGGGCGTCATAGCGAGAAAGATCAACACCTCCTAAATCACGGTCTGTTTTATGGCAGGAGAGGCATTTCTGTTCAAAGATTTTTTCAGTGACCAGACGAAAGGTGACTTCTTCAGGTTCTTGCTCAAAGGGAATGAAGTTTTGTTCACGGAAAATAAGGTCTCCAGTAGTTCCAGGCAGACAGGAGGAGTAAAATAAAAGACTAAAAAGAAAAAGGGACCAAAATTTCATGGTCCCAATTTATTAAAAAAAAGTGATTCTTTCTAGTTTCAAACTTAGACTTTTTGTGAGGAAAGCTAAGCGGCCATTTTTTCGGCTTTCTTTTGTGCCTTTTCTATAAGGGCCATATCTTTTGAAATATTTTTGACAATTTTTCTCATATACAGATTCTCCCAGATATTTTGGAAGCGAAACTTTACCCCAATACCTCTTTCGCCTTCAAAGGCGTGTTGGCTCATCACCGTTCCCTGTAGAGTAATATTGTATTCTTTATAGTTGATATTCATATGAATAACGCTGCCTACTTCAATGGCCCCTTTATGATTAATAAAGACCCCACTTTGAGAGATATTGAGAATGTCGCAATCAAAGAGGTGCTCAGGATTGCTATGCGTGAAAGTCATAGGAATGCGTAAATTGTAGCGGGTGCGCGTTTCCCACCAGCGCATATTTCTATCAAAGAAAGGACGCCTCACATCGGGAAGAGCAAAGTAAATAATGATTAAAGCATTCACAAATAATAAAACGAGACTGCTGACAAAAGGGACTTCACTGACATAAGGCCATGTGTATTTCTCATAAGTCATATGAGAGTAGATACTATAGATTTGCACCCCTACAAATACGGGATAACTCCATTTCTTTACGCCTAAGAGGGCAAGACCACCAAGAGGAAAGAGAAACCAGAATTCAAAAATCTCTCTTGGTGTATGAATTTGAGAAATATTGCTTACGATGGTCGTAAAAGAAAAGGGAGTGGTGGCCTTGAAGTATAGCAGCTTAATCACAGGCTCTAGTAAGTGAGCGAGGGCTATGGTGATAAAGATGAGGGGTCTATTTTTCATTTTATTGATTCCTTTTGAAGATCCATTTTTCTATGGATCCTAGGTCAATTTCCATCTCTCAATTAAATTAGGGACTTATCACTATATTTATCGGACACTTTCACCCAAGAATTTAGGTTTTTTGCCTCCAAATCCTGCCAAATGGTTGATTGTAAGAAAGTGATATTTTACAGCCTATTTTCAAGGGGTTTTAATAGATTAAAAGACTATTTAACTATTCAAATGAGGAAATCATGGATCGATTGCGCTCAATACCCCTTTTTATACTCTCTATTTTCCAATTCTGTAATTTTTTCTCTCCCTTCGCAATGGCAAAAACTGCGCCAATCAAAATCTATGATCAAAATCAAAAAGTTATTGGAGGGCGCGATACCACAAGTCTTCAGCACCCGTGGCAAGTGGCTCTTCATACTCGTTATAGTGGTCATCTTTGTGGGGGAAGTCTTATTGCAAAGAATGTTATTTTGACAGCGGCCCATTGTGTGGATGTCTTTGGCCCTAGAGACCTTCGCATCAAAGCGGCCACTGTTACAGGTGAGCAAAGAAGGTTAAAAAGATTACCACGGGTGAAGGAAGTCATTATTCACCCCGGTTTCGACCCCGATAACTTGGCTTCCGATGACATAGCTGTCGTTATTCTAAAGAGAGATGTGAGGGAGAGTGAATACCTCAAACCCATTAAAGTCATTAGAAAAGACACTATGGCCGATCTGTTGGAAAATGAATTTAGAAATCTTCCAGGAACTATGCTCTCCACAGGATGGGGCTCTCAGGAAAGTCCAAGTCGATTTCCTATTTTTTCTGAGATGCTCCAGGAAGTTGATGTCACCCCTATTGGTGTAACCAAAACCGATCTTATTGATCAAAGTTTTAGAGATATGCTCATTAGTGATTACAATATGAGTGATGCCATTATTAATTTTATTCAAATTAATAATTCAAATGTTTTACTGACCAGAGGGGAGCAGCCTCTTACTGGCAATTGTGTTGGGGATAGTGGTGGTCCACTTGTTTATTATGAATTGGACAAAGAGCCGCTTCTCATTGGAATTACCTCTTATGCTGTGGGTGGGAACAAACAGTGCCTTGGTCTAGTGGGGTTCACAAATATTCAAGGTTATGATGATTGGCTTTAGAAGGTAGTTCCCAATCTATAAGCTTTTGTTGAGTGCTTTTTAGAAAGAGATTTGTCTTTGAAAAAGGGCGAGAACCAAAAAAACCTCGATAGCTACTTAAGGGTGACGGGTGCACACTTTCAATGATGTGGTGTTTATTGGCATCAATGAGTTTTTGCTTTTTTTGGGCCGGGGAGCCCCAAAGTATGAAGACGACATTTTCTCGTTTACGACTGATAACTTTAATAACTTCATCAGTGAAGGCTTCCCAACCTTTTTTTTGATGAGAGCCGGCCTTTGATTTTTCGACGGTTAAAACCGTATTGAGAAGTAAGATACCTTGTTTGGCCCAAGAACTGAGATCGCCATGAGTTGGTGTTTTGACAGAACAATCCTCCTCTAATTCTTTATAGATATTTCTTAAGGAGGGAGGGATTTTCATTCCCGCTGGAACGCTAAAGGCGAGACCATGAGCTTGGCCTTCTCCGTGGTAGGGGTCTTGTCCAAGGATAACAACTTTTGTCTCTTTAAAGGGAGAGAGTTCAAAGGCGTAAAAGAGCTGAGATCTTTGAGGATACACTTCGCCACTCTTAAAGGCCTTTGAAAGGTCTGAAACAAAAGTTTGTAACTTTTTAGCTTCTTCACTTTCGGTGAAGGACTGAAGGGCCATTTGCCAGTCGTTTGGTAGATCTTCAAACAGAGGTTTATCCATTCTTTATTTTGGGAAATACTCTGTCTGTATTCCAATTTTGTGGTCACGTGGAAAAGGATTCTCTAAGTTTTTAATGGAGTAAATGTCTTCAGGTAGATTGAGGCTAAGGCGTAATTTCTCCATGGTCTCCGGGGCTACAGGATGGAGCATAATAACGAGATTTTTAAGAATATAAAATGAAGAATAAAGGGCGTCCTTTCTCTCTTGCTCATCAAAGCGGTCATCATGGGGCTTGAACTGAGTAAAGAGACCATTGATGATTCGTGCGTAATTTTCCACCATCCCTAAAATTTTTGCGGTATCACCCTTTTGCATCATTCGTAAGTAATTAGGGAGAACCTTAGCTGATTCTTTCTCAGTTTTACCAATAAGTTTACCTTGGGGTACCACACCATTAAATTTTGAGTGGCAGGCACTGATGGGTTTTTCAAAGGCCGCATTAAGAGGACCGGCTAAAAATTCGTTTCTACTTTTTAATGTTTCTTCGTCAAAGTTTGAATTTTTTTCGGGAAGGCTTAAGGTGGATAAGAAATAGCGAATTTGATCAGAGCTATATCCTTTTTCCTCTAGCAGTTGATCACCCGTAAAAAAATTGCCTTTTGATTTACTCATCTTGTCGCCGTTTACTTGTAGATGGTAACTGGCAAAAATCTCAGTCATATTCCAATCCTTCTTGGTTCCTAACCACATGGCCCCTTGCATGAGAACGTAAAAGAAAATGTTATCTTGACCGAGAAATTGATAAATTTTTGAATCTTTATTTTTCCAATAAGAGTCAATCGTCTTATTAAGTTCTTCGCCTTTAAGCCCCTGCTTTTTTAGGGCGACGCGACTAAAGGAGATAGGAGCGATAAGGGATTCGGGCCATACATAGAGAGTTTTGTCGACCATACTTTCATCTAGATCTGTGGGGACGGGGATGCCCCATTTCACATCTCTCGTAATGGAACGATGGGCCCAGTCATCAAGAAGTTCACACTCGATTCCAGCGTTTGTTAGTTTTTCTTTTCCTACTTCGAGATCTTCTAAAGTTTCAAAGGCCACAGCAACTTTTTTTCCTGGAGCATAACGACTCTTGTGTTTGGGAAGAGTGTCTTTGATTTCTTTAAACTTGGGTTCAGATTTGTTTGTGAAAGCAAGAGTGGGCATAACTGTCGTCTCAACTTCTGCTAAGACATTTTTTCGCCATGTGCGTTTCTTACTATCCAGCCATCTTTTTAATTCATCGGTGGCCTGCCACATATCAAGATAGAAGTGATCTGTTTCTTTAAGAATAGGTGTGGCATCAGAAACACTACTTTTAGGTTCAATAAGTTCACTGGCTTCATATTGCTTTCCACAAGCATCACATTCTTCGCTGTAAGCACTGGTGTTTTCGCATTTCTCGTTGGGGCATTTTCCGGTTACATAACGATCAGGTAAGAACATGGAGAGTTTGGGATCAAACCATTGAAGGGAAGTTCTCTTGTTAAGTCGCCCATTATGATAAAGGTCCCTTAAAAATTCTTGGCACAAATTTTTATGGTCTTCAAAATTTTCAGGACGGGAAGTTCCAGTATAGACATCCAGGCTAATATGATAACGTTCCATGGTTTTTGACTGCATGGAGTGAATATCATTGATAAACTCTTCAGTGGAGACACCTTTTTTCTTGGCAGCGACTTCAGAGGTCGAACCATGATCATCAGTTCCATTAACAAAGAGAACGTTTTCATTACCTAAGAGCATTCGTTGGAAGCGAGCATAGACATCAGCAGGGACATGGGCTCCAGCGAGGTGACCTATGTGAAGGGGGCCATTGGCATAAGGCATGCCAGCAGTAATGACTGCTCTTTTCGGAAGTTCCATGCGGGAGAGGGTTTGTTGTATTTTTTCACGGATATTGTCGAATTGATTCATGCCGTTATCCTAAAGAGTTTGAATAAAATGTTCAAGAAGTTTGTCAGAGGCTTCCTTAGCTTTTCGACTCCACCGATTCGCCCCACGAAGCCATTTCTTTAGCTCTCTGCGTTCTTTTTTCTTAAGCTCACTGGGCTTCTTTCCTTGGGCAAGGTCAATACGCTCTCTCTTTGGGGAGTCGTTAAGGGAAAGGGTAAAAGCGTATGCTTTACCGGAAAGGGTGAAAAGGACCCCGGCGATGTTGCTTACATAATCTAAACTTCCTGTCTTTGCCCATATTCGAAAGCTTGTTTCTGGTTTTTTTAGGCGGCTTTTAAGCCATCCCGATTGACCATTAATAGAGAGTAAACTCATAAAGCCTCGGGACTCTTTGTGTTCTGAGGTGACAAAAGCAAAGTTGGCTAGAAATTGAGAGAGGCAGTGGGCGGTGATTTTATGCTCGGTTGTAAGACCTGAGCCGTTGACCAAGTCCTCCTTGCACTCTGGTACTCGCTCTTTAATCCACTCGCTCATCACTTTAGCAGCTTCTTTTAAATTGGTTTTCTTGCTAGAAGTGAGAAGAATTTGCTCGGCATAAAGATTATTGGAATATTCCAGAGTGAGGGCGAGGAGGTTAATAAGACTGGCAGATCTGTCTTCGGCAACGAGTAGGGCATCCTTAGGGGTTTTAGAAAAACGGGAAGGCGGGGCTTGGATACCCCAAAGCTCTAGGAGGTGGCGAAAACTTTCCGCCGTTCTACGAGAGGTTCGTCTTACGGGAACTTCTTCGATGAGGCGATAACCTTTTTTATTATTAAGCTGCCAAACTTCCCCAGGGTTGTCTTTTTTAAAAAGGAAGTTTTGTCCAATAGGAAACTCATCATCTGTTTTTTCAATTTTTATATGATCAAGTGGGGGAAGAGCAATGAATTCAGCGTAACGCGCTTTTGTTGAACCCTTTCGGTAAATGCTCATACGATTATATTCTAGGTTAAGGGCAGATAGGCCGGGATTATATGTCTGATCACCTGCTCCGAATTCACTAAGCATAAGAGTGGGTGGAAAAAGAGAGTCGTCATAGAATAAATTTCCCTCGACTTTTTTAATCCCTAAGGCGCGAACTTCTAAAACCAAATCCATCAGGCGTGCTAATGTCAATGAAGGATCACCAGTGCCTTTTAAGATGAGGTCGCCTTTAAGAACTCCATCTTCTATTTTTCCTGTTTTATAAACCATGGTCTTATAGCGAAAATCAGGTCCTAGATTTTTAAGGGCATATAGTGCTGTGAAGACCTTGCTCACACTAGCAGGAATAAAAGGTATCTCACTTTGGTAGTTGGTTTGATTCTTTTTATTATTTAAGGGAATAAAGGAATAAAAAAGATGCTCTTTCTTGATCCCGTAATTTTTAAGAATTCGCTCTACAGAAGGATCGATTTGAGCTTTAAGTTCCTGAGCCTTTACGGAAAAAAGGGGGGCTAATATAAGGAAAAGAAACAATAATGCTTTCATTGAGAATTTTCCTTTTTAATAAATTGAAATGTTTCAGCCATGGTCCAAAATTGGGCAAGTAAAAGGAGCCCTGTTAAAGTGGTGAGAAACCAGTTTTGTTGTTGTGTGAAAATTTTTATATTGAGAATTAAGCCACCTGTCGTCATAAGAAGAACGAAAAAAGCAGGAACTAAATAATGCCAAAGGGGAGATCCTTTCTTTTTTAGAAAAGAACAGATCAAAAGGAGGGTTAATCCTGCCAGCATTTGGTTGGTGGCGCCAAAAAGAGGCCATATACTTAAGCCGCCTTTTCCGCCATCACTAGAGGTCATAAGAAGAAAGGCCGTAAAAACGGCAATAAAACTTGAAAGATAGCGATTTTTTAAAATGGGAATATCAAGACCTTCGCCCACCTCACTAATTATATAACGTTGAATACGACAGGCAGTATCTAAGCTTGTGGCAGCAAAAGAAATAATGAGAACGGCCATTAAGGTTTGGCCAATTTCTTCGCTAATTCCCCAGCCCGATATAAAAGAGGCTGAGCCGTTAACAAAGGCATTAATTTTTGCGGACAGACCATTGGCCTGATTCCAATTGGCGTAATGATTATGCCATGCACCCTCACTCGCAAAACCCGCGGTGACGGCCAAGGTGGCCAAGAGGGCAAGGAGGCCTTCGCCTAACATGGAGCCATAGGCAACGGGTTTAGCTTCTGACCAAGAAGCCACCTGCTTTGAGGTTGTCCCTCCACTGACGAGACCATGAAAACCACTTATAGCGCCACAAGCAATGGTGATGAAGAGAAAAGGGAAAAGGGGAGGTGCCCCTTGTGGATTGGGGTTTATTGCTGGCGCGACAATCTGTGGTTGAACAATGAAAAGACCTCCAATCATCAGAAAGAGGCCAACGATAAGTTGGTGCCCATTGATATAATCTCTCGGTTGTAAAAGAACCCATACTGGGAGGACGGAAGCTATAAAGCTATAGATTAATAAAAAAAGCATCCAACCCATCAGAGCATTGTCACCTAATACTGGAGTAAGGCTAATAGGAAAAAGAGTGCCAAGATAAATCATTATATAAAGAGTCACTTGAGCCAGGATTGAGGGGAGCTTTAGACTTGCGCCTCTTTTGTTTATAAAGACTCCCATGGCGATAGCAACTAGAATTTCAAAGTTTACCGGAAGAACGGCAGAGGGATAGGAAACAAAGAGGTTGGCAATGACCAACGCAAACACGGCGATGACCATCCAGACTAGAAAAAAGATTACCAGTAAAAGTAAATTTCTCACTCGTTTACCAAGGAGAGACTCGGCCACAGTGGCCATGGAGGAGCCTCTGTGGTGCATGGAGATGACCAGAGCTCCAAAGTCATGGCAAGCTCCCATAAAAATAACACCTAGGGTGATCCATAAAAACGCAGGAAGCCAGCCCCAAATGGCAGCAACTGCAGGGCCCACAATGGGGGCTGCACCGGCAATAGAAGAAAAATGATGACCAATAAGCACCCCTTTTCTTGTGGGAACAAAGTCCACATCATCGCGAAACTCATGGGCAGGAGTTGGCACGGCCTTGCGGTCTTTTTCTATTAAACGAAAAATCTTGTCACTGAGATAGGTTCCATAAAAACGATAGGCGAGAAGGAACGCTCCTAAACCTAAACAGCCTATAAGGGCTCCGTTCACATCTGCCTCCTTGCTCAAAACCTCGTGATTTTCTATGATATTGTAAACAAAAGTGGGCTTTTATGAAAATTTTCTTATTCTTCTTTGTGACCTTTGTAGCGATGAGTTCTTCTTTTATGAGTTCAAAGGTTTTTGCCTCGGAGCAAAAGGGCGAACGCTTCTCTTGTGAGTTCATAGTAGAGGGTTCTAGTCATAAATTATCTTATGATACCAGGGTGGATGTAGGAAAAAGCATTAAGCATGCTAGTCACGACCTCCTGCTATGGCATGAAGACGATAAACTTAAAGTGATGGTTCGCGGCGGTCAATTAAAAAAGCCGGAGAGTTCTGCCATAAAGCTTGAGGAAGAAAAGTTGACTTGGGCCCTGTCAACTGGACCAAAGTTTCAGTGCCAAAAGGATATTGAAAAAAAGGAAAGTTTGTCATTGGAGAAACTTAAGAATCTCGCCGATGCCAAGGAGAAGCTTCAAATAAAAATATTGAAGGATTTAAAATTTCGTGCTGTGCAAACTGAAGAAAACCAGCTTATGCGTACCCTTTTCTTTCAAAATGGAAATGTCTATATCAATAGTAATGATATGGAAAGGCGACTCAATTGGTGCTCCCTCAGGGTACAACTTAAAGAAAAAAAGGACACCCAAATTTTACCTGGTGAAATTTTTAAACCTCTGACTTTTCAGGTTCAAGAAAATAGCTCGTATTTTACGACTTATTCTTATAGCTTCGTGGACTTTGGCAAGGGAAAGAAAAGTGGCGAGACTTCTCGTTATGCGCCCTTTCTTTTTACCTGCAATCTTTTGCGAGGCATGCCCTACAATCTTGAAAGTTTTAAGAGTGTTGTAGGTGAATATTTAACCTTTATCGTGGCGTCCTCATCGTAACAAATTCTTCTGCACTAGAAGGATGAAGTCCGATTGTGCGATCAAAAACATCCTTTGTAGCACCGGCCTTAAGGGCTACAGCAAAACCTTGGATAATTTCAGGGGCGTCATCCCCAACCATATGAAGGCCTAGAACCTTGTTATCCTTTTTTGAGACTATCATTTTCATGAGACTTCTTTTTTGACGCTCACCGAGGGTATATTTTAAGGGACGAAACTCTGACGCATAAACTTCTATTTCTTCGCCTTTTTCTCTCGCTTCTTTTAAGGCCTCTTCTTCGCTTAAGCCTACGGTGGCCAATGGTGGTTGAGAGAAGACGGCCGAGGGAATGTATTCATAGGTCATCACACGCTCGCTATTGGGACGGAAAAGATTTTCGGCTACCAACATGCCCTCTTGAAGGGCGACGGGGGTGAGAGTCACTCTATTGGTTACGTCTCCGACAGCATAAATATGAGAGAGTTTGGTTTGAGAGTAATCATCTACAGAAATACTTTGATCTTCATGCACCTCTAGCCCAGCTTTATCAAGACCAAGACCTTGTGTGTAGGGTTCTCTCCCTGTCGCCATAATGACTTGGTCACAGGGAATTTCTTCTTTCTCCGTTTTAACGAGCAGGTTTGAGCCTTTTTTCTCAACTTCTTTTATGTGTTGATGCTCATGAAAGTGAATTCCTGATTTTAACATCTGCTCTTTAAGGTAGCAGGCACATTCGCTATCGAATCCTCGAAGCACATTTTCTCTACGAATGACAATATGGACTTCACTGCCAAAATTTTTGAGAAGACAGGCGAACTCAAGACCGATAAATCCTCCTCCATTGATGACTACTTTCTTAGGCCTTTCTTTTAATTCAAAGAAATCATTACTATTGATGGTGAACTCTTTCCCAGGGAAATCAGGGACCCATGGTCTTCCACCAACAGCAATGATGATATATTTTGCGGTGTAACTTTTTTCGCCCACCTTTATGGTGTGGGTGTCAACAAAAGAGCCTTTGCCTTTGATGACATCAACGTTATTTCTTTCCAACATACCAGCGTAGAGGCCACTTAAGCGGGAAAGCTCTTTCTCTCTTTTTTGGCGAAAATGCTCCCAATCAAATCCATTAATGGTGATATCCCAGCCATAATCGGCGGAAGTGATAACGTCATCAGCGAAGTGAGATCCATAGACCATCATTTTCTTAGGGATACACCCCCTTAAAACGCAAGTACCTCCATAGCGATCCTCTTCACAGATAGCGACCTTTGCCCCTAAGCTTGCCGCCCAACGAGCACTTCTGACTCCACCGGAGCCACCGCCAATAACGAATAAGTCGTAATCAAATTGTTCACTCATAAGCATTCTTCTTTTTTACTGGTCAGTATTTTTATATTTGTGATTATGGCCGACTTCACTCTTTTCGGTGTCCCAGTAAAAGAGACGGTTTTTCTTGGGGCGAATTCGTGAGTGGCTGAGATTCTTTTTGGTTTTAGGTTTTGATCCTCTATTACTTGGCAGGTGAGGGTCGTTTTCACAATCAAGTTGAAATTGCACTAAGGCATCTAAAGCTTGGTTTAAGTTATGGTGTTCATTTTTAAGGTCTTTTTCGAGCCCCATCTTTTTGAGTCCCTCATAGCATATGAAGGCGGTTTCAATAGTTGAAAGGCATGCTTCATGGGGCTGGTGTTTAATGACAAAACGTGAGCGATAACTCTCTTTAAAACTTACGGTTGGCAGACTTTGAAGAAGTTTTGATTCTCTCATCATTTTCTTCGCGCATGGCCAAGTTGCATCAAGGATATGAAAGGTGAGAATTTTTTTTTGTGATAAAAGAGGCTTAGTCCAAGAAGGAGGAATGTCTGCTTGATCGATATATTCAGGATTTCTCGAAGGATAGAGAAGAACATGATGGCGATGGGGATCGCTAAGAAGTTTCTTAAAAGCTTGATTCTCATCCATATTAACGTCGATAAAAAGATGAGAATTCTTTAATATCGCGTGGGTCATCCTGCCAGTTCCAATCTTTTGCTTCTTTCCTTCTTTGGGATGCATAAGCAGGGAGAGTTCACAGTATGGTGTGAAAGGTTTTAAAACATGACAAAGGCAGTTGGTCTTTTTTCGGTAACATACTTGGCATGATTCTCTACGCCTGATTGCGTTAAAATGATCCAGCCTGTTTAATTTTTCTTGTAGGTATTGCTCCCTATTCACCTTCATTCCTAAAGGTATATCATGGATTTACTAAAAATCAGACCAAGGAAACTGTGCGTGAAACTTTATTTATGGGCGTTGGGCCCCATTTTTCTCATACATTCTTCTTTTGCCACGAGTTTACCTCTTCCTCTTTATGAAATTCGCCGATCGCTGGAAAAGGATTTCTCCGTTCAATTTCAAAAAAAACAGGTGAAAGAGGCGCAAAAGGTCATAGTTCCAAAAGATTCAATTCAAGAAGAGTCAAAGGCAAAACAAAGAAAAGAGGCAAAAAAAGATCTGAGTCCTGGGGAAAAGAAAATTCAGGAAGTTCTTAAGAGAAACCGGGCCCTGATTAAAGAAAAGTATGAAAGAGAAAAAAGAATAAGAAAGAACTCAAAACAAGGAAATAAAGCTCTATCCTGGGCCGAAAGGAAAAAGGCCCAGCTAAATGATTGGGAAAGTAGGAGGATGCAAACCATTAAACGCTGGGAAGAGGATAAGAAAAGATTTCTTAAAGAACTTCCAAAAATTAAAGAAGATTTATTAGACCTTGGTGAATATGTGCAAAAAGAGAGGGCGCGTTTTGGTAGTTCCAAAGTTGGCTTTAAAAAGAATCCTCTGAAAAAAAGTAGAGACCTACCAAAAGACCTTGTAGACGAAGGCCAGGGGATTTCTCTGGTAAAGGGGAGTTTTCGGTATCCTGTGAGAAGACAAGGGCCAAGACCCACGTGTGCTGCCTTTGCCGGTGTTCGTGCCTTGGAGTTGATGGCCCCGAGAAAGGTCAATCTTTCAGAACAAGCCCTTTATTTTCAAAGTAAAGAAAAGTGTCAAAAGAAGCCCTGTCAAAAGCCTGGAAGCTGGCCCTATACAGCTTTTTATCAGTCCCAAAATTCTAGCGAGTACACTATTCCTCTTGAGGAGGATTGTCCCTATAATCTGATTGATCACCCTCGCAATCAAACTCAAATCCCTCTTAAGTCGGGATGTTTTCGTGGCGTGGCCAAGGTGAAGTCCTTTCGCGAAGTATTGAGCAACGAAGATGTTTATCAGAGTTTGCTCTTTGGTTTTCCCGTTATTGGTGGATTTAAACTTTCAAAAAATTTCTTTCAAAATGAGGGCTATGTCTTTATGGAGTCCAATATGCAAAGAGGTTCCGGAATTCATGCTCAGGGACATGCCCTTCTTATGATTGGTCTGATGGAACTTCCCAAAGATTTGCACTCCTCTCAGGGCCAAAAATGTGTTCTTGTTGTCAATAGCTGGGGAGAGGGCTGGGGTAAGGGAGGCTATGCCTGCCTAAGTCAAAAATGGTTTGAGCAATATCGTTACGATATGCCCTTTTTAGTTTTAGAAGAAGTTGCTTTAAAATAAAAACGACTAATAAATGTGAGAAGTTCATTAACATAATTAATCAAGGAAGAAAAATGGAAATGCGTAAAGTTTGTATCATTGGCGGAAAGAGAATTCCTTTTGCTCGTTCTGGTACAAAATACATGAAAAAAGGAAATAAGGAGCTTATGAGTGCAGCTCTTAAATCACTCAAAGAGGATTTGGCCCTAGACTCTAAAGAAGTCGGTGAAGTCGTTTTAGGGGCCGTAAGTAAACATGCTGCTGACTTTGCTTTGGCGCGAGAATCAGCCATTGAAGCCGGTCTTTCTTTTCATATTCCTGCAACTGACATTCAAAAGGCGTGTGGCACTTCTTTGGAAGCCGCTCTCATTATCGCTGGAAAAATAGCCATGGGCCAAATTGATAGTGGTATAGCTGGTGGAGTGGATTCAAATTCGGATATTCCTGTTGAATTTAAAAAATCTTTTTCAGACCGCCTCTCGGCGATGAACTATGCGCGCGATTTTGGCTCCCGTCTCAAGGCCCTAAAAGGTTTGGGACCAAGTGATCTTCTTCCCAAGTTTCCTGCCATTAAAGAAGCAAGAACAGGTCTGAGTATGGGAGAGTCTTGCGAAGTGATGGCCAAGAATTGGGGGATCTCCCGAGAAGATCAAGATCAGTTGGCCTTTGAAAGTCATAAGAATGCGGCAAATGCTTATGAAGCGGGATTTTATCGTGATCTGGTTTGTGATTTTGGAGGTCTTGAAAAAGACAATATTTTAAGAGCAGATATTGGTCTGGAAAAACTCTCAAAGCTTAAGCCTGCTTTTGATAAAACAAGTGGTGAAGGAACCCTTACCGCCGGTAACTCGACACCATTGACCGATGGTGCTGCCGCTGTTTTTCTCTGCAGTGAGGACTACGCTAAGGAGCATGGACTCGAGGTCATGGCCTACCTTACCATGGGACAAAGTGGAGCCGTCGATTATGTTAGTGATGAAGGTCTGCTGATGGCACCGGCCTATGCCGTACCTAAAATGCTAAAAAGAGCGGGAATGAAGTTGCAAGATTTTGATTTTTACGAAATTCATGAAGCTTTTGCTGCCCAAGTTCTTTGCACTTTGAAAGCATGGGAAGATGAAACTTTTTGTAAAGAAAAGTTAGGCCTCGAGACCGCTCTAGGTTCTATTGACCGCTCAAAAATGAATGTAAAGGGTGGTTCATTGGCCCTTGGTCATCCCTTTGCCGCCACTGGAGCGAGGATTCTTTCGGGGCTTGCTAAGGTTATTCATGAAAATGGAGGTGGAAAAGGTCTCATCAGTATATGTACTGCTGGTGGCATGGGCGTCACCGCTATTTTAGAAGGAAAGAACTAGAACATCATAGTTAAACCGCCGCCCCAAGATTGACGAATGAAGGATCGATCCTCACTCGTCTGGGCGGCACCATAACCTCTCATCCTCTCAAATTCATAGAGAAGATTAATTTTCCAAAATTGGCCGAGGTTGTGATGAAAGAGAACGTCCGTTTTGTAATAGACCGCGTGATCAAAATATAGAGGGATGCGACTTTGATGGTTCTGGTAGGTGTAACCAAAGGTCATATCTGTGCGAGAAAAGATTTCTCGCCACTTAAATTTTAAATGTCCTGCTAAAATTTCGTAAGTATTGTTATCAAGTTTATTGTCACGCCAACTCCATTCTCCACCATAGAGTAGTGACCATGTGTCACCGAGTTCAAAGTCATGATTGAAACCAAAATTATGAATATTCCCATGGTCAGGGTCTCTATAACCGTGAAAAGCCCTCACCTGATAATAGATATTGAGATGATTGTTTCGATTGAGGCTTAAGCGCTCCATAATCTTAAAGCCAGTATCTTCCGTATAAAAATCATAAAGATCTCTCTTTTGGTAATTTTGATAACGAGTGGTAAAAGCGAGATCAAATATTAAGCGAGAGCTTCGGCCAAAGGTAGAGTGCTTTAAATGGATTTCATTGCCAATCATACCCTCATATTGGTTGAGCTCTCTTATGTCGGGTTGGCCAGATTCATAATAGCGAAAATGGATGGAGCCTTTAGGATAAATGAGCCAGTCTTTATTGTGGAAAAGTTGAAAACCGCCAAATCCTTCGAGATTCCAAAGCATGGAGTCTTTATTGGTGATGCGACGAAATTCTCCATAATAATCTTCTCTAACGTTGGTAGTGTATTGATAATTGGCAAAGCCATAAAGATCGAGTCTAGTGATTTCTTTAAAAATTTCTAAAGCTTCACTGACTTTTTCGGTAAAACTCCCCGTGAGGTTTTGTAGTTTCTCCAAGTTTTCTTTTACGTTTCGGTCTTTGGGAATATTGGTGTCGTATTTGAATCCATAAATGGGATCAAGCTTGACACCCTTGGGAGGTACGTACTCACCAGTTTCAGGGTCAACTCCTCCTAGTTCATCTGGGATTATATATTTACCTGTTTTGGGGTCTCTCTTTGCTTGCTCGGGAGGGGAAATATAGATGCCGGTGTTAAGATCAACAATTCCGCCATGGCGTATCCCTTCTTCAGTGGTGATAGAGTTGTACTTTGTTTGATCCAAAGTTTCTGATTTTTGAGGTTGGGGAACGAGGCTAGACTCCGGATTATCAATTCTTCCTATTTGATAATTATTAGTGAGAACTTTTCTCTTTGGTTTGTTATTGGAAGTGTTTCCTGCGTTAATTTTGAGATTCCTATTCTTATTGAGGGCCATCAATTGATTGTCATCGATTCTCACGGGACTGATGGCCTTTTCGTAACTGGGAAAGGCGCCAGCAAAGTGGCCTACAGGAATTCTTCTCGTGCGGTAATTTCTAAGATCTTCTTCCATGGCATTTAAGTTTTCTTCCTGACCAAAAGTGATTGGTTTCTTTGAAGGATCTAACTCTTCTCTAAGGGATTCAAAAATCTGTTCATCAGAGTTTTTGTGGAGGTCTACTTCACCTTTGAGCGTAATATTGGAAGTGATGTGGTTTTTATCATTGTGAACTACAACAAAGTCAGTTCCTCTAACTCCAATAGAGGCCGAACGAGTCTTTATAATCATTTTGTGATCAAAGCCTTCCTTAGGCTTTTCTTTTGGATCGACGATGCCACGAACTTTTCCGCGGATGAGCTCGACTAAGTGGGGTTTATCTTTTACCTCATGGCTAATGACCATGGAGCTTTGAGGGCCAATGTTGAGGAGTGTGCCATTGTTAAATTTGAGGCGAAGCAGTGAAGCTTTTCCTGTTTTAACGAGACCATCTTTCTTTATTTTGACTTTATTTTTGAGCTGAAACTTTTTACCACCAGGGCTCACGTAAATTGCTTTGCCCTTTAAGAAGGTGACTTCAACTAAATCCCCAAAGATGGGGCTCATAAAAGTTAATAAGATTAGTATCTTAAACAAGCAGAATCCTTTGCCTCTATTATTAAAGGTACAGCGATTCCTGTCCACATTTAAGTCAATTGATATTTTATGGTGTGAGGAAATTCTTCTTTAAAATTTTTCCTGCAAGGATCATAGCTCCCGTTGTGACACCAACAATTCCTTGACCGGGAAAAGTAGTGTCTCCTATTTGATAGAAATTCTCAAGATATGTCTCTTGGGCTGGAAAGGTTAGAATGTTATTTTTGCTGTTATGAGGAAGTCCTCCAACTAGGCCACGATGGCGATTAGTAAAACGCTCGAATGTTTTTGGTGTTCCTATTTCTGCATGAAGAATTTCAAATTCATCCGGAAAAATTTCTTTAAGTTTTTCTTCACACAGACTTTGAAACGCCTGTTTGATTTTCTCGTAATCCGATTTATCTATATGGGGATAAAACCTATTGGCGTCACAATGAGTGCTTATGGTTAGTGTCTGTATGCCCTGGGGGGCCCTTTCGTGATCATCCGGATGAGAAAAAGAGAAAAAGAGGGAGCCACGATTAAAAGTAGGATCATTCTTATAGTGGATTTGGTGATAGAGAATATTTTGAGGGCTTTTAGTTTTGAGGGCATAATATGCTGTCATTGCACCCCAAGTCCCTTTATCTTTATTCTTGTGAATTTCTTCAAACCTTTCTTTAATACTGCCTTTAAAAAGCTTAGGTGTGTCCCAAATGGTGGTCGAAGTAATAACCAGATCTGCATGAAAACGTACCTCTTTGTTACCCGCTTTTTGAATAACAAGTTCAAAGCCTTTGTTTTTACCGAGAGGAATGACTTCTTTTACTTTTCTTCTGAGATGAATTTTTCCACCAGATTTTTCAATAGTCTCTTTAAGAAAATAAGCAAGAGTCGATATGCCGCCAAAGCTATAATGCATGTCCTCAGGATAAGTTAGACCCATAGCGGCAAGTAAGGTTGGGACTTCTTTTAAGGTACTTTGGGTAGAAATCAAAAGTTGTTCATTAAGAAGGTCTTTTAATTCTTGGGGGTAGTGAGAGGGAATATGTGTTTTTAAAGGAATAAAGGCTTGTGGTCCTAAATCTACCTTTTTTATAATCCTAGGCTTTAGGAGATTTCCAAGGTCAGAGAGACTTTTGGGAGGGAAATGTTGCGAAGCACCTATCACTTCCCAAAGTCTTGCCTCAAGCTCCTTCATTCTTTGCCACAATCTCCGGTGGTTAATACCGGGAAATTGAGCTGCCAACTCTTCCATAAATGTTGAAAAATGACGATGTCGAGTAATGCTTTTGCCAGTACTTAAATGGAGTTTCATAGGGGTTTCAAGGTGGGTGATATTGAGTTTTTGGCATATATTTTCTGGTTTAACATCGAGGGATAGAAGCAGAGAATGAAGTGGTCGTCCTGGCATTAAGCCAGAGAGTGTTGTCGCGCCACAATCGAATTTATACTGACCTCGTTTAAAAAAAGAGGCACAACCACCCAAGTAGGTATGACCTTCAAAGAGATCTACCTCAAGACCGTGATGACTTAATAGACTGGCTGCAGCAAGAGAGCTATAGCCACCACCGATTATGGCGATTTTTCTAGGGAATTCGCGAGACATCTGAGCATTATATCAAGTTTACAAAAGGTGACCGAGACCAGATGATTACTGTCTAATAAAATGAATCTAAGGAGTGTTTTATGCGTTATTTGTCTATCTTTTTGGTCTTTTTTTCCTTTCAGTCTATTGCCCAGGTGGATCGAGTGGGAGACTTCTCCGTTCTTGAAGGAAATTGGCAAGGGGGACGCCTCTCCTTTACAGCGCAATACACTCGCATGACGGCTTCAGGTCTCATTCAAAGAGATAGCACTGTTTTTAATGGTCAAAACCTCGATACGTCAGAATCCCTTGTTCCCACTAGTGATGTGATGACGCCTCAGCAAGCGGGGCTCCTTGTGGCCTTATGCCCTCAGATTGGTGGAACTCTAGAGGAGATTGATCTTCCTGTTGGAACAACGGCTACTTGTCGTGTCTCAGGTGAAGCTTTGGATGAACTTTCTTCGAAGAATTCATTCAATGGAATCAATATCGAAGCGACAACGAAATTCCTCAATGATGTTCAGGCTGACACTATTTGGATTGGACCTTTCCCAGTACTTGCCGTGGCACAAATGACTTTACAGGGCTCACTTTTAAAATTAACTAATTACAATTGGAATTAATTAAAGGTTGAGCATGCAATTTAGTGAAGAGTTAAAGTGGCGCGGACTTATTGAAAACACATCTCATGATGAGGTTTTAGAAAAGTTAGATGGTAAGGGGCTAAAGTTCTATATTGGCTTTGATCCTACAGCGAAGTCGATTCAGATTGGAAACTTTCTGGGTGTCGTTTTAATGAAACGCTTACAAGAACAAGGCCATCAACCTTTTATTTTAATTGGTGGCGCCACGGGCATGATTGGTGACCCCTCCGGTAAAAGTGCAGAAAGAAATCTTCTAACCGGAGAAATTCTTGATCAAAATGTCGCCGCCATGACAAACCAACTCTCTCGTTTTCTCTCGTTTGAGGGAGAAAATAAGGCCGTGGTTGTTAATAATTATGACTGGATTGGAAAGTTCAGTTTTCTTGAATTTTTAAGAACTGTGGGAAAGAGGTTTCGTCTCAGTGAAATGCTCGCAAAAGATAGTGTGAAAAGCCGTCTTAATTCTGAGGCAGGCATTAGCTATACAGAGTTTTCTTATCAGATGATTCAAGCCTATGACTTTGCTTGCCTTTATAAAGATCATGGTGTCACCTTACAAATGGGTGGTGGTGATCAGTGGGGCAATATTACTGCTGGTATTGATTTGACACGAAAGATGTATCAAGGCCAAGTCTATGGGGTTGTGACTCCCTTGGTAACTGATTCTCAGGGAAAAAAGTTTGGAAAGTCTGAAGGTGGTAAAACCATTTATATAGACTCTGAGCTGACTAGCCCTTATCAAATGTACCAATACCTTCTCAATAGTGACGATGAAAGTGTGGTCAAATACCTTAAATACTACACTTTCCTTAGTGTTGATGAAATCAATGATTTTGAAAAACAAACCAAAGAAGAACCCCATAAAAGAGCTGCTCAAAAGAAGTTAGCCGAATCTGTCGTTAAATTGGCCCATGGAGAAGAAGGTCTTGAAGCGGCTTTAAGGGCTACAAGTTTCTTCTTTGGTGGCACCATTGAAAAGGTATCGGATAAGGAAGTTGATTCGATTTTCGCCGATGTTCCTAGCATCGACCTTTCGCGCGAGCAATTAAATGCGGGCTTGCCTGTTCTGGATATGTTAAGTGAAACACCCCTTTTCAAATCAAAGGGAGAGGCGAGAAGAAGTGTCACTCAAAAAGGCGTTTATATAAATAATATCTCCGTTGAAGGGATTGATGTTGTGGTTCAAAAAGAGCACCTTGCAAGTGAAAGTGCTCTTGTGGTCAGAAAAGGCAAAAAGAATTACTGTGTTGTTAAATTCAAATAGACCTTACTCAACAAATTTATACGCCACCATACCGGTAAGCATTGATGCGATAACCACAAAAACCTCAGGCTGTAAGCGAAAAACTCCCGCTACAGCAGGGCCTGGGCAAAATCCCGATATGGCCCATCCAAGACCAAAGATGAAAGATCCGATAATAAGTTTTTTATCGATAGTGCTCTTGCTAGGAAGATAGAACTCGCTTTCAAACCAAGGTTTCTGATATTTTTTCTTTAAGAAAAAATAGACACTCCCCTTTAAAGCAATGGCCCCAACCATAACAAAAATAAGACTTGGATCCCAATCCCCAAAGAGATTGAGAAAGCCTTGAACCTTTTGGGGGTTTGTCATTCCAGAGACTTCAAGACCAAGGCCAAAGAGGAGAGAGCTCACTAAGACAAAGAAGTTTTTATTCATATTTATTCTCCTAAGATAGAATTCCCAATTGATTGAGGATGAAGGCAGTTAGAACACCTGATCCCATAAAGGTTAAAGTTGCGGCTATTGAACGCTGGCTCAGTCTTGAATTGCCACAAACTCCATGACCTGAGGTACAGCCACCACCCAGTCGGGTTCCAAAACCCATGAGGAAACCACCTACAATAAGATAGGGAAGGGGCAAGGTTTGAATCTTAGCCTCTGTTTGGAAAACTAAATGACCAATGAGCGCTCCTCCTATAAGTCCAAGAACGATAAGAACACGCCAAAGGGTGAAGTTTTTCTTTTCAAGTAGTCCACCGATAATGCCACTAATTCCAAATATTCTTCCGTGACCAAAAAATAAGATAAGAGCAGAGAGGCCTATAAGAAGCCCTCCTGATAGAGCGCTAATGGGGGTAAACTGGCTCATAATTCCTCCTCACAATAAATGTAGTAAATTGTTTCGATAAGTTTTTCTAGATTTTGATCTTTTAGACGATAGAAACTTTGTTTTCCCTCTTTGCGAACAGATAAAATATCTTGTCTTCGTAGGTCATTGAGGACTTGGCTGGTCTGGGATTGGCTAAGGCCTGACTCTTCTTCTATTTGGGATACACTCATTTCTTGGCTTTTTATTAAGCAAACAATGTAGAGCCTCTTGGGGTGAGAAAGGGCTTTAAGCTTTTCAGAAACATAAGAGGCTTTTTCTTTCATTTGTTCGTTCATATTAAAATATTATCATTTATTAATATGAATGGCAATAGCCAACAATGTGAGGGGGGGATGATTTTTCTAAGTACCTGAAAAAACTTTCTCCCTTTCAGGATAAGCTATTAAATTTCTATAATAGAGGAAAGGATCTTTTATGAAAAAACTATGGATTTTTTCTCTCATTGTTTTCATGACTTTTACTCAAGCCGCACCTGATCTCTACAAAGTGGTGTATCGAAAAGGTGATGTTTCGATGACTCGATCAAAAGAGTCTCGAAAAATCTTTAAAGGCGACTTTCTTATTGCCAATGACCTTATTACAACATCCGCAAAGGGTTTGGTCATATTAGGCTATGGTGAGAATTATCGCTCTAGAATGAAGATCGGTCCTAGTAGTGAATTAGTTTTAGAGGGCAAGGTGGAAGATCCTGAGGATAATAATGAAAAGAAAACTAATTTCTTTTTAAAAGTAGGGAATATCCTTGTTGATTATATAAACAAAGATAAGGATAAAAATAAATTGAAGGTGAGAACGAAAACCGCTTCAATGGCGATTCGGGGTACCGAGTTCTTTATTCATGCCACCCCAGATGGTCAAACTCTAGTGGCCGTTCGCTCAGGTGTTGTCTTAGCAAAACACAATGATAAAGAAACGGGTATACCTCTTACCGCAGAAGAAGGTGTGGTTTTTACACCTGATGGTTCCTCTGGAAAACTTAACCCACCCAAGTGGTATAAAGACATTAATTGGGAGCTTAACGACTATAGTAAAAAAATGGACTTTTTTCTTCATGGAGAGGGGATAGAGAAAGTGACTTTGAATGAGGTCATCTCTAAGGTGATTTCTATTAAGGCCGAAAGTTACGATAAAATGCAACTTCAAGGTGAACCAAAAAAGTGGCAACAAGGATGTGAAAAAGGGGATGGTCCTAGTTGCTCCCGTCTTGCCCTTTACCTCATGAGAAATGGCAAGATTAATGAAATCAAACCTATAGTTTTGGCCCTCTTTAATAAAGCATGTAAGGCCGGTGAAGCTCGTGGTTGTGTTTGGCTAGGTCGTGTCGAATATGAATTTGGCTCTAAAGAAAGCGGTTTTGCTCATGTCGCGAAATTGTGTGAGTCAAAAAATGCCTATGCCTGTTACACCGCGTGGGAAATCGAAAAGGGAAGAGGTAATCCGGGTGAAGCTGATGCTTTTAGAAAAAAAGCCGTCTCTATTATGCATGATCTTCCCAATTTAGATGAGACTTTCTCTCAATTTGAAGAAGCCTGTCAGACGGAAGATCCTACTGCTTGTCTTAATTTAGGTATTCTTTCTGAAGAAATGGATAAGGCATCTAAAGCGGAAGAACTTTATATGCAGGCATGTGATCTTGGATCTGGTGCTGGTTGCTCAAATCTTGGATTTTTGATGCAGCAACAGAAAAAACTTAAAGAGGCTAATAAGTTTTATACTAAGGCTTGCTTTCTCGATGAATCAGTCGGCTGTTATAACCTTGCATGCCTCTATTCACGTGATCAAAAGGTTGATCTTTCTAAGCAATACCTAAAAATGGCCATAAGTGGAGGCTATAATGATTGGGGACATATCAATCAAGATAGCGACTTGAGCTTTTTAAGGCAAAGTCCTGGTTATGATGAGTTTATCCAAAGTCTTAAAGGCTCTAAGAAGCCAAAGGCCAAGAAGTAGCACCTATAGGTGTCTCTTTGATCTTTTGACGGTGCTGAACGGCTTGTCTTTCAATGGCCTTTGCCTCTTCCCTCATTCCCATATGGAGATAGAGCTTAATAAGAATTCTAAAAACCTGCGGCCCTGGCTTAAGCAGGGAATAATTCTTGATTGTTTTGGTGGCTTCATCCCATAGGCCTCGTCCTACTTGGGTCAAGGCCACAAAAAGAAGACCGTAAGGGTGATGATTTTCATCTTCAACCCTTTCTAGTGCTTCCGCCATATGGTGTTCTGCAAGACTCATAAATTTTCGGCTTTTTTCTTTCTGGCTGGAAAGGCCATAAAAAAAAGTTAAAAAAGCTTCACTCATGGGAAGAAAACTGGGTTTAGACAAGTTTATTTGTTCTCTATATGTTTTGAGAATGGCTTCTAACCTTTTAATCTGATCAAAAGGCATTTCACAATTCATTCTAATAGCAAAAAGTATGTTGTCGAAAGTTCTGCCTGCTTCTAGAAAATAAAGGACTTTCAAATCTTCCTCACTTAAATATATAAGAGGTGCTTTTTCTATGTTTTTCATATAACTAGGAAAATTCATATGTTGTAATCGAGGTAAATCTATTAAGTCCTTTACCCAGTTTTGGTCTAATTCTTCATGGAAAAAAAAGAAAGGAAAAAAGTTAACCGGACCTTTTATTCCCCTCGCCAGAGATGGAGGAAGTGTCGTTCTTTTCATGATACCTACCTTGTCTAAAGATATCTTAAAGGATTCCACTTTGAGCACAAGAAGCCTGAAAGTCGCTTTGTTAAGGGTGGGTAAAGCATTGATTAAGCGTGCATGATTTTGTCTTTGGCAACTTAGTGTGGCGTATTTTAATGGATTTCAATCCTTTTGATGCCAATAAGAAGGCCTAAGAGCTTACGAGAAATGAGGTGCATTTTAGTGAAGGGTTTTGAATTGTGGGTTAATTGCCACTTACCTTTAATGAATTCTAGCTTAGCCTTAAAAGTTTTAAAACTTCCTATGGTGATGTTGGAAGGATATTCAATTTCAATGTCACAGCCTTTACTAGTGGCAAAGTTTAAGCATTTTAAGCTTATGATAGTTACTCCCACTGCTTTAACAAGTGTAATGGGCTGGCTAAGCACGCTTACGGGATAAGTTTTAGGGTGTTTTTTCTTGCTGCTTTTGGTTTTTATTGCGGAGATGAGTTTTCTATTATTGAGAGTCACAGTAAGGTCATAAGTTTTTGAAATATAATCGGTTGAAATGGTGGCGAGGTGAATATCAGTTTCTTCTTCCTTGGCCATACTAGGCAATGACCAAAAAAGAAGAAAGCAAAACCAGAAAGTTTTCACACACGACCTCATTAAAGACTGATGATTTTATTATACCGAATTAATGACAATGGGCCAAAAAAATACCTTGGCATGTGACACCATAGTCCTTTTCACTAATTTGATAGGTCGAAAAACGTCCTAGTTTTGCTTGGCAACTATGGATGTTGCTTTTGGGATTCCCATTGGCAACTCCTTCTAAGTTTTGATTGTATCCGATAAGACAGAGATTGGATAAAGCACCTTGTTCACCGTATAAATTTGAGGCGTAATTTATGCTGGAGACAAAGGCACAACTTTTCCCTTGTTCCTTGCAAGCTTCCTCACCACTTTTACCTACCCATTGAGGCTCTTTGAGAGGATCTACTATTTCCATCGCTCCAGAGCCTGCGACATTTCCTCCAACGGAAGTACATGATGTCATTTTATTGGGTTCCAAAGGGTCAAATTTAAAACTTAGAGGCATTCTTTTCTTAATCAACTGATCCCCCTTAAGGGAGAGTTCGATGAGAAAGGTTAAAGAAGCTTCAAGTGAATCATCGCTTATAAAGTCTTCGTTTCTCATCTCAAGCCAGTAGGAGTTTATTTTTAGACCGCTATAGAGAATAGGCTCATCTGGGTCGGAAGTTTTAAATTTTTCTCTGGTAACAGGCTCTAGGTCTTCGGCCGAGTAAAACTTTTTAACGATGGAATTAAGAGGTAGTTTTACTTTCGGTTCTACTTTCCAGTTCGTAAGTTCTTTTATTTTGATATCGGAGAAAGTTGTTTTGCAATTATCACTATTGGCCAAAATTGTTTGAATTTCATTAGCTAAGTTAAAGGCTTCAAAGCGTTTTTCGGTCAGTCTTTGATTGTCTCGCATTTGATCGGTCAATTGGAGACCAAAATAACTTAACGCAGCAAGAATACCAGCAGCAACCATGACTTCTATAAGGGAAAAGCCTTCTTGTCGATATTGACCCAAAGGAGGCCTTGGGGTTAAACTGATAACATCTTTTTGGAGGTTTTTTATATGGTATTTGGATATTGGGCCATTTTTACCGCTTTTATTTGTGTTATCGGCTTTTCTT
Source organism: Bacteriovoracales bacterium (assembly GCA_030149295.1). GTDB lineage: Bacteria > Bdellovibrionota > Bacteriovoracia > Bacteriovoracales > Bacteriovoracaceae. The sequence goes on along the minus strand of JASBRV010000102.1, from coordinate 98,673 downwards.
ACATGGTATGGGCCAGTTTTGGCGAAGCAAGTGTTGAAGATACTCCTGAGCAAGAAAGCCTCCAAAGCGATAATCTTGAGTCATAGTTCTTTAATCTAGTATTTGCTTATCGGTACTAAGTTCCTTAAATCTTAAGGATTCCATAAATTTTAATCCTGCGCTTCCGAAAAGCCTTACATAAAAGGAATTTCGGTGATTGCATTAATCAAAAATTCGGTAGCGGCCAAGGTTTCCCTCATCATTTCTCTTATGGTGTTCATGTCTGCTTTTGTGGTCGGTGCTCTTTTGTATTATGCAGGAAATAGACTCGTTGAATCCGCTCACTTTTCAGATCTTGAAAACAGAAGTGATATTCTCACCAATATTTTTAGAAACGAGCTAAAACAACTAAGTCATCTTGGGGAGAGGCTGTCTTTTTATGATAGAGAAGCCAATTCATTCAATAGAATTGAGCGAATGCTTGAAGATAGTAATTCAATAAATGATTTCTGGATCGGCTATAGAATTTATAAATCAAACGGAATGAAATTAAGTGATAGAGCACCAAACTTTTCTGAAAAGCGACCTAAAGAATTCATACCTTTGACTTCGAATGTCTACTTTAGTGAAGTCCTTTTAAATGGGGGTGAATACCCATATGTTATTGTTAAGATTGTTACTCAAAACTTTTTAATTAATATATTTTATGATTTTCATGGCTTTCTGGAAAATAAGATAAATCTTAATCAATCCCGCGAGAAAAGCTTTCTACTTTTAGCTAATAAAAAAGGGGATTATATATTTCATCCCCAAGTTATTAAGAGATACAGTCATACTAAAGCTATTAAATATAATATGACAGAAGATTTTACCGGAGTCGAGGTTTATGACTTCTTAAAAGGGGGAAGTCATTATCTCCATAAACAAGTAAATTTTCTAAATCAGGAAACCCTTTTCGTTTTCTCTTCCATCACTCTCAATGGAAATAAAGTTTTTCATTTAGCACTGGGAGAAGAGAGAAGATTGAGGGCCTTTCATTCAAGTTTTTTAAAAACCGAAAATTTCATTATCAGTATTTTTATGCTAATGGGATTTTCGTTCTTGGGCTGGTTGTTTACACGTTACCTTTTAAGAAATTTGGATGAAATTACACATCAGGCAAAACAATTTACTCAAGGTGAGCATGATATTGATATTCAGGTGAGATCGGGTGATGAAATTGGTATCCTGGCCCTTACTTTTCAAGGAATGATTAGACAAGTCAATGAAAGAACAAGAATTTTAAGAAAGTCCGAGCGTAGTATTAGAGAAGCAAAAGACCAGGCCGAACAGGCCCTCAGTTCAAAGTCCCACCTTCTAGAGGATCTAAGGAAACAAAAAGCAGAGATTGAAAGGGTCAGTAAAGATAAAGATGATCTTCTCGCCATTGTTTCCCACGATTTAAAGAACCCTCTAGCTGTTATTGAAACTTCCATGGATTTAATCTTAGAAGATGATAAATACAAATTAAGTACCATGGGAACTGATCTCATACGGCGTTGTAAAAATTCGGCAAGAGTAGCACTTAATTTGATTACTGATCTTCTTGATTTAAGTCGTTTAGAAGGGGGCATACGTTTAGACTTTGAACGTTTTAGTTTACAAGAAATGATAGCTAGTGTTGTTGATGGTTTCTATTTAAAAAGTACTGAAAAAGAAATCTCTATTGAAGTACATCAAGAAAATAATTATGACCTAGTTGCGGACTATGGCCGTATGATACAAGTACTTTCAAACCTCTTAGGTAATTCACTTAAATTTACACCGAAAGGGGGAAAGATCACTATCAATATTAAGGAATATCAATCTGATCACGCTTATGATGGGTCCTATCGTGGTCTAGAGTTAACCATTTCTGATACAGGCCCTGGTATTCCAGAAGATAAGCTCGATAGTATTTTTAATAAATTTGAACAGGCAAGGAAAAAAGATAGAGAAACTGGAACAGGATTAGGTCTCACTATTAGCCGTAATATTTGTGAACTCCATAATGGAGAAATAAGTGTTTCTTCCCCACCCGGTAAAGGGGCGATTTTTACTATTAAACTTCCTCGTTTACTTCTTAGTGAAGAACTTAAAAAAGGCGGCACAAAGTCCTCTTATAATGTACTCGTTGTTAATGATGAAGAAGAGTTTCGAAAAAAGGCCATGCAAGAATTTAACAATCTGGGGTATCAGGTTACAGAGGCCAAAAATGGTGAAGAACTTTTAACTATTCTTGAAGATTCTCACCCCGATCTAATATTATTAGATAGTGATATGCCAGTTAAAAATGGAATTGAAGCCATAGGAGAGCTCAAACAACTTGGAGTTAGCCTGCCACCTATTATATTAATATCTGATTTAAAAATTATGAGGAGTGAATCCTTTCAGGAGGTAAAGGGTTTTATAGGAGATGTTATTTCTGCTCAAACCCCAATGAGTGAAATTGTGGCAAGAGGTGAAAGTTTAATACAAAGTGAGGGGTTAAGCTTTGACAAGAAACTGGATCCTCTAAAGAAGACTATCCTTATCGTTGATGATGAGGAGGGGATTAGAACTTTGATGCAAGAGGTTCTTAGTTCTATGGGCTTCAATTGCATGGGAGCAAAAAGTGGCATCGAGGCACTCTTTTTTGTTCAAAAATACCACGTAGATTTAGTTGTATCCGATATTCGAATGACAGAAGTTGATGGTTTAAAACTTACGAAAACCATTCATTCTCTTTATCCTGATACGGAAGTAATGCTAATGTCTGCAAATGTGGACACATTATCTCAAAATATAAAAAAGAAGTTAGGTGTTAGTCATCTCTTTAGCAAACCTTTTGATGTAGAAGAGGTTTGTGAGTCTATCCGCACCCTTCTCGATGATGTCTTTCTAGAAAAAGAAAGGGGGATACTGAGAGAAAGGGGAGAGGGAAGTGATGGACTTCAAGACTCCCAAAAAGAAAAGAATAGGATGGTCCTTCTCATAGATGATTCAGAAGATATGCAAACACTTTTTAAGGCTTTGTTACGAAAAGAGAATTTAGATCTTACCGTTGCCTCAGATGGTTTTGAGGCCCTAGACTTTTGCAAAAACAATCAATATGACACCATTTTTCTTGATATGAATATGCCTGAGATGAATGGTGAAGAAACAGCAAGAAAAATTCGTCTTTTAGAAAAAGATAAGAAATACGCTGCATCTCACCTTGTGCTTCTGACAGCTGATGCTTTCAAAAATAGTCAAAAAATTGGTGATATGGGTTTTGATAGTTACGTTCAAAAGCCTCTTAGTAAGGATAAACTTTTAAAGGAGATCTACTTTGAAAAATGATCTCACCTATGTTGATCAAAATAAAAGGTCCATTTTCTTTTTAGATGAAAATATTGAGACTTTAAAAAAATGGGGAAATCTTTTAGTTGAGGACTATCCTGAGTTTGAGGTCATTGCTTTTGATTCATGGAAAGAATTGAAAGAAGAGATGGAAAGAACTAAACCTCACCTTCTTATTTTAGAAATCAATAAAGATGGCAAAGAGTTTATTGATTTTGTTGAAAATCTGAGGAAACAACCTCTTTTTAAAAACAGTCAAATAATTGCCTTAGGTCCCCGGGCCTTTGTTGAAGAACATTTTTCTTTTTTAGATAATAAAGGATGTCAGTTTATACCAAAGCCTATTAGACAAGATACTTTTCGAAACACAGTTCAGGGTGCTATGGCACAGGCAAGTGCCATTAGTTTTCAATCAGCAATTCTAAAAAAGGGGGATGTTCTTTTTCGCGAAGGTGATCTCGCTGAAGAGCTGTATATTTTAAAAAAGGGCAAGCTTAGCGTTTATAAAGAAAATGATGGTGACCTTTTTATCTTGGGAGAAGTTAATGAAGATGAGGTTGTAGGGGAAATGGCCCTCGTTCTTGAAACCACTCGTTCGGCGAGTGTAAAAGCTGAATTAGATAGCGAGGTTATTTCTTTTAAGGTTGAAGGCTTTCGCGAATATTTAAAGTCTCAGCCTTTCTGGTTTTCTCGTGTTCTTGAGACGTTGATCAAAAGGGTTAAGAAAGTTTAGTTCACTTGAGGAGGCAAGTCACCTTCAAGGATGGGGATAATGGCGTCAAGAACCTCTGTTTTATTAAAAGGTTTTTTTAAGGCGTAGAGTGCACCAAATTCGATAGCCTTATTGAGGACGATAGAAGCGACAATTTCTTTTGCATCCGTTTCTCCACCCTCAGAGCAAACAACAATTTTTAGATTTGGATATTTCTTTCTTATCATTTTAGTCAATTCTATTCCATTTATTCCTGGCATGAGAATATCGGTAATAACTAAGTCATATTGTTTGTAGTTGAGGGCATTTAAGACTTTACGAGGGTCGTTAAGAGTATCAATTTCTTGAACCTCACCTTTTAAAAAATGTTTGAAGATATTGAGAATATCAATGTCATCATCAACGATCAAAACGGCCTTATTAATCATAAGGCCATTATAAAGCTTATTAGGTAAAAGTCCTTAAAAAATTATTGTTTTGGCGATTTCAGGTAACAGCTGAATCATTTGATTAGCGATGTTTTGTTTATGCTCACTAAAAACCATCGTAAGTGATGGTTCTAAGCCTTTAAAATCTTCATTACTTTTCTTATTGTAAATTAGGGTTCTAAAGCAACCAACCTCGTCTTCGGTAATTTCGAAGTCGAGATTGAAAATTCTCAATCTAAAAGTAAAGCGTTTAGTGTTGGGGTGAATGCCGCTAAAAATTAAACCTTGTGAAACTTCTGGTCCCTTTGCTTGTCTTGCTTGTGAGACTTCATTGAGGGCCTTTTTGAGTAGGTCTACGGAGACCCTTATCCATTCATGTCCCTCTTGCTCTCTTGGGTTGAGAATGCTTTCTTTGGGAGGGGTATTGGCCCGGTCTATCAATTGGTCTCTTATCGTTAAGAAGCAATGGTGTATATTGGCATTGATGGTGTCTGCTACCTTCTCTGTATAGGGGAGAGTTCCTTGAGTTGTATTTTTTGATCCTTTCCATACCTCAATAAAGAGTTCATCATTTTTTTTCTTTCCCAATTTAATCTGAGAAAACGAACTACCATGAAATTCCATGGAGTAACTTTCATAGCAGTCTTTGAGTGCATATTGATTAAATTGCATAACAATCCATTGTGGATCTGTTTCCTTCCAATACGAAAAAAAATCTTCAAGTTTTTTTGGACTGGGTTTTTTTGAAAAAATCACATGGCCTCCACGTAATCTAAAAACTTTGTTGGGCATTTAGCGATTTTATTTTTTTCGTAATCAAAAAAGACAAGCGAGGTATGGACTCGAGCCAGTTCAGTTTCTTCTCTTTTGATATGAGTAAAAAGGTCAAAACCATAGGCGTTTTTCTCAATGATCCACAGGTTTATAAGAAGTTGATCACCAAAAAAGCCTTGAGCACAATATTGAATTTGTGAATTGGCTTGAATGAGTGCGCTGCCAAAGAAGTTAAGTTCATCGTATCCTAGATTTTTAAAAAATCTTAAGCGGGCCTCATGGGCCAGAGTTAAAACCTTGTCGTTACCCAAATGATTGCCGTAATTCATGTCTTGAAGACCCAAAGTATAAGGGGTGCTGAAAAGTGGTTTTTTTTCAGGAACGGGGAGTTTTAATCGCATTTATTCTCCTTAGTGGTCTAGCACCGTAAACGACTTACTACGGGTTTCTTTACCACCAATGGTGGATACATTATAGTCATCTTATGGGAAAAACAATTGGACTTTTTGACAGTGGCCATGGAGGACTTGATCTTCTTCGCACCCTGCGTAAAACAAGTGAGTTTGATCTTCTTTATATCGCAGATCTTAAATTCCATCCCTACGGAAAAATGTCTATTCCTCAAATAAAAGAAAGGTCTCATTTTCTTTGCCAAGAACTTCTAAAAAAAGGTCCCTGTGATCTGATAGCAGTCGCTTGTAATACGGCGACGGCCCATGCGATTGATGATTTAAGGAAAGATTTTTCTGTGCCCTTTGTTGGAGTGGAACCCTATCTTAATTATATAAATAAAGCTCCGCTAGAACATCTCCAAAGGGGAGGGGTTGGGGCCCTTGTTACTCCAAATACCCTTAACTCTGATCGCTTTAAACGTCTTAAAGAAGAAAAAGATCCCAACGATCTTGTTTCAGTTCTCGCCCTAGAAGAGTTGGCTCCCCTAGTGGAAGATTTTCTCACTCATAAAGATGAGGACCTTTTAGTTGATCAGCTTAAGGAATTGTTCCGTAATGATCTCCCTCTTAACTGGCAGGAGACAATTTTGGGGTGCACTCATTATCCTCTTATTTCAATTCAATTGGAAAAAGTCCTTAATACGAGATGCATTTCACCAACTCCCCAAGTTGTTGAACATATCTTTCGTCTTTTATTAGAAAAACCTACCGTAAGTCCTGTTATATCTCGGCAAGATTTTGATTACTGGAATACATTGGAAGGTAGCTGGCGCAAAGCATTGTTGGAGGATTTCTTTTAACTTAAGGCCTGTCACAGTGAAAAAGCCTCCTTATAATAAGGCAAATTTCAATTGAGGAGAAAGTCACATGTCTAAAATTCAATCCATTCACGCGCGCCAAATACTTGATTCACGAGGTAATCCTACCGTCGAAGCGGATGTTTTTTTAGAAAGTGGAGTGATGGGCCGGGCTTCCGTGCCTTCAGGCGCCTCAACAGGAAAGAGAGAGGCTTTAGAGTTAAGAGATGGTGATAAAAATATTTATATGGGAAAGGGCGTAACAAAGGCCGTCTCTCATATCAATAAAACGATTGCTCCGCTTCTCAAAGGTTTAGACCCTAATGATCAAACCCAAATTGATCGTAAAATGCTTGATGCAGATGGTTCTGAAAATAAAGAAAATTTTGGCGCAAATGCTATTCTTGCCGTTTCTATGGCTTCTTGTCGTGCGGCAGCGCTATCCAATAAAGATAGTCTCTATGGACACATGGCCAATAGGTTAAGTATTCCTAGTGCTACTGGCAAATTGCGCTTACCAGCTCCTTTGATGAATATCATTAATGGTGGTGCCCATGCTAGCAATAACCTCGATATTCAAGAATTCATGATTGTGCCTCATATGAAAAAATCTTTTAGCGAGAACTTTCGTGCGGGAGTGGAAATTTTTCATCACTTGAAAAAGGTTCTCAGCGACGCTGGCCATAGCACCAATGTTGGAGATGAAGGGGGCTTTGCCCCCAACTTGAATTCCCATGAGGACGCTATTGAATCGATTTTGTCGGCCATGGAGAAAGCAGGATATCGCCCGGGTGAAGATATTTCTTTGAGTCTTGATTCAGCCAGTTCTGAGTTCTATGAAAATGGTGTCTATGCCATGCAGGGACGCAATTTAACTAGTGAAGAAATGGTTGAATATTATTCAAGCCTTTGTGAAAAATATCCGATTTATTCTATTGAAGACGGTTTAGCGGAAGATGATTTTTCTGGCTGGATTAAGTTGACTGGAAGGCTCGGTGAAAAGGTGCTCTTAGTTGGCGATGATCTTTTTGTAACAAATAAAAAAATCCTGCAAAAAGGCATCGAGGAGAAGCAAGCAAACTCCATTTTGGTAAAAGTTAATCAAATTGGAAGTTTGACGGAAACCTTTGAAACCCTTGATCTTGCCTTTAAAAATGACTTTAAGGCGATTATCAGTCATCGCTCCGGAGAGACTGGGGATGCCTTTATAGCTGACCTTGCTGTCGCCTGTGGAGCTGGACATATTAAGACAGGTTCCGCATCACGCTCAGACCGTATGGAAAAATATAATCAGCTTCTTCGTATCGAAGAGGCGCTAGGTGAGAAGGCCATTTTCGAACCCGTTCGTTAAGGTTTTCTCCTTAGAGGGAGGACCTTTGGTCGAAATTTTTAAAAACCGTGCTCTGAGTTACTATTTTTCTTTTTGCTTAGGGGCGGCTGCAATTTTGGTTGTAGGTCTCCTTACTCATTTCGAATTTGAGTCTTTGCCTCTTTTATTTCCTTTTACTTGTAGCTTCGTGACCATTTCAATATATTTCGCTATTTCTTCTAGGCCTTGGCAAAGCCAGGTTGTTCTCTCGCAAGATCTTATTAGCTTCTTTCTCTTCCAATATTGTCTTTTGTTAGGGATGTGTTTTGAATTTCAATTGAATGAATTAGTTCTGATGGCATCTTTACCTATTGTCTCTGCACTTTATGCCATTAACTCCCACAGTTTCTTATCGACAGACGAAAAGCGAGTGAAGGCTTACGGAGTAATCTTTATAGTATTTTGTAGTCTTCCCATTCCACTCATTAGTTTAAATCTATTGATGGAGCCAAAGCTTGATTTGAGTTGGGTATACACCAGTTTCTTCTTGTGGCAGCTCGGCCTTTTTTTTCTGGCGAGCATAGACGAAAGGAAGGAGAGTAGCTCCCTAAAAGAGAGATATTTTTTTCATGATGCTATCAATCATACTCACGGCCTGATTCTGTTTCTAAAGGGAAGGCTACTTAAGAACAAGGGCTTAGGGGTGAAAGAGGTCGAGGATGTTTTGGGAGAGATTCACTCTTGGCAAAGTCTTCTTCAAAACCACTTTGAAATGGGTCATAAGAATTTAATAAGAAATAGTGACCACGGGCTTGATGAGCTTTTGGCACAAATGAAAAGACAGGCTCACTTTTTTAAGACCTCCTATAATATTGAGATCTTTATTAATTATGGGGGAGACTTGCAAACGGAGGGAGGGACTTCTCTTTTAAAGAAGCTTCATTTTCCTAAAAGTCCTCTTCTGAGAATTTATACTAATCTTCTAAAAAATGCTGTTGAAGCGAATTCTCACAGAATTGAAGTTATCCACTCTTTAGATAAAAACCACTACTCCTTGGTTGTGAAAAACGAGCTCAATCAAGCCCCTCGGAAAAATTATGAATTGGGAAAAATTCTAGGTGGACGGATCGCTAACGGTCAAAATGCTGGGGCAATGGTGGCCAGTACTGGTTTAGAGGCCATTGATAGCCTTAGTCGTTCTCTCGGAGGTACCTTTGAGTTTCAGATCCAAGATGGAGTTTGGATAAGTCAGGTTCTTCTACCTCATTTTCATAGTTTCAATTATGAAGGGAATGAGGGGGAAAAAGCAGCGTAAATAATTCCGGGTAAAAAAGACAGGTTTGTCTAAGGTACTATTTTTACAATCTATTTAAAGGGTTCTTACTATCTAATGTGGATAATCCTTGTCAAAAATTTCTAATCGGCCTAAGCTTTTAAATGAGCCTCATTCAATGAATGAATGATGCTTCGGCCTTAGCCAAGGAGTTTCACCATGCAACTCTTTATCGGAATGACCTTTCGTCAAAGCCAGCTTCTCTATCAAACTATTGATAAATTTCGCCAAAAATTTGATGAAAAATACAGTCGCTCTGACCTTCTGCAGATGACCTTAATGCCTCCTTTTAAAGTTGAAGGGATGAGCTTCTATGATCTTCAAGAGTTCGTTGAAGAACTCTCGGATGATATGGACACGCATTTAGCAGGACACGAGCAAAATTGCGATGTCCATTTTAATGGCTTCGACTTTCTAGGTGGGAGAAAAGGTGTTCTGTTTTTAAAGCCGACGATTCCCGTTGACATCTTTCATGCGCAAGAGAGTTTAAAAGAAAGCATTAAACAGGCAGGAGGTGTCTTTAATCGCCATAAAAATCTTGGAAAAAGTCATTTTAATGATCTTCAAACCTTTCTTCCTATTGGAAGGTTTACTGATATGAATCTTATGAGTCTAGCAGTTGATAAGGCCCAGCAAAACTTCACAAGCCCCTTTCAGCTACAAGCTCAAAATATTACGCTCTTTGAGAAAATGCCGGGAATGTGGATCCCCAGAAAGATTCTTCATACTTTTCCTCACGGGAAAAATAACGATGTAGAATCGATTGAAGAAAAGAGAGCTTTCTCTTTAGCAAAGACTCCTGTTAACCTATAAGAGTTAACTTTTAATTAGGAGCAATTTTGTTGAAAGGATTCTTTTTCTCTCTCATCTCGAGTGTCATTTTCAACTCCTTTGGTGCCCCCTTATATCGTCCAGCAGGCCATACCCTTGATGACGATACCTATGAAATCAATCTTGACGTTTCTCTATGGCAAACCAGTAGCCGTTTTAATACGGATGGCCAAGAAGTCCAATTGAATGAGGGTGATTCCTTCATGATGATTGATACCAATGCCCAATTAATATACGGCTTTAATAAGAACCTAAGCGCCTATGGTGGTGGACGCTTTCGTCAAATCTCGACTGAATACTCCAGCGGTGGTCAGGATTTCTCTGTAACGGAATCTGGTGTGGAGAGTTATCATTTGGGTTTTCTCTATGCCATGAAAGATAAGGGGCGTTTTCGCTACAATTTAGATGCTCAGTTTGGTGGTACTATCTATACCAATACAGAATATGAGACTTCTAGCGTAGTTCCTAATGAAGAAGTTGTTTTAGGAGATAGTGGCTCTCGTTATCAGGTGGGCGTTAATGCCAGCTACTTGTGGGATAAAGATCTTTATTTAAATGGCAGTGTTTTTTATCATCAGCCTCCTAATGATTTATCAGCAGAAATTGTCTGGTCAGCAGATACCACTTGGTTGTGGGAAAAGTGGCATCTAAGCCTAGGTGCTGATGGTGTTTATTCTCTAAATGGTGATGCCTTTACAGATAATCCCAATGATAAAGTTATTCAAGGACGAGCACCCACGGCACTCTTTAACTCAATTAATAGAGCATGGCTCCAGCCTAAAGCAGGTCTCTATTATTCCTTTGGTTCTTGGCGAATTGGAGCTGAAGTCTCTTCTCGAATCAGTGGTGTGAGCACGGATAAAGGCAATCAAGTGGTTCTTTCTCTTTCCAGGGCCACTAGGGGGAAGACAGTTACCCAGATCAAGAAAGAGAAATTTAAAGAATATCGTATCGAAGGGACGGTACTAAAGGTGAGTCCTCGTGGAAGATACGTGCAGATTGATCAAGGTCTCACTCAGGATGTCGAAAAAGGAATGGTCTTTGATGTTTTTAAAACAGATTATTTTGGAGGCAATGAGCTTATCGCAAGTGCTATCGCCCATGAAGTAGGCCTAGAAAAAGCGATTTTGAAGGTCGTTAAGCTTCACAGTAAAGAGAAGGTTCAAAAGGGATATGTCGCTCGTTCACAGTAGCCGACTCTTTTGATCTTGCTTTTTATGATAAGTGCTTAAAATTCAGTCTTGTAGTTTTCTTATCCTCAGTTAAAATTAAATAAAGTTAATGATTCAACTTCTAAGGTAGGGAAATGATGCTTTCTCTTAAAAAACGATTATGGTTACTCTTTTGTTTATTTCTAAGCGCTCCTTTGTTGGCAGTAGGAGGAAAAACCTTTACCTCTCAGTACTGTGAATTTCAATTGCCCCCCGGTTGGGAATGTGCACTTGAGGGAACGGAGTGGGTTTGCCAAAGTGAGAATAAACAAAGAAAAAAAGAAGCCATTATTATTTTGGCGGCAAAGATACGTGGCAAACAAGATGACCTTGCCCAGTATCAAGCCTACTTAAAAAAGCCTAAGACATTTAACCTACCCGGAGGCAAGACACAGGTTTCCGAAGCGAAGTATACTAAAATGAGTCAGGTCAATGGACAGAATTGGGTGGACTCTCTTCACCTTGCCTCGGAAGTGCCAGGCTTTTATACCCGCTATATGGCGACAGTCAAAGCGGATTTGGGAATTGCGGTGACCTTTTCAGTGGCAAAAGATCATTACGATGCTTATCAAGATCTCTTTGATAAAATCATTCAAACCTTAAAAGTCTTTCGCCAAAAGGCCGTTAACCCCAGTGATTTTGGCTTGGCCGGTGGTCAACAGACTGGGGATATTTTGGATCGAGTGGAAATTCCCGACAATCAAAGGCTCTATGGAATCGATAATCAAAAGAATAAGAAAAAGGGAAGCGGTGGGGCAGATGCCACTGATTATCTCATTTATATCGCACTTGCAGGGGGAGCGGTTTTTGCCTTGGCGAAAATGAGAAAGAAAAAGCCTGTGAAAAAGAAAAAGAAGAAGAAAAAAAATTAGAATAAAAAAGGGTCCTAGAGTGGCCCTTTTTTTTTTGCTTTTATTATTTCTCATAAGGGCCGACCACATTTACTTGTGTTAGGCCTTTAAGAGAGTCTCGGTAATAAGCTCAGGCCTTTGGAAGTGGATATTGTGACCTAAGTCTGGAAAGGAGATGACGAGGACTTGTGGATACTCCATTTTTAATCTTTGTGCGATTTTCGCGTATTTTTCATCCCTTTCCCCATAGAGAAAGATCACCTTATTAAAGCGACCAAAAATAGCGCCTAGGTCTTGGGGGATTTGGACGTTGCTGGGGGAGTAAGAGATTATAGTTTTAGCCAATTGATCTTTTTTATCATTAAAAAGCTTTAATTGTTGTTTGATTTTATTGGTCTTTTCTTCTTTATTAAAATTCCACATCGGGGCTGAATACCATTTTTCCAAAAAAGAGGGAAAATCATTGATGATGGCCTGAGCCCTTTTATTATCAAGTTTTCTCCGCTCAGCCAATTTGTGGGGATCTAGTTCGTTAAAAAGCCCAACGCTTTCTAAGACTAGCAGCCTTCCTTCAATGGGTTTTTGGGAGAGCTCTCTCAAGAGAAGTCTTCCTCCCATACTATAAGCGTAATGATGGGCATCTTTTATCTCATTGGAAATTTGTTGTTGAGTGAGGTCCACACCAATCGTTTCATAATGGCCTTTTAAAAAGGACAGTTCATCGCAATTACCCATGAAACCGGGATAAAAAAAGAGAGTATTTTGGCTCATAAGCTTTTTTCACCACCAGTTTTCAATTTATAGGGACTCTCTTCAAAATGTCTTTTTAATTCTTCAAAAGAGGGTTTTATTCCAAGGGTTTTGGGAAGTTCCATCAAGAAGCGTGGTCTTTGTAAAGAGTCCTTAAAGAGTGGATGATCTTTCTTGTCTTTAACTTTCTTTTCAATGGTGGCAAAGGGAGATTGAATAAAAGCAATGGCCATTTGGCCGAGTCGGTGATCGGGTAAGACCAAAAGAATAACCGGTGTATCAAAAATTTTTTCTAGCTCTTTTTTGAGAAAAACCTTTGAAATATTCTCTCCCCCACAAATGATGATGTCATCATTTCGACCGAGAATTTCGATGTGGTCATCAATTTTTTTAGCGAGATCCTGGGTTGTATAAGGGGACTTGAGAGTCTGAAGTCCCCTGTCACTTAAAACCGAATGAGCTAATCTTTTTGTCTCGTAGCTAAGTAAACCATCGGTAATGGTGACGGTAACATCATTCATGGCAAAGGTTTTTTCTATATCGGGATCACGATAAAGGATGGCACCCGCACTTTCCGTTTGACCATAGGTTGCAATAAGATGAATCATCTTGCTCTTTGCCATAGGGTAATATTCTTTGGTTACACTGCCTCCACCGCAATAAAAAGTTACAGGTGGAATGTCAGAAACCTTAGTAAGGAGATCATGAAGCTGGGTCGGCACGCCAACAAAGACATCTCCCTCTTTGAGTAAAGGAAATAATTCAGAGGTTGGTCCTGTTATGAGTTCTTGATTGAGGATATTTTCTCTAATTAAATTGAGGAAGCCACCCACATGAAACCAGGGAAGGGCGCTTAAAAAACGCATGGTGGGCTTTTTGTAGTTTCTTATGATCTCGGTGCTCTTAGTAGCACTTGCAAGTAGGGATTCAAAATGATGAATGACAACCTTAGGCCGTCCTGTTGATCCACTTGTAAAAAAAGCGCAAGAGGCATGCTCTAATGAAGGAAGTTTAGCAAGACGCTTTGAGATTAGATCATTTGAGTGAATCTTTGAATTGGTAATAAGAGTGCTTTTGCCACTTTCTAGACTCTCCTTAAACTTATTCCAAAAAACGTCGCGTGCCTTGGAATCAAGGGAGTTAGGAACTTCAAGGGAGTGCCATTTTGAATGTGAAGCAATGTCCACTAAATTAGCCTTAGTTGGCCTAGTCTTTCTAATTCATAGCTAGGGCTGACTCCAAGTCTAAAACCGACACCTAAAAGACGCAAGGGCTTACAATCACTCTTTTCATAGGTTTGTCTAAAGAGTGGCATACAGTGTTTTAATAGATCATCGAAGTATCTATTCCCTTCCTGGGCTAAAATTTTTGGATCGAGCCCCAAATTGATATTTTTAAGCATCACTTCATGGGTATGGGTTTTAAATTCACAGGTCTTTGTTTTAATAAAGAATTTAATGGGCTCAGGAGAGTGTGGTCTTTTTTGATAATAATGAGACGCACGTTCAAGCACCTCTTCAATAAGAAAAGGAATTCTTTCCTCTATTTGAGCGAAACTTGTCAGATCTTGATGATAAGTTTCTTCAGTGCTTAAGCTCTTTGTCTGTCCCCTTTGGCAAACTTCTTTAAAGTCTAATCCGTAGCTTTTTCTTAAAAGAGAAAGGCCAGTTTTTCCTAAGCGCCCCTCAAGCCAAGCAAGTGGTTTATCTTGGATGTCTTTGAGAGTTTTTAGACCATGAGCCTCTAGGTTTTTGGCAGAGACCGGCCCGATTCCTGGTACTTTAGATAAAGGTAATTGGAGGGAAAAACTCATCGCCTCTTCAGGGCCTATGACAAAGAGACCATCTGGTTTCTTCCAGTCACTGGCTATTTTGGCCAAGAACTTATTCGGAGCAACTCCTGCACTTGCAGTGAGACCGCTGCGCTCTTTTATGAGCCTCTTAATTTCCTTGGCAATCAGAGTTGCTGATCCATAGTGTTTGGAACAGTCTGTAACGTCAAGATAAGCTTCATCGAGTGAAAGGGGCTCTATTTTCGAGGTGAATTCTAGAAAGACTTCTCTAATCATTTGAGAAAATTCTTTGTAGCGCTTACTTCTGGGCTTAATAAAGATAAGTTGAGGACAGAGTCGCAAGGCTTGCGCTGAGCTCATGGCCGATCTCACCCCAAACTTTCTTGCCTGATAATTAGCCGTGCAAAGAACGCCTCGACCACTGGGTGAGCCACCGACAGCAATAGGTTTTCCTTTGAGAGAAGGGTTGTCGTGTTCCTCTACAGCGGCATAGAAACAGTCCATATCAACATGGATAATTTTTCTTTTGAGTGTTTTTGAGGGAATATCTTTTATGAGTTTTTGATAGAAGCTAAGATTGTTGTATTGAGTTTTTTGAATAGCTCCCATGATGAACCATTAGTTTCAGTATTGGCGAAACAGACCAATGAGTTTACCAACAATTTTACAATCTTGATCCCTTGTTACTTTTATGGGACTCATCGTTTTATTGGCAGGATGAAGTTCTATGACATTCTTTTTTTGATAAAACTTTTTTAGTGTCGCCTCGCCATCAACAACTGCGACAATGGTTTCTCCTACAGAAGCTGCTTGTACTTGGCGTAAAATAGCAATATCCCCATCGAGAATGCCATCTTCAATCATCGACTCGCCACAAACCCTAAGAGCAAAGTGTTGACCCTTTTTTGGTGTTAGGTAAGTGGGGATAAAAATGGTCTCACTAGGGTTTTCGATGGCCTCAATAGGGTTCCCTGCCGCGACATCTCCAAGGAGGGGAATTTCATATTCATTTTCATTGGCCGTAGACTTCTTTTCCTCTTCTAAAAGAGTGAGACCGCGTTTGGCATTCCAATCTGTTGTGAGCAGTCCAGCATCTTTGAGGTACTTAAGGTAGCGCTGAACTGAGCCAAAAGACTTGAGTTGAAAATGTTCCTTTATCTCTTTTTGAGTGGGTGAATAACCCTTTTCAAGAGTGTATGATTTTATATATTGAAAGACTTCGTGTTGTTTTTTAGTTAATCCCATAATTTAATTATGGCGTAAGATTTGCGTAAGTCAAGGGGAAAGTAGGCGAAAGTGGTGATAAATCTCGCTAGGATCTTCTAGGAGTATATTGTTTCTTGGTCGCAAGTAAGTCAAAGATTTTTCGTAATCGATGCCACTACTTGTTCTAAGGATGATATTCTTAGATTCTAAAATGTGATTTGTTGGCGGCAATGAGACCGAAAGAATCTTTTTCGTGGGCGCCACCATTTTCATCATGGCCTGTAAAATAATGGTATTCCAAGTTCCTCTGCCGATAAGTAAACTTCTGCGCATGGCCCAACCAAGTGTGCGGTAAGCGGCGGTTTGAGAACCTATATCTTTATTTTTACTTAATCGATTTGCTTTCTTCCACAGTCTTAAAATCGCCATGGCCTTTTTTGCTAGTTCAAGATCATGGAGGGTTATCCTGTTTTGGCGCATGCGCCTTCTGTCTCTACCATGAAATCCAGTTCTTGCTGTTTGACGCCAAAAACTTTCATCCTTTCCTGTGACATCTTTTAAGGCCTTAAACCAGTCCTCTTCATTAAGTAACAATAGCTGTTCTAGTTTCTGTTGATCAAAAGTGAAAATAAGTTGGGTAAGAGAATGGGGTCTTTCTCTAAAATGAGAAGAAACATTAGTCTTTTTTAAGAGTTCGGTATTCTCCTTGAATTGATCAAGAAGAGGGAAATAGTTCTTTTGGTACTCTATTTGATCCGTTTCATAATCATTAATGAATATATTGAGGGTTAATAGGGGATCAATAAGTCCAATGTCTTGCCATTTCCCTTCAAGGAAAACATGGGATTTAAGTTCTTCACTCTCAACAACTGTTGTCCAATCTTGTGAGTGACGATCTTGATAGACCCACCATTTCTCAAGGTCGACTTGTCCATTTTCCCGATAAAGACTCTGCTCAATTGTATCCTCTCTTGTGAGCGTGTCTCTATTAAAAAGAGCGAGAAAGGTTAAATCGGTAGTCGTTTGATTGAAGCGGGATTCGATCTTTCTTGAAATAGCCTTTTCTTTTAAAAGATTTTCTAGTTCCTCATTCGCTTGTCCATTGAGTAGTGATAGGGCGAGATCTCGCATTCCTTTGGTTTTCCAATCACGTTCCGGTATTTTTAAATAAACTCGGGTTAAACTGCCATTGTGATAGCTTGAATCCGAGATAGGTAAATCGAAGAAGAAAAAATTCATCCAAATTTCACTAGCAAGTTCGTAATGAGCACCAACTTCTCTCATAACAGAGACACCTTTATTAGGGTGCCTTTTGATGAGATTCTTATTGAGGGAAACTCTTCCGGCTTTTCCTTTTAGGCCAAGTGTCAACGGAACGCTCCCCCCAATTTTGATACGGCCATGACCTTGTAAAGAGGCCTCTCTAATCAGTGTATAGTCTTTTGGTAATCCGCGATGTATGGCATCTTCTTCTAGCTTGTTAATCCTAAGAGGTAAAAATAAGTCCACCAAAAAGGCACGACTTAAACTTCCTCTAGTGCTCGTTGCTACTGGATAAACGAGAGTCCATTCTTGAACGTAGCTCGCAATGCCACTGACAATATAACCAGCGCCCAATTGGTAACCTAGTTTCATATGGTCTTTCACAAGAAATTGATCATGTTTCCCTGTCGGAAATGGGTTTTTCTCTACTTGTCTTGAAAGACTTATAACAGCACCCGCAATTATTCCTTGATCTATACCCAGAGCTTCACTTTCAAGGTTGATTTCACTGAGTCCTTGGGTGAGCTGCCCTAGACCTTGGGCCAAAGCGGATAGAGGTCCGTTGGCAAAAGTTGAAAAACAAAGGAGAAAGGCCAAAAGGCTTGTTTTAAACATGAGCTTTTTTATCATGAAGCGCGATGCATCAAAAGAGGGTGTATATCTTTTATAACTTCATAATTCCAAGCACTTAAGCAAGGTTTATTAAGCCCCAGCTAATGTTAAGAATTAGTTAAACATTAAAAAGTCAGAGCATTTTAGTTGACGGTAGGTGTGGATATTCCTACAAAGGGTTCAGGCACAAACTTTGGCAAGGGGGAGCCCAATGAAAAATTTACTAATTCTTTTACTACTCGCATGTTTCAGCACGTCGAATTGGGCACTTGAGGTAAGAAATCTTTCTTTCACTCAGACAGAAAAAAACCAAAAAAATCAAAAGTTTGATCAACTTCTCGCAGAGGACCCTTACTTTCAAATTGAGGCCGTCACTGTGACTCAATTAGAAGACCCAATGGTTATTGAGGATAATTCCTTTACACAATTTAGCCCTTCTCTGGCCTACAAAAGTAATGCACAGGCTTTCGCAAAAGACTTGGGTACTTGGATTATGAACCTCGAAAAGCTGATTGCTTTTGGTACCAAAGTTTGGGAAATCGTAAAAAAAGGTCGTCCTGTTGTTAATGTCAACATGGCAAAACCCATCAGTGTTCTTCCGGTCACAGAAGATCCAAGAGCTTCTTTTTCTCAAATGAGTAATTGGAGTGCACCAAAAGCAGCACGCTACCGGGTAGAATATAAAAATGGCTTTGGATCAAAAGTTATCTCTTTTGACTACACAGTCTATTTTCAGCACGGTGGTCAGTTTAATAATAAAGGTCAATACTTAACAGGTGTAACCGTTAAGGCTTCAAACGTCGCAGTTAGCTGGGGTTTTCAATTTGATGCTTCTAGTGAATTAGAGACCATCTCTAATCGTGGTTCATTAGATGACCCTAATGCTGGTGCGACCATCAACATTGACTATAAAGCTTCTTCCGTATTTAGAGATATCACTAGTAGTGAATCTTTTCACGTTACGGGAAGTGGTGAAATACTTAAGTTCTAATTCCAAATAAGATCATCAAAATTTAGAAATGCCCCTAGGCCATGTGCTTCAGGGGTATTTTTTTTTGCCAAAACATAGAGTGCATGAAGTGCTGGCGGGGTTTCAAAGGCACTGCTTAATATGACTCTCGTTGCCTTAAGATTCTTCAATAAAAATAGACCTTGTTGCGAAGGCTTGATCACCACCGCGCTCGCCTCACTCCCATTTTTTAAAAAACTTTGAAGATGTTCTTCATGAGCATAAGGGAGATTGACATGTTTGTAGTCAGTAAAATTCTTTAGGGGTTCCTCTAAGAAGTCAATTCTATGGCGAAGTGGCCACAGTTCTTTTTCAAGGAGAAGGTATTGGCGAAGAGTGAATTGAGCATTTCCATCGAGTCGAAATTTAGCCTCGGGTGATTTTTTGATTACCCTAATGATTTGTAGAAAGTTTTCGGGTTTGATTTTTGTCTTCACCAGTCCTTTGTGACGGCCCTTTTTGCAAAAGGCCTGAGAAGAAAATAAATGACAGGGAATTTGATCAAATCGTTCTGTAATGAGTTTCTTTTTTTGACATTCAAGTTGAAAAAGAGCAAAGGCATGGTGAGGGTTTTTCACTTCCCATGGGCTTTTTTTTTGTAATTTTGGAAATTGATGAAAAAAAGAAGCAGTGACCTTTTTTGGTAAATAAGTGCTAAAACCTGGGAAGGGAGATAGATCCACGAGATATTTACCATCTATTTGAACAAGGGCTCCCTCTTTGTTGCTGATGTCTTTTCCGGCAACATTTTGGGTAAAGGGGAGCATGGCCTTGTAAGGAAAAATTTGAGTGATTTTCATGAGCTTATTCTTATCAGTTGAGAGGAATAAAGAACTGAAAAGAGGAAAAGGTATTTTCCTACTGTCGCAAGGGTATTATTGAGGTCTTTTCCATGTGTTGTACCTAAGAGAGAAAACCACGTCTTTGAAAAGAGGGCGAGGGGAATGATGCCAATGAGAATAGAAAAAGGTTTATCTTTAAATACGAATATCATAAGAATTTGGCTGAGAAGAAGGAAAAGAAGAATCACCTTTCTCATAAGCTGATCACCAAGAAGGGTGGCGAGAGTGTGTTTGTTGACACTCTTATCTCCAAGCCGATCTCTTAAATTATTGACACCCATGAGGGCGCTAGAAATAAGTCCAACAGCACTTCCTACCAGTAATACATTTGTTGTGGGAAAGAGTGTAAAGGTTTGAAGGTACCAAGTGCCGTAGAGCGCTATGGGGCCAAAAAAAAGAAAAGCAAAGACCTCTCCTAAACCTAAATAACTCAAAGGAAATGGACCACCGGTATAGGCCCAACTAAAAAAGAGCGAACTTAGGCCAATGATGACAATAGGAGTTCCTCCTAAGATCATGAGATAAATACCCAAGATAAAAGCGAGGCTAAGAGTGATAAGAAAGCCTCTTTTAACCATTTTAGGCCTTATGAGTCCTAATGCTGTTGCCCGTGGCGGACCAAGTCTTTCTTCTGTATCTGTTCCTTTAACACCGTCATAGTAATCATTGATAAGATTCGATGAGATTTGAAGAAGGAGGGCACAGAAAAGGGTAAGAATGGCATTAATAGCGTTAATGGCTGGGTAAGCGAGAGCTAGTCCCAAAAGGACAGGACCAGCACCAGCGGGGAGAGTTTTGGGCCTTGTGGCCATTATCCATGGGTTCATAATTTTAGGGTTTTTAGTTCGCGATAAAGTCTTTGGTTTTCTTCATCATTAAATTTTACATTTAAAAACATAAGTTTGGGATTAGTTTTCCAAGTCTCAAGTGCCTGTTGGTATTGTTCTTTACTCATTATCGTTTCACAGGGAAAGCCAGCGGCTTCAATAATTGTTTTAAAGTCTGTTTGGTGAGGGGTTGTCATGAGAGCTTGATAGGACTCTTTATCTGGATCATTGGCGATGGGGAGCAAATTAAAAATTCCCCCTTGTTGATTATTGGCGATGACCACCAGAAGCTTTGGCGTTTTTCCTTGTAGAGAGATGAGGGCATTGAGGTCATGGATAAAACTAATATCTCCTATAAAGGCCACGCCTGGTAGGTCATTCTTTTCGCTCATACCGATTGCCATGGAAAGATGGCCTTCAATGCCGCTGGCACCTCGATTGGCGAGAACACTCCAGGGGGAGTGAGGTGCTTTAAGACCAGCATAGGAGTCAAAACTTCTAATAAAGGTGGAGTTTCCAATGAAAACTAAAAGCTCATCACAAAGGGTATCCACGGCCCTTTTGGTGATAAAGGGATAGGTTAGTTCACCCTTTTCAATAGTTTGCCTTTTTCTATTGATAAGAGGTTCCCAGTCAACAAGGGGCTCAAGGCCAAATGAAGAAGTGAACTTTTTATTTAAAGCTCTAATAAGTTCTTGGGGTTTGATCATCCAGCGATCAGTAAAGCTAAAGCCAGGATCCTCATGAAAAGCACCATCACTAACGTGTACAATCCTAGCTTCCTCAAGTTTTGAGAGAAGACCGTAGTAGTGCTTGCTCGTCAAACGATGACCAAAATGAATGACGAGGTCTGGTTTTTTTTCTTCTAGTGCGGCTAAGACCTCAGGATGATCAAGGGTAGGGATGAGTCCATCATTGGCACCAAAATGAAATTTCAAACTCGTGCATATATCACAG
Source organism: Bacteriovoracales bacterium (assembly GCA_030149295.1). Taxonomy (GTDB): domain Bacteria; phylum Bdellovibrionota; class Bacteriovoracia; order Bacteriovoracales; family Bacteriovoracaceae. Next base: position 77,399 of record JASBRV010000102.1, on the reverse strand, counting down.
AAAAAACTGCCACGATAAGAAGAAATAAATTTCCTAATCTCCTCCACACCATAGTTATCGTAAGCACCCAGAGGACCAAAGACTACAAGGGGGCGCTGAGAGGTTTTCAATTGATCAAAGAGGTGATCAATATCCACTTGAGAAAGTGAAGTGTTTGTTTTGGCGATTTTCAAAGATGGGTTTTTATTATCAAGAATAGCTTTAATGTTATCTAACCAGCTTTGAGACATCGGAAAGTCACTGTGATCCAAGGGTTCTCTCAAGGGAATATTGAGGTGAATAGGCCCTCTTGGTCCTTTTAAACCTCTTGATATAAGAAAATTAATTTTTCCACTTAAGGCCCTGGGAGGAAAAGTTTCTTGGGGCTCACCTGAATCCCAAAAATCCTTAGTATAGTCCCTTAACACTTCAATTTGGTTTATCGTTTGATTGGCATCTGTGCCATTTAACTCCCCCGGTCTATCCGCACTGATAATAAAGAGGGGAAGGTGAGTTCGTTGGGCTTCTATAACTGCGGGAAGAAAATTGGCGACTGCGGTACCTGAGGTACAGACAAGAGCGACAGGACATTTATTCGCTTTCATGAAACCTAAGGCGCGATAAGATTGGGATCTTTCGTCGTGGCCTGAAAAAGCCTCCGCTTTTGGATGAGCAGCTATGGCCTTGAGAAAGGGGGCGTTTCTCATCCCTGGACAGCAAAAAAAATGAAAGACTCCATTTTTCGTAAACTGATCAATAATAAGGGAAGCCCACGCCTGAGAAGGGTTATGAAAATTCAAAGAAATTCTCCGGAATAAAGGATTTTATTTTGTGTTCAATTTCACGAGACTCTTTTTCAGGAATAGAGCCCATAACGATTCCAGCACCTGCATAGGCGATAAGTTTTTGTGGCTCCAGCTGAAAAGAGCGAATGAGAACGGCGGCGTGGGAGTCTTCATCCCACGTAGCACAAAGGATTCCAGCGTATTTTTTACGAGTAGGCTCCCATTCTTTTAAAAGTTTCATTGCTACAGATTGAGGTCTTCCCCCCACAGCGGGAGTTGGGTGCAGCTTTTTTATTAGAGTAGTGATGAAATTTTGAGATGTAACCCCTCTGGCCTGTAGCTCCAGAGGTGTTCTTAGGTGAATCAAGCTCTTTAGGGCCAGGATCTCCCTTTCTCCCACATGAACATCTCCTAAGGGGCTTAGGGCATGCTCGATTTCTTCGACTACATCATTGTGTTCTCTCGACTCTTTGATGTCCGTCTCAAGTTCATGATAGTAATGCTCTTCATTTGGTCTTGTGCCGGCAATTGCCTCAAGAAGGACTTTTCCGTCCCTTATATGAAAGAGGGATTCTGGGCTAAAGCTAATGAAACCATCCCAAAAAATAGAGAAAAGGCCTTGTTGGCGCTCAAGACCTAAGAAAATTTGAAAAGGTTGGGTTTCGCCTTCCAGTGAAAACTCATAGGCTTGAGATAAAACAATTTTTTTTAATTCAGATCTTTCTAAAGCCTCTTTAACCCTTTTATTCCATGATTCTGATGAAGGTTTAATTGATAATAGCTTTCCTTTTGTTGCAAAGACCTTTGGTGAGGAAGGTGTCTTAATTTTAGATAAAAGGTCTTTAGCACTGAGACCAATAAGTTTTTCTAGCGCGAGATCTTTAAGATGAAAGATATAAAGAGTTTTGTCAGTCCAATGAAAGGTCACCTTGAACTGGAAGCTTTTAGGGTCTTCAAAAAAGCAGCATTGAGTAAAATAGGGGGCTTCATTTTCGTTAAGAAAGTCTATTTTATGAAGTCCGAGGAAGAATCTTTCACTTTGATTGTCATCTTTATTATTTATAGCAGGCGTTTTAAAGAAGAAGGGCTCCTGGGAAAGAAAAGCAAAGTTTTCTAGAGTGAGTGTGTCTTCTATGGGTATGGTGATCTTATGAAAGTGCTTTCCTTCTTCTTTGATCATTTGTTTCCAATGTAGAGAGTCGCAATTCCAAAGGTTAAAGGAATGCTTGTAATATTTTGAAAACCAGCTTCTTTCATTTTCTTTTTAAAGGCCTCTCCATAGGGAAAACTCTCTACCGTTTGATTAAGGTAGCTATAGGCATCTCCGTGGCCACTAAAAATATTGCCAATGAGGGGCAAAACTTTTCTAAAATAAAAGAGGTAAAGGCTTTTTACCAAGATATTTGTTGGCAAAGAAAACTCCATGATCATGGCCTGTCCTCCAGGTTTTAGCACTCGGTGCATTTCTTGAAGCCCTTTGAAAAAGTCAGGAAAGTTTCTAATGCCAAAACTGACTGTGGTCACATCCCACTTATTATCAGGTTCAGGGAGATTGCAGCCATCACCTATGTCCAATTTTATCCGCTCGCTAAGATTCTTCTGTGCTATTTTTTCTTTTCCGATGGAAATCATATTTTTGGACATGTCGAGGCCTCTGATATGAGAGACGTGTTTGTTTTTAATGAGAATGAGTGGGACGTCGGCGGTCCCGGTAGCTAGATCGAGAACTTCAAGATTGTCTTTTTTAGGAAGGAGTGCCTTCATTCTATGACGCCAGTAAACATCAATACCAAGGCTTAGAAATCTATTGAGGGGATCATAGGTGCCTGCAATATCATCAAAAATTTTGTAGGATTCTTTTTTGCGCTCACTTAGTTCGCTATTGTGCCCTATTTTTTCACTCATTATCACTCCAGAACTGAATATTAATACCAACTTATCAGAGTTTATTGAGCTAGAGAAGATTGAAGCTTAGACGCTTTAATCTTGTACAGTGTGTCTACCTTCTTTAATCGTTTACAGGGAGGATACCATAGTGATAACTAGGACTTACACAAATGAATACTGCCTTTTTTAAAAATATTTCACCAACGGTCACTGCCCGGCTTAGCACCCTAAAAATTGATGTGCCTAGTACCTATGGTCAAAAGGCCATGGATGAACTTCTTAAAGGAAGTGTTCTCAAAGGTGGAAAAAGATTAAGACCACTTCTTACTTTCCTCTTTGCCCAGTACTTTGGGATTGATTTAAAGAGAGTTGATATCTTCGCACGTGCCATTGAGATGGTTCATGCTGCTAGTCTCGCTCACGATGATGTCATTGATGGGGCCAGCCAGAGAAGGGGACGCGACTCTATTAACATTCAGGCCTCCAATAAAAAGGCCGTCCTTGCTGGTGACTATCTTTTGGCGTCAGTTATCGGAGAATTAAGTCGCGATGGCAGTCTTGAGCATGTTCAAGAGATGGCCAAGGTTATCGAACTTCTCAGTCAGGGCGAGTGGCTCCAGGCCGACTTAGTTGAAAGTAGAGATTACACGGCCGAAGTTATCCGAGAGGTTGCTTTAAAGAAAACCTCTTCCGTCATGAGTTGGTGTGCTATTTCTAGTGCCCTTTTATGCCCAGAAAGAGATAAGCTCTTACCTCTTTGTCGTGAGTTTGGTGAGTGCTTAGGTATAGCTTTTCAATACTTAGATGACACTTTTGATTTTCAAGAAGGTGGGGAAAAAGATGGTTTTCTTGATTTAAAAAATGGACAAGTGAATGCCGTACTTTTTCATTGGTTAAAAGAAAATCCTGAGATGTTCAAAAGGTTCAAGGAAGGTGAAGACCTTTCACAAACTTTAATGAATGAGGGGAGTTTCTATCCTGAATCCGCAATAAAAGAAGTGAAGCTTATTGCTACTGGAAATCTTAATCGTTGCGCCGCCATTCTTGATGAAATGGATGAGGTTTTATCCGAGAGGCTTAATGAGAAAACTCTTAGTCGTTCGAGGAAGACCTTTGATTTTATTTTTAAATTTTTAGAAACTCGTACTTACTGACGACAGTAGGGGATGTGGATAAAGGCATCATCGAGTGCCATTCTACACCTTTCTTCCCCTTTGAAAGTGATTCTAGGAACTGTCCGTTTGATACTTTTCTTGAAGATCACCATATCACTTTCTTTTGGAATATTGCCCTTTGCTTTTAAGATCTTAATAGTGACAATACAGGCGCTATAGAGTTTTTCTTTGGGACGATCAATCTGCAATTTAAAATAGAGCTCATCGGGAAAGGTTCTTTTACCTTCGATGAGTTCAAGGACTTTAAAATCCTTTTTTTCGAGCAGTTCTTTTGCTTGTTTAAGTCTGGGGGATTGAGCCGCCTTCATCCTTATACGACAATCTGAATGTTGGAAGGTAAATTCTTGAGCGTATATGGTCATTTTCATAGAAAAAAATGCCATTAGAATAGTCATTAACCAATTCATACTTATTACCTTTTTTACTTACATATTAATGGCAAAGGATCACATTTAGCGAGAATGTCCTTGATCTCTGCATGGCAAGCTTCCTCAATTTCTTTGATTTCCTTAGGAATAGATGAGGTCAGATTGAGGGCCCCGTTATTTGTCATGAGGATGTCATCTTCTATTCGAATACCTATGCCTCGCCATTGAGTAGGAATGGCCTCGTCATTTTTAGGAAAGTAAAGCCCTGGCTCACAGGTAAAGGCCATACCTTCTTCTAAAGGGATATCTTGAAGTTTTCCAGTATTCCCTTTTTGCAGATACGGAGACTCATCATGAACATCGAGACCTAACCAGTGACCGGTGCCATGGGGATAGTATTTGCGATAACTTCCACTCTCTAGTGCTTCTTCGGCACTCTCTTTGAGAATGCCTGCTTCAATAAGAGATCTAATAAGGCTTAGGCAGGTTTCTTTATGAATATCACTGAGGCTATTTCCTACCTTCATAAAGCTCATGGCCGTCTTTTGAGTATCGAGAACAATTTGATAGAGTTCTTTTTGGGCCTCACTAAAATAACCATTTACAGGGAAGGTCCTTGTGACGTCACTAGCATAAGTGTTTACTTGAGCACCGGCGTCAATGAGGAGGAGGTCACCATCTATAAGGGCCTGATTATTATTGATGTAATGGAGAATAAGGGCATTTTCACCACCAGCGACGATGGAGTCATAAGCTGCTCCTTCACCCGCTTCTTGAGAGAATAAGTAGGTGAGGAGGTCATTGATTTCTTTTTCGTTAACTCCAGGTGCTGAGAGGGCCATGGCCGCACGATGACCGATGTCGGAGAGTTTTGCTGCTTTTTTCATCGCCAAGATTTCATTTTGATCTTTGATCAAGCGCAATCTTCCCATGAGATCGATACTATGGTGCCAAGAATGGGGTTTATGGGCCTTACTTTTTCTTTGGCGCGAGAGTGTTTGCACACATTTTTGGATCGATTCACTTAGTTCTTTGTTAAAAAAGTCAAAGTAGAGGTTTTCAATTCCTCCCAATACTTTAGGTAAGTTTTCTTCAAGAGTTGTATTGTCATAAGCAAAGTCGATTTCTAACAGCTCACAGGCCTTTTCCACTCCCATTCGTTTACCCATCCACATTTCCATTTCTGGGTTTTTTCCTTGCAGGAATAGATGACGAGAGATTTCTCCATTTCGTCTTTTACAAAGCACAAGCAAGCTGTCTGCCTCTTCAAATCCAACAAAGTATTTAAAAAAACTATTTTGGCGAAAGGGAAATTCTGTGTCGTTACTCTTATGCATTAGCTTGTTGCTAGGAATAAGAAAAGCGCCTTCTTCAATTTTTTCCAGAAGGTTATTTTGACGCATTTTATAGCTGGTCATTTCCATGCTAAAGAGCTCCCTTAAAAAGAGTTGAAACTCTTTCTAGTCCAATGGTTCTCATAAAGCCCGCAAGCTTTGGACCTTTGGGCTTACTGATAAGGATTTCATAGCAAAGGGGAAAGATATCCATAGGCTTAAGTTCATGCTTATGCATAATCTCATACATGGCTTCATGAAGTTCCTTGTCATCGTTAAAACTTTGACCTGCCATGAGTTCAACCAAGTCATTTAAGAAGGATTTCTTTTCAGTAGTGATTTCAATACCTTTAGGAGTTTCTTTATTGATGGAGAATTTGAAATCTTCTGGTGCATAATTTTCTAACCAAAAGAGTGCACATTGAGAACGCTGATTAAAGCGCCTTTCATCGCGCTCATTTTTAATTTGATCGGAGTAATAAGTTTTTGCTTGGTTAATATCTCCATCATGAATCTGGAGTACATTGGTGAGGTGGCGAAAGCTGGGTTGAAAAGGCATTTCTTTTGGCATTTCGCCAATTTGAGAGAGTTCATAAACTCTTTTGGCCATGGCGACTTTTTTCTCATTTCCTTGTTCAAGCCCAAAGGCAAGGCGTTCTTGGCGATCAAAATCTTCATAGGTTTTAATGGCATCGAGGTCAAAACTGACGGCAAAATCGACATTGGATTTATAACTAGCAAAAATCCAGCGAACCATCTCAGGTTCATAGACATTAAGAACATCATTAACTGTCACAACATCGCCAGAGCTAGAAGACATTTTTCCACCTCGGCCTTTAATTGAGACAAAGTCATATTGAAGATAAATAGGAGCCTGCCAGTCAAAGAGCTTTACGATCTCTTTTGCAGTGGAAAAGGATCCGCCTTGAGAGGAGTGATCTTTTCCTCCTGGTTCAAAATCCACCTTTTCAAAGGCCCATCTCATTGGCCAATCAACTCGCCAGGGCAGTTTCAGTCGGCTAGTGTTTGAAAGTTCTTCTGAGCCTTTGTGGCCACAATTGGCGCAAGAGTAACTTAAATGGCTACCATCCCAATTCTTATCTTCGATTTTGTTGTCGGTATTACAAGATTCACAATAAACCGAGATAGGAAGCCAGTCGGCCGCAAGAGGCTCTTTTCGATACTGATTAAGGATCGCTTTAATATCCTCCACTTTATCAAGGGCCGTCTTAATCCCGTCCTTATAAGTCCCTGCACGATATTTTTTTGCCTGATAGATGGGCTCTACTTCAATGCCTACTTTTTCTAGCTGGGCCTCGAAGTTTTTCTCATGATGATCCGCATAGGATTCTCTCTTTTCATAAGGATCTGGTGTGTCGACTATGGGTTGAAACATGAACTTTTGTAGTTCATCTTGCTTTGGCATATTGGCGGGAATTTTTCTAAAAGTGTCGTAGTCGTCCCAACTGAAAATAAAACGAACTTTCTTGCCCCTTTTTCTTAGGGCACGGGCCACCATATCCACAGTAATCACTTCTCTAAAGTTTCCAAAGTGGACGGTACCTGATGGAGTAATGCCGCTGGCCACGGTGTAGGAATCTCTGTCTCCTAACTGCTTAATAATTCTATCGGCCGTCATATCTGCCCAGTGAATCAATTGGGGTGTCGTCATGTGTGATATTTCCTTGTGTATAATGAAAGCCACATCTTAACAGGCTCTAAAGACCTCGCCTAGGGCCTGTCTTTACGATATAGTGGTCCCCATGATCGTTCAGTTTGTCCTCAAAGGGCTCTTTTTTTATTTTCTCTTTCTTTTCGTTCGAAGTTTCTTTAAAGGTATGAAAGAAGGGGAGCGGGAACAGGTTGCCAAGAAGAAGTCCACTCACGCCAAAAAGAGTGGTAATGAAGACGTGGTGGAAGCTGATTTTCGCCGCCTCTAACTAAAGATATCCCTATCAATTAAACTGCCAAGGAAAAGGGGGGATTTCTCCTAAAAAGTGATTTTTCAAACGGTTTATTAGGATACCCAAAAAGACATAAGCCCTTAAAATTTATAAATTTTGAGGGTTTTTTCCATGAATTCTCTAGTTTCAGTCCATAATGGGGTCAAACTCCCATAAGGAGGAATTTATGGATATCCTTAGGTTGCACGTTTTGCTCGTTAATGAGGATCCAAAGCTTTTAGAAACCATGCAAAATTGTTTAATTGAGCAAGGTTTTGAAGTTTCCTTAGCAAGCACGCAAGAACAAGCCTTGAAATTACTAGGGCACAATTCTTACCATGTCCTGGTGACAGATATCACGATGCCAGAAAATGATGGGATATTTTTAGCCAAACGACTCGCTGATCATACGCCCATTGTGATGCTGAAAAATACGGATGATCAGCGCATGGTCGCAGACCTTGATCAGTTTACGTGTTGCTATTTGGATAAGAGTGAAATTCACACACGATTGGCACAAGCGGCCTGGAAGGCGTATCAGCGCTTTAAAATAGATCGACAAATTACTAGGGATAGAGTCGCTGCCTAGTTGTTGAACTAATTTACTCAAGTTTAAGGCCTTTCTTCCGATATGAAGTGGAAAGACCATTAACTTGAGGTAGAGGTGCGAGTAGCCCCAAAATCGACATTGGACACTATGATCACTCACTTGAGAAAGCACTCAGGTGATCAGATTAGTGCCTCAGAGAAGTTATCTAGTGAAGAAGCTAGACTATCAAAAGAGGGTGAGGCCCTTCTCATAAGAAAATTGCATCAAAGCAAAAACCATCAAGTGATCAGTATTTTCTCTGGTATGAAAAATGCCAGGTCCAATGAGTAGGGTCATGGGGTTTTGGTTGTCTTTTATAGGAGCAGAGAAATTATGCTTGTAAAAAAAGACACTCATGCTTGAATCTTGTCCGGTCTTTTGCATGGTGTTTCTTTTATAAAGAATTCCGGTGCCTCTTTTTTCGTTAAAGTCATAGCCTAAAATTTGAATGGATTGAAAGAGGGTGTCTCTACTACCAAGACCTAGGAGAGTGCCTTGTTCATCAAAGAAGAACTCTTGCTGATTATCTTTGATATTTGTCTGGTGCCACTGCAGTCGAGTCATGGCAAAAACTCTTCCAAATTTGAGAGCTAACTTAAGGCCATAGATATTTCTTTGCAGGTTATTGGTGCGACAAGTGATATTTCCTCGATCACATTCGACTTGATCGAGTTCATTGAGAGAGCGGACCATAAAACTTTTGGCCGCATAAAAACCGAGAAAGCTTACGGGAAAGACTTCTAGGCCAGCGGTTGCTGAGTTAACAAGGGCACTTGTTTGTAGTTGGCCAAAAGGTCTGACAAAGCCATAAAGGGGACCACGGTGCTCCCATAGAGGGATGGAATAGCCAATTTCCGCTCGGGCATAGGCACCAATGGGAAGAGAGCGAGCAAAAGTCTCAAAACGAAGATCGTAGGTGGGCTTTTTTCCTTTTTCAGACGCACTAGCTTCGCATATTCCTGAAAAGCATGTCGTAATGAAAAAAAGGAATAAAGAAACAATGTGCACTAAATAAGGCCAAGTCTATTATGAAGCTCTTCTTCACTAAGTTCCCCTTGAGCCACTTTGGCACGACAGTACATGAGGGCCTTTTCATAACGATGGCGCTCTTGGGCGTCCACAAGGGAGAGATCAATATGTTTTTGATTTTCCAAGTGTGAGTATTTCACAGCATTTTTTAAAAGTTCGATGGCACTATCTAAATCCACAAAGGACTCCTCAAGCTTTCTTATTATGTTTAGTAGATGAGGACATCATCTCTTAGATTTTTAAATTCGTCATGTCCCAATGTGGAGAGTCGCAAAAATTCTTCAATACTACCTTCTTTGTCTACCCAGTCTTTCAATTCAATTCCTCCATTGATGTAATTGATGGCAAAGCCAGTTTCGTACTCATAAGGGGCATCATTCCATTTAAATTCGGTGGAGGCTTTAAAGATTCGTAAAAGATATGCACCTAGGTGCCAAGAGAGAAAAGAAGAGGAATTTTGGGGATGGATATGAAAACCACCGCAAGCTTGTCTTGAAAACTTTTGAAACATGGGAAAGAACTGAATCGGTCTCAGTCTGAAGCCATCGAAAAAGTTGAATTCCTTATTTTCTTGGTCTTTAAATGCTTGAGAGAGTTGTTGAAGCTCTTTATTCGTTTGTTCAACAAAAGAAAAGGGCTCTATGCCCGGGGCACCTAGTACTTCTAAGGCCCTTGTCGTTCCTCTGCCTTCACTAATATTAGTTCCTTCATAAAGGACACTGCCACAAAAAGTTAGGGCAGACTCTGGTGTCGATAAATTGGGGCTTGGATTGACCCATGGAAGTCCTGTGTCTTTCCAGAGATAGGAGCGCTTCCAATTTTTCATGGGCACTATGTGAAGATCTACATCTGGACAGTGAAGGAGTTTTTCAAGAATTGCCACCTCGGCAATGGTGAGTGAGTGGCGCTGGGGAATAGGGTGATGACCTACAAAACTCTTCCATTTCTTTTGAAGAACGGGTCCCTCAAAAAGAAGGCCACCCACTGGATTAGGACGATCCAAAACCACCACACGAATCCCTAGTTCGTTGCATTTTTCCATGGCCAGGGACATGGTGGTTATATAGGTGTAAACGCGTGTGCCAACGTCTTGGAGGTCGATGATGAGAGTGTCTATTCCGGAGAGCATTTTCTGATTCGGTGAACGGGTTTCTCCATAGAGACTATATATAGGTAAATCAAAATAAGGATGGTGGGTATGATCCGTCTCGACCATATTATCTTGAACGTCAGTCACAAAACCATGTTGAGGGCCAAAGACTTTTTTTAGTCTCTTACCAAAACAATTTTTCATGGCACTTAAGCCAGTCGTGAGATCCCTCGTGATTGCTGCGCTGTGGGAGAGGTAGGCAATATTTCCCACACATAATTCCTGCCACTTCAATTCATTTAAAAGTCGTTCTAAGCCAATAATAACGTTTTGGGCCATATACCATCCTTTTCTTGAGTCTTAATTGTATCTTAACGAGGCACTTTGGCGAGTTTTCTATTATAATTTTCCTATGAAAATTTTGATCTTTATTACGATATGGCTCGCTTTTACAGACGTACTAGGGGCTGAGTTTAGAAAACTTAAAATTGCCGATGATGGAAAGTGGAAGAAAGACCGAGTTCGCAGAGGCTTTACTGTATATCTGCGAAACGCAGATGATGTTAAAACAGAAATTTTACCGATAAAAGTAGAAGGGATTATTGACGCTCCCATTGACTCTATAATGGAAAATCTGCGCACAGTAGAGGGAAGTGAGACTTGGACTCCTGATCTTCTTAAGAAAACAACCTTGCAAGATAAGGGACCTCGTGAAGCCATCACTTATTCTCTTACTGACATGCCTTGGCCTGTCTATGATAGAACTCTCATTTTGCACAATGAACTCAAACTCGATAAAGAGCGAAAGCTTCTTTTTGTCTTAAGTAAAACTGTTAGTCATAAAAATGCTCCCAAACCAAAGAGAACTATTGAAGCTTTTGTTGGTTATAGCAATATGGGATTTCGCCCCATTAATAAAAGGCAAACTTATGTGGAGTTAACGGCTTTTATTGACCCGCGTGGCAGCATTCCAAGTTGGATCATTAATTTCTATCAGACGAGTTGGCCTATAGATTTTCTTGAAGCGATTGAGAAAAGGGCAAATGAAAGTCGTCAACCTTTGCGTCCAGGCCTTCAGAGTATGCTTGATGAGCTTTTGGCCCTGATGAAATGGGATCAAGAGACTTATACGCCCCTCGCCAATAAATAGATCTGTAAGGATAAATTAGCTAAAAAGATTTTGGACATATTGTGCTTTTCAGTACAATTTTATTACACACAACACACACAATAGGCATTCATCTCGGGAGACACAATGAAGCAATATCTTGATTTAATGAAGCACGTCCTTAAAAACGGGGAAGAGCGTAAAGATCGAACAGGGGTGGGGACTCTTTCTGTTTTCGGTTATCAGGCCCGCTATGATCTCAGGGAAGGTTTTCCTTTGGTAACAACTAAGAAGCTTCATTTGCGCTCGATCATTCATGAACTTTTGTGGTTCCTTAAAGGGGATACTAATATTCAGTACCTTAAGGAAAATAAAGTGCGTATTTGGGATGAGTGGGCCGATGAAAATGGCGACCTCGGACCAGTTTACGGTAAGCAATGGCGCCGCTGGGAAGCCAAGGAACAAATTATTGATCAAATCGGTGATCTTGTTGATGGTTTGAGAAATAATCCCCATTCCAGACGTCATATTGTTTCGGCGTGGAATCCGGCAGACATAAAAGATATGGCCTTGCCTCCTTGTCATACCCTTATGCAGTTTTATGTCTCTCAAGATGGCCATTTGTCTTGTCAGCTTTATCAAAGATCGGCTGATATCTTTTTAGGGGTTCCTTTTAATATTGCAAGCTATGCTCTTCTCACTATGATGCTAGCTCAAGTTTGTGGTCTTAAAGTGGGTGACTTTGTTCACACAATGGGTGATGCTCACCTTTATTTGAATCATCTTGAGCAAGCGCAAACTCAAATTAAGAGAAAGCCGCATCCACTGCCTAAAATGAAAATTAATCCTGAAGTGAAAGATTTATTTGATTTTAAATATGAGGATTTCGAATTAATTGATTACATCGCCCATCCCCATATTAAGGCCGAGGTGGCGGTTTAATGAAGATTGCGATGATCGCAGCTCTCGGTAATAATCGAGAGCTAGGTCTTAACAATCAAATGCTTTGGCATATTTCTGAAGACTTCAAGCATTTTAAAAAAACAACCACAGGTCATACTTTGCTCATGGGGCGAAAGACTTATGAATCGATTGGCAGGCCCTTGCCAGGAAGAACGACTCTTATTCTTACGAGAGATTCTAACTATGAGCAACCTGGTACCTATGTCGTTCATAGCTTCGAAGAAGCGATTGAGTATTGCCAATCTAAGGGAGAAGAGATTCTTTTTATTGCCGGAGGTGGAGAAATTTATTCTCAAGCTTTTGAAAAAAATCTTTGTGACCTTCTTTACTTAAGCTATGTAGATTTCTCCGGTGAGGCCGATACTTACTTTCCCACTTTTGATGAATCTAAATTTGAACTTATCGATCTAAAAGAATTTTCAGCCACAGAAAAGACGCCTTTTTGGAAATTAAAAGTTTTAAAGCTTGTCTCTTAAGCCTCTTTGAAAGGTAATCACTTCAAACCACATGAGCCAATCTCCCATGAAGCTGTAGAGAGGATAAGTAAAAGTGGCGGGCCTATTTTTTTCTATGAGAAAATGACCACACCATGCCCAGGCGTAACCCTGAATGATGGCAATGCCGATCAACCAAAACTTAGAAGTAAAAACGGCCAAAAGGATTAGGCTTAGCGCGATAGTGGTGCCCAAAACATGAAGAAATCTGTTCGTGGGGTTAGCGTGTTCTGATAAATAGAAAGGATAGAATTCTTTAAAAGTGCTATATTGCCCCGAGTTACTCATACTTGGCTTCTCCTATCATAATCATAATGGAAATTTATTATAGCCTAATAGACTGAAAGCACGTTGCCTATTGTGCTTTAAGCCAAGTATTGGTTTGTTCTTGTGAGAAAAATTTTTATGCACTTTTTAAAGTGTTTTGGTAGGTTATTGGTGCAATCTTTAAGACAAGGACAAAACGATGACGTTTAGCAAAAAAGCGAACATTTCTCTTATGGTCATTTTTCTTAGTTTTCTTTCCCTCTCAAATGCTCAGGAAGTTTTTCAACGTGGCCCTGGAAAACTTGAGTGTAGAGAAGAGTTACTTCGCTGTACTTACATTGCTCAAAATTTAACAGCCCGAACTTTGGCCAATCGTATTCGTCAGGCTTTATTACCTGGTAATGTTTTGACTCCCACAGAAGGTTATATCAATGTGGAGAGTACCTCTGTATTGAGCTTTTGGTTTTTTAATGAAGAGTTAAAGGATCGCTTCGAAGGGCTTCTTCCTTTACTCGATGTATTGGAGGCAGGAGTTCCGAGTCATCTTGTTCAATTAACCACAGAAATTTACTCTCTATCTGAAGAGGGTCTTGGCCATATTGATGCTTCCATTGGTGCTGCTTCCTCTGATGCAGGTGATGCACCTGACTTTGATATCCTCAACAATGGTGGCATTTTGGATCTTTCCCTTACAGTTTCTAGTCGCCTTCTTTCGGCAGTTCTCGGTTCACAGGTTGGGAGAAAAGAAACATCCAGAGTGACACGCGTTGTGCAGCTAATTCCTAATCTCGCCCCCATTAGCTACGAGAGAACTTCTAATATCTATATTAGCCCTACGGCTGGTGTCGTTAAGGATGAGAAAGCCGGTCTTACGCTAGGAGGTTCTGTCAGTATCAATGCTGCAGATTCTGATTTAGTTCTCCTTAAAGACTATAGTTTTAATTATGGTGTGGTTAATCGCGATCAAGATAGTGAGCGTGATTCTGTAACGATTTTGAAAGTGAGTAACCCAAGTCTTTATTTGTATGAAGGTGTCTCCACTATGATTGTCAGTTCCAATACGAGTGTTGTTTCTAATGACACCAGTTTTGGATTTTTCTCTTTTGGCCGTAATCGCAATAAGGTTTTTAATAAGCTTATGGTGGTTACCTCTGCCAAAACAATGACTTTTGATAGTTATCGAGACGAGATGGCCCGCTATAGTAGAACCTCCCTCTTTCGCCGCTTTGAGGAATCTCAGGTGGAAAGAATGCCGATGTCTAGAGGAAACCTTTCACAAGTGCTAGCTTCCATTATTCCTTACAGTTATCGTCTCTCTAATGGGACACCTGTTATTGGCTTTAAGCTCGATGAAAAACTCGCCGCTCAAAACAATATCAAAAAGACAGTGGAAGTGAGTGTTAAAGGCGGTGGGCTACGTATGAAGAAAATGCGCTCCATCGAAAACCTCATGCTAAGCGGTTTTAAATTCGACAATATTAGTTCCCGCTATCTTGGTCGCGCGAAGGTTAAATTAAGAATTGAACTTGATGTTCATGGAAGTAGAGAGAAATACAAGAAGACGGTCTATTACGATCCTGACAGGAATGTATTCTTTGAATAAGACATTAGCTCTCTTAATATTTTACTTCACTTTCTTGTTGGGAGGAGATTGTTTCGCTGATTCGAAACTTCCTTCTCTTCTCTATGATATTAATGAATTAGTTCGTGAATTTAAAAGCCCTTACTCATTAAAACTTTCTGATTTAAAAAAGAATTATCGAAGTGTCACAAGAGGAAACGTTGTCGAGTTTTCCTCTCACGAAGACGTCCTGTGTGCCTTTAATAATCGCCCGACAGACACAGTTCTTAGTCGATTGGAGTATTTCCATCGCCCTAGCGGTAACGATAGTGTAGATGTTCTTCGTCTCTATGATTGTGGAGGAGAACTTCGTTTACAGGAAGAGCTATTCATAAAAGGACAAGCGAGAGGGCCTCTTTCTTATGATCAATGGAGTGAAGCCCTTTTGAATCCTCAACTGAAAGAGGGGGAGGAACACGTTCATTACAAGCTAAGTGACGGCCAAGGTGTAATTTTATTTGAATTAATTGGAAGAAGAGCTAATGCTAGTCAGGTCGTTTACGACCTTAAAATTAATTCCCAAACATTCATGCTTATTCGATATGATGAAAGCCCTCAAGAATCTCGCGTGACTTATTCCTTTCAAGGCTTTGAAGCGAATTATTCCTTTAAAAACTTCTATAGAAAGTCTCAAAGTTTTCGTCATGGGCGTTTTAGTTTTCAAGTAATTGCTAATCAGAGCACTACCTTCCTTAGTAGCCGTAACATTCCTCTTGCGAGAAACACCTTTATTCGCTACTTCTCTAGCTGGGCCTTAGAACGAGGTGTGCGCCTAGTGAAAAACTATGTGGATTTTCATCTCTATTTTCTGCCACCTACGGAGGTTGTTTCTACTGGAAGTGGTAATTCACGATTTTTAGAAGAAATCCGACTCAATATCAACCGACTTCTTAATAACCTTAATCTTAATCTTCTTGAGCTTTTCCTTAGAAATCTCCTGCAAGCTGTAGAGGATGGGCTTATTATTGATCGTAGGCCTAGTGAATGAAGTTTTGCTTTTTATTTCTTTTTCTCTTAAGCTCTAGCCCTTATGCGAATAGCTTTTTTCCTGGGCCCGAAGACTTTCTGATGGGACTCTTAAGGCAATCACAAGTCGAAGTAGATAATTTAAAAGGAAGCTCTTTACTAACGAAGATTAGTGAGAACTGTCGAAGTTTTCGCTTTATTAACCCTCAAAGTGGGGCCCTAGAAAAAGAAATTCAGCAATGTGCTTTCATTAATAATTCATCAAGTCGCCTTGAAGAGAGAGTTTTTTTTAGCAGCGAGGGAGAAACCCTTTATACACTTAGTAAAATTACTGAAAAATCCAGCATGGTTAAAAAGAGAGCATCTCTTGATGATCTTCTTGAACTAAGGTTTTCCTTTGGTGATGGCACCTTTAGTGCGAATGAGCGCTACGATATTCAAGTTAAAAATCACGGTAGAACCATTCTTCTTTTTAGCCGCTATTTTCGCTATTATTTCTCAATTATTGATCAGGAAGTGAGAGGAATTCGTAAAATTAGTTATGAACGCCAGTGTTCGTGGTGTTCTGCGCCTTCTCAGATTGAGGTTCAGTACCATGATCTGGGTCTTCGCTATTATTCTGATCAGGTGCCTGGGGTTGAGGTGACTCCTCGTCTTTTTCAAGAGGCCTTGGCGCGGATGTATTATCAGACTGTGAACTGGTTGTCTCAAGAGCTGGCCTATCCTCTTGGGCAGGAATTTCCTGGGGCAATTTCTCGCTTTTGATGCTCTCGTTGAAGTTTTCATATCCAGATTGCCTAAGTTGTTCTTCAATTTCATTACAGATGGCGAGGATTAATTGTTTAGGATTCTTCTTTTTGAATTCCTTTTTCTTTTCTTTGAGAATGCCTTGATAGTCGAGAGCATCAACGAGGTCAAAAGAGGGCAGGCATTCGATTCTTCTCTCTAAGAGGGAGCCATAGATGAGAATTGTTTGAGGTCTTCCTAGGAGACCATAGGTCTCAAGGCTTTCTAATGCCATTTGATGCACTTCTTCTTTCATTTCATGGCCAAAGCTAAAGAGCCTTTTAAACCTTCTAAAATGGGCGAGGATATAACCAAAGAGAAAAAATCCTGTAGCTGTGGCAATAATGGGAAAGGGGTTATTCCAAGAGAGAGGAAGATAGTACATGGCCACTATGACCAAGGCACAAAAGAAGAGCCCTGATCTAAAGTGAGCGGCTGGGTAACTATCAGATTGCTTGACGAGGAGATAGTGTATTTTCATGACCAGAATATCCCAATTGATTTTGAGCGCGTCTTTTTAAGCTCTGGTGATATTTCTTTGACTGGGGCCGTTTTTCTAATTTTATGGCCCAAGAAGAAAACAAATAAAACAAAAGTAGAAAAGAAAATAAGGATATTTAAGTTTCCTCTCTTTTGATCGCCAATAAGAGGGGGTTGAAAGAGATTTTGGTCATTAAGTTTATACAGTGTATTTTGAAGGAAAATTCTTATGGCATTGGCATAGTTTTGAGCTTTTAAGGAGGGAAGGGTTACTTTTACAAGTTCATTAAGATCATCATCGGTCAAAGGGACAAGGGAAGACTTCATGATTTTAAAGTTTCGATCACTTAGAGAAAGGGTGAAGAGAAGCACTTCTTGATGATCTTGAAGGAGTCGATCCATAATAATTTGAGACTTTTCTTCAATGTCTAAGCCTTCTAAACTGGGAATCAGCTCAAAATGAAAATAGAGTTTCTCTTTAACAAGGACTTCCTCTAAGAAAAAGTTAAATTTAACTTCTTCACCAAAGGGAAAGAGACCAACTTCATCATTGATATGATCATTAGGCCAACTAGGTATGGTAGGAAGGCCAGAGAGGGCATTCGCCTGAATGGAAACAAGTGAGATAATGAGGAGAAAGAGGCATCTTTTCATGCCTCCATGTTAACTTTTGTAAGGGCTTATTGGCAAACCAGTTCGTTCTTTTCCATACTGGCGACGCCTTGGGCCTTAAGTTGATCAAATTGCAGCCAAAAGCATACATCCATCTCATCCAACTCTTCTCGGATAGTAAGAATGGTGTCCGTTTGATCTTTAATCTGATTGATAAGCTTGATCATTTCGTCCAACTTCTTTTGCTCTTCTTTATTTTCATAGAGTTTATAAAGAGCGAAGAATCCTGATGCAATGGAAATAACCAGACCAATATTCACACCAGTTTTGACAATTCTATTTTCACTGGGAAAAATTTGGGCCATGAGTCTTCTTTTTAGGGCTTGACCTCTTGTTGATCGGGCCATGCGATTGATGACAAAACTAAAGAGCACAAGTCCTCCAAGGGAAGCTACACCCTTGTAGTATTGTTGGGTATTGTTGATGCCGATTTCGCCAATTTCTTCATTAATTTGTTCCTCAACGTTTAGAAGTTCGAGGTCATTTTCAGTGTCGATAATTCTCTTTTCAAGTCTTTCTGAAGCCAGCTTTTCAAGCTCGTTTCCTTCAGCAAGAGTCGCTAATTGGTTGATGAGAATTTCATCTTCAGTCAGGTCTGCGGCATTATTCTCTAGCTTTTCCTTAAGTCTTTGACCTTCTAGAAGTCTATTTTGAAGTTCCCTTAAAGAATCTAGGGCGAGAGCTTTTCTTTTGATAATACTCTCCTTCACCTTAAGCACCTTGCATGCCTTGGAGAAATCTTTCTCGGCTATCATACAAGTGGAGTTCGCGTAGGTCTGCGATAGGGAAATTAAACATAGAGTAGCGATGAGTTTTCTCATATTATAGGTCCTTTTTGGTTCACTCCATTAAGATGCAAAGAGTGTTCCAAAACCAAGGTGCTTATGTGACTGAAAATACGAGAAAATCGGTGTCTAGAGAAGGTGCAGGTGTTAGCTTCCTAACACCTTAAGTCCTTATTTTAATTATACTTTTTTTAGTCTTCGTAGGCAGATAAGAGGTCTGTAAGACATTCTTCATTGGTCGCGTTAACAAGCGCGTCGTTATATATATCCTCATAAGCCTTTTTACTTTTGTTCCATCTTAAAATTTGCACGATTTTTGGCCGGTGAGGCTCGATATAGTCATTTTTAAGATCTATAAAGGCGGAGCATGCTTTTAGAATCTTATTGTCTTTCATAAAGAAAGTGGCCTTAACATGGTCCTCATCCCCAGAGCTTTTTACCGTAATCGTTGTTTCACCGAAAAAAGGTGAGCTTTCAATTTGTAGGTACTGATCATTATCAAGAATTTTGATATCGCCATAAGAGTTTAAGAGGAAGACAGCTGAAAAAGAGTAGTACTCGTTATAGGTAACTTTGAATTTTCCGTAATTTCCAGCAAAGCTTGTGAAAGACAGGGCAAAAAGGCTCAAAATGGCTAATATTTTCATAAAAACTCCTTATTTAGGCAAAGCTATCGCGCCTTTTTGTGCTTAGAAAAGTCATTTTTAAAATTGAGTAAAAAGCTTGGAGAAATTACAGGATTGGAGGGGAAATTCCGATAGATGTATGATGAATAGACTTTCTTTATCCTTATTTCTCTTATTCTTTATCGTTATTGCGCCCTTTAAGTTTTCTTCAAGTCAGGGATTTAGAGAACCTGCTTCTGTGGTAAAAGACTGCTTTCAGAGGATGGCCCAATTGTTGGCCGCCAAGGATCCCCAATCTTCTTTTAGTTTATGGCGAAGATTCCTCTCACTGCCCCAAAAAGAATTTGATTATGATTACTACCAATCTAATTTAAGAGACCTCGCTCAACTGGAAGGAGATCATTTTATCCCTCTTGGTGAGGGGCCTGAAGAAGTACTCGCCTTTATTGTGGCCTCCCAAAGGCGCCTTGGTCTAGAGGAGAGTTTTGAGCCTAAAGGCTGGGGCCAATGGAGAAGGGGGTATTTTGAAAAGATTATTGGTCGCCTAAAAAAACGGGGTCGTCTCAATATTTCAGATATTGATGATCTGACGAGAGAGTTATTTGTTGGTGCCTATGGGCCATCTCTTAAATGGAAGAAGTTCTTTTCAGGTCAATACTCAGATAATCAGATGATGAAGAGAGTGGTCCATGAAGACCTGGTGAAAAAAGGGCTTCTTAGGGTCTTTAAAGAATATCGCCTACCCGCAAATCATTTACAAAAATTTTCGAAAACACCATGGTCTAAAGCTTTGATGACAAGTCTTTTTAATCTTCCCATGTTGGCCGGACTTCCGCCTCTTTATTTGCCGGCCCTAAAAAAGGTGACAATTAGTGAAGCTCTGGCGAGAGAGATCCTAGAGAATGGATTGAATGAAAATGCGATGGCCAAAGTTGAATTGGAGTTGGGAGCGAGTTTTGGAGTTAAAGAACGCTACGAGAAGTTAAGAAAGGCTTATCTCGCGGGGGTAATGGTCTATCTCACTATCGCAGGTATTTATGATACTTATCAGTTAACAAAAGAGTTAGATGAGGAGTCCGCTCAAATTGAAGAAAGTTTAGATGCTGGATCGCAGATCACTGAGGGATTAGAAGTATTAGAGAAAGAAAATATCGATGTCTTTTCGGAAGATTCTTATACCGAGGGGGCAACCTTTTGCGAGGCTATTGCTGAGTGCCTCGCAGAAGTAGGGGACAAAGAGATGTGTGTTTCTCTTATGGATCCTGACAGTCGTTGCAAGCACGAGTAGGATCATGAGTCGTAGGGAGAATCATCCCAGGAAAGCTATGATCAAATTTATTCTCGAAGGGAATTAACCCTTTTTCTCTATTAATATACTTGGTAAAGGCATCTCCTACAGTAATGGTTCCTAATTCTTCCACAACCAAAAGGGCATCATTGGTTTCATATTTTTGCCATAAGAGATTAAAATTTTGTTTTCCTCTGATGACCTGCATACGGTTGTCATCACCTATTATATTTCCATCCGCAATAATTCCATGCTCCTGAGAGGACGTGTCACCGATAAAAAACCAGGTTTCCTGAAGCCGTTTTAAGCGATCTTTCTTGCGACAAAAGCTGTATACATGGGGCAATTTCTTTTTTGACCGTACGGTTACGCAATCTCTAACCCTTGCGGAAAACTCTAAGGTTACCTCATTATAGGTAAGGTCAATGAGGTCTCTTGAAGTATAAAAACGATTGAAGGCCGCTCGCATTTCAGCGGTATTTTTAACGCTAAAGGTTTCTTGAGCATGAGTTCTTGATTCCCTCGTTGAAACAAAGAGCATGGTTGGTCCTTCAAGACCATAGGACATGGACCTTTCGGTGGCCTGACTTTCTCTTTCACCCCAATTAATTGAGGATCGGTCACCGTAAGCCGCAAAGTAGGCATTACCACGACGGATTTTACCAGTCATGTCTTTAACAAAACGAGTTTGAAAGTAACGATAGTTTTGCTCTTCATAGGTTTTTTCTTTCTTTTGACCAACAATTTCCTCAACAAAACTCATCGGCACAAACTCAATAAGCTCGTCTGGGCTTGTTAGACATTCCTCGTAAGCTGCTCCACCTAGAGAGTCTTCTTTATTTCCAAAGACGAGAGTTCTTCTTTTATTCTTTAGGGGAAGGTCATAAAATAAGCGACAGAACTTATTCGCTAAAGATACGGGAAGTTGACCTCTTTTTGTCGTTAGTGTTCTAAACTCACTACTTGATAGGCGTCTAAGATGCTCTTTCTTAAAATTTTCGTCTCTATTTGACCAAGAGGGTCCATTTAATGGCTCGAGGCGATTTAAGTCATCTAAGTCACCTGTGGTGAGTTTCACATTGTCGTTTTCAGTGCGAGAGAGACGCAAGAGTTCTGCTCTATAGCGCTCTAGAGGGCTAAGTTCAGGTCTATCATGTTCATTATATCTTTCGCTGGCATGGAGGCCTGGAATTTTCACTTTGTCTTCTAGGTGAAAAGCAATAGTGTCTTTTAGATCTTCAGATAATTCACCATTTTGAAGGCGTGGGGCATAATTGCCTCCTTTGGCAATAGCATGAAAGGGAACCATAAAACTTAGTGGCTTTAGGTTCTCTTTACTCTCAACTTGGATATAGAGCATATTTTGAAAGTTAAGAAAAAGTGTTTCACTTAAATGAAGGGGAAGATGAAATAGGCCTTGAAAGGTACCATCTTTTTGAATTTCTCCCTCAAAAGCTGAAGATGTGAGGTAGTCCCATTCCCCTTCGTTAAAGTTATGAAGGTCCACGTCAGCATTTTTAGGGGCAAAAAGGGACGCCGTAATTTTGAGATTTCCTTGATAAAGATTCTCAAAATTTCTAATTTCTTGATAAGCATTACCACGGACAAATTGTGGTTTAAGAATGAAGCTATACTTCTTTCTCACTGTTAGATTAAGGTCTTTATTGATGTAAAAGCCTTCACGATCCATACCTTCATTTTGATAAGAAAATTGGCTCACCATAAGTTGAGGTGGCTCGCAAAGAGTTTGTGGTGGGTTATCCGCTAAGTTAAGATCATAGTAGAGATCCGATTGATTAAAGGGGTTGATAGCCACGTTACCGTTAATATCGAGATTTTGATATCGGCCATCTTTTATATGGATTTTGTAATTTAAGTTATAAAACCTTTCACAACTTAAGTAATCGTAAGTGAGATAGAGATAACTTTGAAAACATCCATTAACATTGGTCTGGTGGCGGCGAACTTCTTCAGTGTCGGTGACACCACTTTGGTTTGCGGTTAATTCAATTGTTGTTTGCGGTAGGGGGCTATTGCCACCACTCGTGAGAGTATCGGCAAGACAAATTTCCACAGGGTGGCGTCTAATTCTTGCTGTACTCTTACGATGATCACCAGGCAATAAAATACCTGATCCCACCTGAATTTTTGCAATGGAAATACCGGTATTATTCTCTCTTTCTTCTACACTTAGCGAATCGTTCTTTAAGATAAGATCATTCTTAGAAGGCGCTAAGCTCAGTGCTTCTGGATAGTTTTCGATGCTTTCTAGAAGGCCTTCATTATTACCATTTAAGCTCGCCAGAGGAAGAACTCCCTTTTGAGTCTTTCCAATGATCTGTGATTTTGAAGGGATGCCTATCGCCTCAAGGGAATAGACGAGATAAAATCTTGAGTCCGGGTGATTTTGAAATCCTCTCGGGAAATGAAAAGTTATGGTTTTTTGAACCTGTCCTGATTTAAGCTCTACTTCATCAAATGCTTCGCCAATAGTGATAAATTCTCCTTCTCTTTCTTCCGTTAGCTTGAAATGGCCCTGAAAAAGTCCAGTTTCATACTTTTTACCTATTAGGTTGCCTTCAAGGTCAAGTCTTTGGTCATGTATTTGATGACCCAATCGAAAAGAGTAATAGGCCGTTTGGTTTTCTGAGTTAAAACCACTATTAAAGTAGTTAAAAGAAATATTTCTCACGATGAGTGAGTTTTTGATTTCAATGGTACTCAATCTTTTTACATTAGGTGTTTCATCGAAGCGAGTGTCATAAATTAGAGTGTTGAGATTATCAGACCAGGGGTTCACTTTTAATGAAATGGCCTCATCACCGGGATGACCGCCAACTCCTACGATTCTAATGTTATAGTCTTTTAAATTTTCTTTTTGAAAATAAGAATAGGAGAAGTTCTCCGCCCATGTGAGGCAGCCTTGAGTGTTGGTCATTCGTTCAAATGTATTAGTGGGAGTAATGATTTTTGTTTTTTGGGTTTGCAGGGGTATTTGCAGTGTTTTATCCATAAGGCAGGTTTGAAAAGTTATATTCTTTTCAAGGGGTATCTCACCCCAATTCAATGTATCAGCTGCTGCAATTGAGTCGGATTTAATGGCGGATATGGCCGCGACATCAAAGGCCGCTGTCGACGCAAGATGGTTGCGATCTTCGACATCAGAACTTCCCCCATCACACGATAGTAAGATAAATAATGATAAAAATAAGGCGTATTTAGTCTCTCTCATAGTTTTCCTATAGGGGTATAAGCTGCAAGAGAAAGGCCAAAGGAATCTTAATAAATATAAGGGATTAGGAAGGAGAAAGTGTCTAAAAATTAAACACTTTCTCAAACTCTAGTTAACTTAAATAAGTTTTATGATTAAAGGCTTAAGAGTTTCTTAAAGTCGAATTCAGGCTTTTTGCTCACACCTAAACCAGATCTTTCTAAATCAGAGATGTCATAGCCCATAAATTGAGAATAATCGCGATCAATTTGGTTTCTCAGTGAAGACTGAGCACGGTACCAATCCCACTTATCTCTGTCTTGATCACAGGTGCCAGTGTTTGTTAAACCCCAGCGAAGTTCAATACATTGATAAGGATCAAATGAAAGATCAAAAAGGCGACTTAAAGACTCACTTAGATTGGTCTGATAGCTCGATCCATCACTCAAAGAGAATTGATATTTACAAGAGCTGGTCTTTTCTTTAAAAATTTGTGCGAGTTCACCTTTTAGATCATCTCCATCATAAGAAATGTCAAAGTCAGTGTCTTGAGGGTTAAGATACTCTTTAAAAGAATTATAGATCTCCCTAACAGAGGCCTTGAGTCTGGCATCACGACTAGGAGTTGAGTATGTTTCCCAATCTCCATTTGTTCCGTAGATATTATCAGGCAATTTCTTTGGTGCTCTTTGAGTGACAATACCCGAAGTGATCGCCTTATTGACGGCATCAACTCTATCTTTGAAATCGCGACAAAGGTCATCAAGAGAAGCCTTAGAGTCTTCAATAGGATCAATAGAAAGGCCTCTAGTGGATAGGCGTGCTCTCACAAAGTGGTTAAAATCCATTTCTATATTGTTGAAGTTAAAGCGTGCTTGTTTAAAAGATACGTTTCTTTCAGGATAACCAAAGAATTGTTCTAATGAATAATCGGCTAGCTGGTCATTAGGTACCGGGTTGTAGTTTGAATCATATGGACGCCATTTAACAAATCCAGCACCGCGACTTAAAGGTGAGCGTGAAAATTTCTCACCATAGGAAATATAAGTGATTGAGTTGTCCGGATGGGCATCAATGAGATAAATCTTTCCAGTTTCGGTAATGTCCGCGACTAAGGCTATATGTCCGGCGGGATCATAGATAACACTTCCAATGGTCAACGATTCTCGGGAAATCTTAACAGGGTAGGTGTCTCTAAAAACATCACCACTATCAAATAAGCTGCCATTGACGCGAAATACGGCAGTAGAGATAGATCCTACAATGTCATGAAAAATAGAGTTTAGGTTCTCACCACCTCTTATTTTCACCATTCCTGTGATTTTATTTCCTGTGCGAGAATAGCGCAGATCTTTACCTGCTTCTTTTTGTAACTTCTTAAAGAGCTTCTCTGCTTCTTTGAATTGGCTTCTCACTTCTCTTGGGCGATTAAAAAAATTGTAACTGTCGTATTCTCTTTTTAGCCTGTAGTAGTCTTGTCTCGCTTGGTCTAATTTCTTTGAATAGAAAGTTACTCCTTTAGGATAAACAAAAGGAAGTTTTCTCATGAAAGCAAAATAGGCACGAAGGATATAAGGAAGGTCAGCGCAATCAGCGAAAATAGAAATCATTCCTGAGGGATTATTTTTTGCAAAAAGGGGGTTGGCCACAGGGCTTCTTAAACACTCGTCAGTGGTCTTGCATTTTCGTGCTTTAATCGCCTTTCCTATATTTTGAATAAATTCTGAAAAGAGCTCCTCCTCAGCAGGACTCCATTGGCGGGCCACTTCCCAGCGGGTAGAGGAATAGGTATTGATGCTCATAAGGGCGATAAGGACTACTATAACGCGTGCCACTTTCTTCTCCGGGTAATTGGTTTATGATGAAGAAATAAACTTCGAGATGACGTATGGCAATAACCTATGAATTCATTACCTTATAAGACCTCAATAGCCCTTCTTTTTACCTCTTTTCTTACCCTTATGAGTCCTGTTTTTGCTGTTAAAAGTGAGGTTGTCCTTAAGATTCCTGGTGAGGTTTTGTGGGGTTTCTCCTTTTTAGATGCCGAGAATGTTTTTATCACCTCGCGCCAAGGAAAGCTTTTTAAAGCTGATATTAAAAAGGGGCAGGTAAAAGAACTAAGTGCTCCTAAGGTGGTTGCCAAAGGTCAAGGAGGCCTACTTCATCCAGAAGTTATCGATGTGTTAGGTGAAAAGTGGCTTTATCTGACCTACTCCAAAGATCATAAGGGTACCCTGACTACGGCTTTATCTCGGGCCATTTTAAAAAAAGGTATTCCCCAAAAATTTGATGAAATTTTTGTGGCCAAGGTGAAAAGCGATTCAACTCGTCACTTTGGTTCGCGCTTAAGCTCAGATGGTAAAAGTCTTTTTATGAGTGTGGGCGATAGAGGAGAGAGGAAGTATGCCCAAGACCTTAAAGTCCATAACGGAAAAATTCTTCGTCTCAACTTTGATGGTAGCCCTTATTCTGCCAATAAGAGTCAGGGATTAAAAGAGATATTTTCTTGGGGCCATAGAAACCCTCAAGGTTTATTTTATGATCAACAGAGAAGTCTTCTCTTTAGTTGTGAGTTTGGCCCGCGCGGGGGAGATGAATTAAATCTCATTAAAGAGGGGAAGAATTATGGATGGCCTATTATCACTTATGGGCGTGAATATTATGGGCCAAAGATTGGAGAGACTCATAAAGAAGGAATGGAGCAACCCTTAGCTTATTGGGTGCCGAGCATTTCACCGTCGGGAATGACTGTCTATCGTGGTAATCAATATCCTCAATGGAAAGGGGATATCTTTTTGGCCAACTTGAGTTCCACCCATCTAAGGCGAATCAAGTTGAGTGATCAATTACGAGTTATTGAGCAAGAGGTTCTTTTTGAAGATAAGGGGGAGCGCATTCGTCATGTTGTTGAAGGGCCTGACGGTTTTCTTTATTACTCAACAGATAACGGGCTTCTTTATCGAGTGATAAAAAAGCCCGTTAAAAATTAAAGCTTTCTAAAATTCATAGGTAGTTCGAGCTGGTATAGACTAGAGAAGACTTTTGCAGTGAATGTCTCTCCAAGAGTCACTCCTTTAAAGTCAATTTTCTGCATGAACTCTGCGCCATTTTCTGGACAGGTAACTTTGGAGACAACCACTTCGTCTTCAATTTTGGCACGGCCTTGACAATTAAAGGTTCCCATAGGGGATCTTTCCTCAATTTCTACTGCTCCTTCTTCATCAATAGTCACAATATTAATAACGGGGACCATTTGGCTTGAGACTTCATAGGTGCCGGCCAGGTCTTTAAAATCTAGGGCAAAGGCATTAAAAGTGAGGATAGATAAGCTTAAAAGGAAAAAGGGTCTCATGGATAACTCCTTGAAATTATGAGGGGTTGGTTGGTGTAAGGGGCTTAACCTAGCCTAAGAATAAATTTTCAACCAGCCTCTGTGAAATAAATATAAGACTTTAGTCGTCAAAAAAAGCTTCCGAAAAGGAACTTGTGGACTTCTTTAAAATCTTGCTCTTTTCTTTCTTGCTAATAAGACCATCTTGGTCAAATCCACTTTCTAAGTCTGAAGCTAATGATTTTACCTCCTCTAGTCCTTTAGGGAACGGGGGAATGGGAGGGGGTCTAAAAATAGAACCTGAGGCCTTTGATTTGTTACCACCAATTGGAGCATTAAAGGGATTTCCCGGTCCACCACCTATTGAGGCTCCTAAAAATATTGATGAAAGTTGGTACTTAGATAATGGAGAGATGCCAAGAGTTTTTCGTGAGGCCTTAAAGCAAGATAAAAATGCGAGAGAGAAGTACATCTATCTAGCCCATCAAAATTGCACTGAAGCTAGAGATCACGGCCTTTTAAAGTTTTTTGAAGAAAATATTGATCCTTTGCTAAGAACGAAGCCTAGGATTTGCGAGGGTTTCTCTAAAAATCAGATTCAAAACCAAGTCACCACATTTGTGCCTGATGACAAAGGTGATTGGGTTTCTAAATATGAACTTATTTCTTATGATCAATACACTTTTAATACAGATAGTCTTAATGAAGAGGGTCTTAGTGAGAGTGAGAAATACCTTCGAAAAAAATTAATTGAACAAAATGGACCAATAGCCCCCTCAGTTCATATTCCTCTGCCAAGTGAAGAACAATCGGTGCAGCTTCCTGAACTTATTAAAAATCAAACCATAGACTTTCCTCGAGAGAGGTTTTTAAGGCCAGATGCAGTTCTTGTGAAGACGATGTTATTGCGTCTATGGGACAGTTTAAGTCTTTTGGAGAAAATGGAGGCATTGAATCAGTGTCCCACAAGACTTGGGCTTAATGAACAAACGTCATTTTGGAAAACAAATAACTCGTCTGATAAAGATAACCCAGAGGCCATGAAAGATTTTATTAAGATTTGTCAGGCCGAAGATATGAAAGATATTGTCCCGTATATTGATGACTCCATAATGGCAGAGTTCTCCCTTTATGCGGGAAATTCGCCCCTGATTGCCCATTCTCTTGTTTCACTTTGTCTTTCTTGGCCAAGCGCCGATGTGGTGACGCCCAAGGCACTTCCATCCACTAGTATTGATAAAGTCATTTATCATGGAGCGGACATTATAAGCTCAAATAACAGTGATTATTCAACAAGAATAGAAGCCTTTAATCTTTTAAACCAAAAGGGTGCTTCAAAACTTAGCGAAAAAGAAAGGCAGGCACTTTCTGATTATACGGGAAATGGGTTCTATGACGCTATTAACGCTTATGAAATGTGGGGGAGCCTTGGCGTTTATATGCTCGAGAGAAATATGCAAAAAAAATATGATGAACAAATGGCACCCAAGCGTGAATATTTTAATAACGATAAAGATTATGAAGAGGCCATGATTAAGTATATTGTCGAGGGCAAGAGAATCGATCTTATGACGACCAATTCAGGAACTTCCATCAGTCAAAGCTCACAAAACTTAAAGGATGCACTGGGGAATCTCGATCATTTTGATGGTGTGACATTTGGAGGTCATCAACTTTCTGGTCATCTTTTGAAAGGTCTACGCATTCGCGAGGGGGCAACTTTTAGTCCTGGTTTCTTTATGTCCACTTCAACTAGGGCTGAAACGGCTCGAGGATTCTTGGGGATTTGGCGTGCTGATCCTAAATATTCAAATACGCAGACTGATGAGCGCAGGAAGCCAACTGAAGAAGTGACAGGTTATTATTTTGTAGTGAAAAATAGAACCGGGGCACCAGTGGCCAATTACAGTCAATTTAGTGGAGAAAATGAAGTAATTATCCATCCCGATGCGAGATTTAAAATTCTAAAGGTGGAAACATTAAGTCTTGATGGGGTTGAGTATCCTAATGCTCAAGTCATTTACATGGAAGAATTGGAATAAGTCTATTCGCCCTTTAGCCTACCATTGAGCTTTTTAAGTGTTTCTTTCCAAGATGGCTTCGGTGAAGTGCTTCCTTTTTGGCGCCTTTGAGAAGATCCTTGTCCCATTTCCTTGCTCTTCGTCTGAGATTGATTCTTGGTCTTAAGACCTTTAGTCGATAAAAATGGCTTAAAGTATTTATTAGGGTTTTTATCTATGGCCTTGAGTTCATCCCACTCATTGGGAAGAAGTTGGTGTTTGATAGCTTTGATCACTTTTCCATCTCGTTGCATGTAGGAAATATAATATTCGCCTTCGTTTTGAACAATTTCCTCTTCTTTCACCTCATCGTAAAGAAGGGTTTTTCCACTAAGAGTGGCGAGATGGGCCACTTTGATTTCTTCTCCCTTTTGATCATATGTAGTTAGGTGATTGACTGAAATCTCTGTGCCCCTGATACCCATTGAGACGTGACCAACTTTGACTTTTAGATCATCTTCATTTTCGGCCTTAACTTTGAAATGAGCGCGCATGCGACCTATTTCAAGGTCAAAAATAGCTTCGCGATCGCTTTTGGTTCGATACTTCCACTTTTGAAAACTGAGGGTTGAATTTGGTGCCAAGGTTAAACTTGTCGTGTCGACCATTTCTAATTTAACAAAACCTTTTTTGTCCGTAGTGAGTTTATCCTGAGGGTAGACTTTGCTGTTTTTTTTAAGAATCTCATTCTTTTGATTGGTTACTTTTCCTTTAATGAGCGTAACCTTACCTAGATAACGAGGGATAACGGATTTACTTTTTTGGTCATATTGAAACTCGGGATTGCTCTCGTCTTTGTTGGTGGCATTTTGTGCAAAAAGAGAAAGTGGGAGGAGTAGGCTGAGGAGGAGAGTTTTCATAGAGCTATTATCCCTATAGAGAGGATTCATTTCAACTAGGTAAAAGGCTTTTATATTGGTGATTTAAATAGCGCTTTAATTCACTTTTAAAGGAAGACTTATAAAAACGATCACTTGGACCACCTGGAAGGATTGTAAAGGCCTGATCTTTTTCCATGCTAGTAATAAAGCGATAGGAGGGGCCTATGACCTCAAGGTTATTATTTCGATAATAGACACTGCCCTGATTTACTGTCGCTCTTGAACCTGAAAGGTTATAAGGACCTATAATCCATGGAAGAAAACGTGGTCCTTTTAAAAAGAGGTGTTTAAAGAAGAATTTTTTCTCATGGCCCCACTTGAGGAGTTTACCACTAGGATAATGAGATAGGGTTTTCTTTAAAGTTTTCTCAAGAAACTGATCCCTCATCTCTTCAATTGTAATACCCTTATCTTTTGTGCTTTCGGATGATTTACTTAAGAGCTCGTACCAGAAGCGGTCATTTTCTTGAGGCTTAATGAAAACTCTATCAAAAAGACCATAGTAATTATTAAGAAGATCTCCTCTGGCGAGAAGAGTTTCGAAAGCCTGCTCCCCAATTGCGGGGGCCATAAGGTCAAAGTATAAAGTATCAAGAAATTTTTCAAAGAGAAAAGCGGCCTTGGAATCTTCATGATAGGTAAGATCCCATTGTTTGAGAATTCTCCCTGTGGGAGTTTCGGGGATAAAACTTCTCATAAGATCTAAGTAAGCCTTAGCCTGATAACTATAGAGATCGCTTTGAAGTCTTTGACTTTCTAAAATAGAAATTTTATTTTTTCCCCTGAGAAAGTCTTCTATTCTTTGGTAGCGATAGTTTGCCACAGGAAGGTTAATGCCAAACTCATTTAATTCACCCCATTGCTGATTTGCCGAGATCAGAAAATCTTCTTTAGGATTTTTAATATGATAAAGCTCAACCTTTTCCTCTTTGGATGACCAAATTTTATCCTTTTCCCAAGCAAGGGTAGGGATAAGCCCAATTTCCTGACGAGGGGGGAGGAGGCCAGACTGTTGTAAAGCAATATTATTATTGCGATCAGCAAATAACCAATTAGCCGAGAAGAAAAAGTCTTTTGCGATTTCACAACCTTCATCACAGGAGTTTGCTAGAGAAAGTTTTGATAGGCCTTCAAGAGTGTTTAGAGAGACTCCCCCTTGACCCGTCCAAGCACGGGCCAAATAAATGCCGTCTTTTAACTGGTCTTTATCATTATTTCTAGGGACCTCAAGCACTCCTCTTTGGGTTTCGTATACTGTTAAAGGGACTTCCTCTCCTTTTTTATTTCGAAGAATCTGTGTGCGTTTATTGACAGTTTCAACCCCATGGGGACCTTGGATATTTCCCTTTTCAACATTTTCAATGAAGTAATCAATCGTATCCATAAAGCCATAAGTAAAACTAAAAGACAGGTTTTGATTTCTACCCATAAAAATGACAGGTAGTCCTGGAAGGGTTATACCCATGGTGTAATCAGGGCCTCGCTTCCATACGCATTCAAACCACAGGGAAGGCAAGTGATTAATGGGCATATGGGGATCAAAGGCCATTATTGGTCCCCCTAGGTCGGTCTTATTCTTCCCAATGACCCAATTATTACTATTTTTAATACTTGGTAATCTTCTTAAAAATTGATTTTCAGGAATAGTGAAAAAATCAAATTTGGTTTTTTGTAGATAGGGAATGACTTCGGCTAAAGTTTTCTCACTCTTAGCGAGTGGACCAATGAGTCTTTCAAAGAAATAAGGCTGAACACCCTTTGCTAAGGACATGGCGACAAACTTTTGCATATCTTGTTGAGTTTGAGCGAGTCCAACATAAGTTAGGGTTTTAAAAAGGGCTAAGATATCTTCAATAGTATAGATGGGCGGCTTGTGGCCAAAGATTGAAAATTCAAGGGGTTTATGGAGCCTTCTTCCTTCGTTGACACCTTCACAGTAACTTTTGAGAAAGTCTTTTAAGTTCCCCTCCTTTAATGTTGTGGCTTCCTTTTTGGCCTCATAGTAAAAGCCCATCTTGGCCATGTATTGATCAGTTTCAAAGGCCTCTTCGTTCCCAAAAGATTGGGATAGTTTGGATTGGACCAAGGCTTGATAAAAACCTAGTTGCATTCCCCTCTCTCGGGCATGGGTAAAACCAAGCGCGTAACCAAAGTTTTTTATGGAGTCAGCTTTTATATGGGTAACTTGGTTTTGATCTTGTTCAAGCCTATAATTACGAGACACTATAGCCTGCCTTTTTATCCATTTCGGCAATTCCTTCTTTCATGATGGCGTAACATTTTTGCTTGAGAGTTTCTACATCAGGAAAGTCATCTTCAGGAAAAATGAGTGGTTTATGAACCTTTACGTAGATAGTGTGCTTCTTCCATTCATTTTGGTTCCAGTGTTGGGCATAGTTACAAATGGAAACAGGGATGATGGGGAGTTTGGTCTGATTAGCTAGATAAAAGGCCCCACTTTTAAAAGGCAGAAGGCCTTTTCCTTTGCTTCGAGTTCCCTCTGGCATTATCCAGACTTTAATGCCTTTTTCTATCATCTTTTTTCCAGCTGTATTCATGGCATTGAGGGCTTTCTTTTTTCTCTTTCTATCAATTAAGATATGACCACTAAGCCAATAGATTTGACCAAATAGGGGGAAGTAACGAATGATCTTCTTTCCTATGGAGACCACACGATAAGGAACAAAGTCCCCTATGACAAAAACATCATAATTATCTTGATGATTACTCAAAATGATAGCTGGTCCAGGAACCGAATCAAAATTTTCAAGTCCCTCCACTTCAACTCTTGCTCCTGTGATGGGAAGAACTCCGAAGGCCAATGATCTTGCCAATAAGAGAGTGTTCTCAGGGGCAAATGGTCTAAAGGCGCAAAAGAAAAGGCCTAAGAATGAGGTAATGGCAAAATAGATAAGAGCAATGGTGAAGCGGATAATCTTGAGCATTATCTTACCTAAAAAAGAGGCATGGTTAAATTAAAGGCTATTTTCTTTGTGTTAGATTGAAAAGCATTGACTTCGATGGGAGTAGCATCAACGTATTCAAAGTTGGCGCTGAAGTCTTCTTCGTCTTGGCGGTTTTGATAATTTAATCCAATGATATTGCCCTCCATATTATTGTGCCCAGTACGGTTGGTATTATAGAAAGCTGGGGAAGCGTCAGACTGAACAGAAAAGCCCCCGATATAAGGTTCAAAATTTCCAAGAACCATTCCTATCGTGGCCAGGTGGCCTACATTTCGCTCATCGGGTGCTTTATCATTGTAAAGAAATTGGCCTTTAAATTGGAAACCAAAAGAATCACTAAAGAAAAGGTCTATACCGCCAGTAAAATTATAACCAGAAAACCCATAGAGAAATTGAGAATTGACTTGTGAGCCGCCAGAAATACTATTGCCGATATATTGGGATTGAAAAGCCGCTCCAGTACTTAAATTGGTGTAACTCCAGCGCATACCTTGGGCCTTAATGGTGAGGAGGTCTCCTTCTAGGATGGCACCGACAGTTGACATGGTAAAAAGAGGAGTTCCATCTTCAACAATACCGATTCTTTGGGCGAGATTAAGGTTGTTGGGAATGGCCTGCTCAAATTTAAAGAAGAGTTTATGCTGAGGTGTAAAATCGATACTAAGTTCAAGCTCAGCACCTAGGAAAGCTGTTCCTGTTAAGAGAAGTGGTGATTCATATTCGCCCTGGTCAATAGCACCGGCAGCCACCTCAAACCATTCAAAAGGTTCCCAGTCAAAATTGGCATGACCTAGTCTCCACTGTTGTCTTGGAGCGTATTCGTCGATAATGAAACTATTGTTAGAACCTGTTTCAAGTACTGCACCAAAGTCGACTTCAAATTCAAGACTTTCGGTAATAGGGTATTCGAAAGCTAACCTTCCTGTGACGCCAAAAACTCTTGCCTTTACCTGTTGATTATTAACATGATCGCCACCAAGACTTATCTGACCATCGATATCTAGTTTTTCCAATTTTTCTAGGAATTGACTCTTGGCCATTGTCGTCTGAACAAGAAAAAGAATAACAAAAGAATAAATCAACTTCATAAAGGTGTTCCAAAACTTGATTAATATTCTTCTATTGTAGGCAAGTATTGAAGTTGTACAACTGTAAATTTTTAACCGATAATAGTCACTTATGATTGAAATTAAAAATGTAAAAAAGTCCTTTGGTGATCAAGTGGTCATCGAAAAGTTTAGTCTTGAAGTAAATCGCGGAGAAATTCATATATTACTAGGAGCAAGTGGCAGTGGTAAGACGACTTTGCTACGGATGATTGGTGGACTGACTCACTGTGATGAAGGCTCTGTTTTGGTCATGGGTAAAGATGTCGCCGACTACGGACAGAGGGAGAGAACTACTAAACTTGCCTATATTACTCAGGAAGGAGGACTCTTTCCTCATTTGAATGCTGAAGAAAATATTTTACTTCCAGCTAGAGTTCGCCATAAGGACCTTTCCCCCTATAAAAAAAGAATGCAAAAACTTTCTCAGATGGTTGATCTTGAACTCACTTTTTTGCAAAAACATCCTCATGAATTGAGCGGTGGCCAAAGGCAGAGAGTGGCCCTCATGCGCGGCCTGATTCTAGATCCAGAAATTGTTCTTTTAGATGAACCTCTAAGTGCACTTGATCCCATCGTGAGGAGTTCGTTGCAACAAGAATTAAAAGCTATTTTTAAAGACCTTAAAAAAACTGTGATTATGGTTACACACGATATCCAAGAAGCAAGTTTTTTGGGCGATGCTATTACCCTTCTCAATCAAGGGCGCGCTATCCAAACGTCTACATTTCAAGAGCTTTATCACCATCCCAATGATCCCTTTGTTCATGAGTTTTTAAGAGCACAAATTCCTTTGGGACTTTAGTTTATGAAAATAAAAATCCTCGTTTTTTTGTTTTTTGTTTCTTTTCCTCTTTGTGCCAAACCGATTCTTACTATTGGCTCCAAAACTTTTACTGAAAGTTACATTCTAGCTGAAATCATCGCTCAAATTGCTGAGGATGAAGGGGAGGTTGAGGTTGCGAGGCACTTTGGCCTAGGCGGTACAGGTATCGCTTTTAAGGCAGTGGAAGGCGGCGAAATTGATGTTTATCCCGATTATACGGGAACCATCAAAGAGGCCATTTTAAAAGAAAGTAGACTCAGTGGGCTTGATGAAATTCGAAAAGATTTGGAAAAACGCTATAACCTCAGCCTTTCTCCCTCATTAGGCTTTAATAACACTTATGCCTTGGCCCTTAGGCAAGATAGTCAAAGGGAATGGGGATATAAAACAATTTCAGATCTTAAAGAAAGAGCAGACATCAAAAGTGTTTTTACCCATGAGTTTATGAAGCGAGGAGACGGGCTTAAGGCCCTTGAGCGCCATTATGGCTTTAGGTTTCTTAACCCTATTAACATGGAGCATTCGCTTGCTTTTGAGGCCCTTAACCGTTCAAGGGTAGATTTGATTGAAGTTTATTCAACTGATGCCAAGATAAGGCGATATAATTTATTTCTTCTAGAGGATGATCGTGGCTTTTTTCCCAAATATTTAGCGACTCTCGTTATGAGAAAAGACTTAAAAGAAAAGTTTCCTCGAACTTATCTTGCACTAGAGAAGAAACTCTTTGGCCGTATCGACGAAAGCACAATGGTTAAACTCAATAGCGCTGTGGAACTTGAGGGTTACACCTTCACTCAAGTTGCCCAAGAGTTTTTAGGAAAAAAACAGTCTAAAGCTTCGGGGATTCCTTTGCGAAAAATAGGTTACCTCACCTTAGAACATTTGAAACTTGTCTTCGTCAGTCTTTTCTTTTCCATCATTCTTGGTATTCCCGTAGGTATTATGGCCACCAAAAACAAATTATTAGGACAGGTGAGTCTTATCGGAAGTGGCTTATTGCAAACCATTCCTTCATTGGCTCTCTTGTGTTTTTTAATTCCGGTTTTTGGAATTGGTGCTAAGCCCGCCTACGTAGCCTTATTTCTATATGGACTACTGCCTATTGTGAGAAATACCTATGCGGGAATCACTCAAGTTGATAGCAGTTTACAGGAAGCAGCAGATCTTATGGGTCTAACGAGTTGGGAAAAATTGCGATTAGTTCAACTTCCCCTGGCGAGTATAAATATCCTCACAGGTATTAAAACCAGTGCCATTATTAATGTAGGCACGGCTACTCTTGCTGCCTTTATCGGAGCTGGTGGTTTAGGAACTCTTATTGTGGTTGGTCTAAGTCTTAATGATGAAAAAACTATTTTGACAGGAGCACTACCCGCGGCTTTTTTGGCCTGTCTCATTCATTTACTATTTGAAATTGTCGATAGAATTGTGATACCAAAAGGCGCAAATATTTGAATTTACAATGACTTCGTTGTAGATTTCCGCTTATTTCAAGTGATATAATAAGGTTTATGAGAAACGACAAAAGACCTTTCTTAGAAACATTTAAGTGGCAGTCAGGTAAAAGCCTGAAGCAAAATCTCGTCGATTTTGGCCATAGTTTTTGGAGTCTACCAGTACTCTCTGAAGTGCACGAGGTTTTTTGGCCAAAAAAATCTAATGAAATCTTTGAGCAATTCTTTATCCAACTTTTTTTTCAAAGGGCATTTTTGATCATTGATCCGGCGCCAGTCCACTTTAAATAAAAAATTTAAGTATCAGCTTAACGTTTATTTTTTAAGAGAGGACAATATGAGCGAAGCCCTGAAAGAAGATTTGGAAAAAATCCCTGAACTTCAACATCGTAACTTTAGAAATGATGAATTTTGGAAAAAAATTCCTGCTTGGAGCAATGTTTCAAGAGAAGAGTTTGGAAATCATTTATGGCAATTAAAGCATTCTATTAAAAAAATTGAACAAGTTGCCAAGGCCTTGGGTCCATTATGTACCCCCGAGCTTATGAGTGACTTAGAGGCAGGCCAAAGAAGAACGCCTATGAATATTCGGATTACTCCTTATATTTTTAGTCTTATTGATTGGACAAATCCTTGGGATGACCCAATCAGAAAACAGTTCCTGCCTTTGGGCTCTCAGTTTTTGGATGATCACCCTTATTACCAAGCGGATAGTCTAGGAGAGGATACAGACTCGCCTGTGGCCATGCTTACCCATCGCTATCCCGACAAAGTTCTTTTCCTACCGACAACTATTTGCCCCGTTTATTGTAGCTATTGCACAAGAAGTCGTATCATTGGAGGTTCTACAGAATCTGTGGATAAAGAAACTTATGGAGCTAATCAGAAAAAGTGGGATCAAGCTTTTGAGTATATTCTCCACAATCCCCTTATTGAAGATGTGGTCATCAGTGGGGGAGATAGTTATATGCTGACTCCGAAACAACTCAAATACATTGGGGAGAGTTTACTTAAAATTCCTCATATCAGAAGAATTCGCTATGCAACCAAAGGTATAGCGATCTTTCCTCAAAAAATCACAAGCGACGATGATTGGTTTAATGCTCTTTGTGAAGTGCATGAATTTGGTAAAAGTTTTGGTAAACAGGTTGTCATCCATACTCACTTTTCTTCGCCTAAAGAAATTACCAAATGGTCTCAAGATGCTATGGACCGGTTATTTTCTGCAGGCATTATTGTGAGAAATCAGGCGGTCTTACAAGACGGGGTCAACAACTCAGTTGAAACGATGGTTAAGCTGACAAGAAGTTTAGGGTTTCTCAATGTACAGCCTTACTATGTTTATATGCATGATATGGTTCCTGGTTGCGAACATTTTCGAACCACGCTCAGAGAAGGTATTGAAATCGAAAAAGCCGTGAGAGGAACCACTGCAGGATTTAACACTCCGACTTTTGTTTGTGATCTTCCAGGGGGTGGAGGGAAACGCCATGTTGCCTCCTATGAGTACTACGATGAAGAAAATGGTATTTCTGTCTGGAAAGCACCTTATGTGAAACCCGGAGAAGTCTTTACCTATTTCGATCCCATTCACAAATTGAGCCCCGAAGCACAAAAGAGATGGGAGAACGAACACACCAGAGAGGCCATGATCAAAGAAGCGATTAAAAAGGTTACTGGTTAAACTCTTCAGGAGAGTTTTAGGCATTGGCGTTGCTGGCCTTTTGGCGATCACTTGCACGGCGTTTTGAGACGTTTTGCATATTCTCTAGAAGGTCAGGATGATTTTCAATAATCTCAATGAAGTTGTCTTTTGAGAGGCGGTAAAGGTCCGTATAAGTAGAAGCTCTGACGTTAGCATTTCTGGTTGTTTCTTTTAAAAGAGCAGCTTCTCCGAAAAACTGCCCTTCATGAAGTTGAGCAACGACACTCCCATCTTCGAGAATAACATCGACGACGCCGTGGCCGATAACAAACATTTCCTCTCCGACATCACCAATGCGAATGATCGTATCTCCAGGTCCATAAAACTTTTGCTCCAAAGCAGAAGCCACTTCTTTTAAGCAGGCCTGAGTGCAATATTTAAAGACAGGTAGGTTACGAATTAACTTCATGTTCATATAAACCTGAAGCTCGGCCTTAAGCGCCTGGGGTAATTCGGAAATGATTTTGGTGTCATTGTCACTTAGTCTTTTTGTGTAGAGGTGATTGTAGTAATTAAATACGGCAGACTGAAGTCGATTTGGGATAAGATAATATTTCATGAAGGTGTTAAGTTCAGCGTACTTTTCTCGCGTTTGTTCTTTATAGCGAGCACTTTCAGCGAAAATACGAGAAATATTACCAATGACAAAACCGTAAACACCTACGCCTATAAACATCACAAACATAGTATAAATACGGCCAGCATTAGTTTTAGGAGTGATGTCTCCATAACCAACGGTAGTGAGAGTCGTTACCGTCCAGTAGAAGCATTCAATGTAATAACTAATTCTATCGAGTTCGACAGGTTGGGGATGAAAAATTATCCAAATGCAAGTAAACCAGTGAATGACAATCAAAGAGCCGACGCTTACAAGAGCAATTTTCAAGCCCCGTGGAATAATAGGAAGGCTACTTACCAGTCCCCAAAGCTTGATAATTCTCACTAGTCTAAGCATACGAAGGAGTTTCAACGTGCGCGAAGCACTCCCTAATCCAAATGCGAAAAATATCAAATCAAAGGGAATACAGGCCATAAAATCAATGATCGTCATAAGGGCAAAGTTTTCGCGATTGGTTTGCTGGGAGATGGGCAGTTTCTTTTGCGCCAAATAACGACGAACGGAGTAGGCAAGATCACCAATAAAGAGACAACTAAAAAGAATATCCACAACAACTTGCCACGTTTGAACACGGGTATTGAATGTAAATGACCACGGAGCTTCCGCTGCCGTAAATAAAATGGCGATGGCTATAACCGACTGCCAAATGGCCTCGCCCTTAGTGATATTTCCCCGTTGCATAGCAATAGTATCGGTATAGGGCACTGAAATCTTAGACATTTTCCTCGTTTTCGTCAGAAGATTGTCAATTAAACTCGGTCTCTATTGACTACTATGAGGAAAGTTTCAAAATAGAGTTTAGAACGGAGGATTCCATGAAAAGATGGTTCTTTTTAATTGCTACCAACATACTTGTTACCATTACCTTAATGATCATTGCCAACTTTGTGATGGCCTATATGGGTGTCAGCTACGGAAGTTATGGTGGTCTTTTTATCTTAGCCTTTATGTTAGGACTTGGTGGCTCTTTTGCCTCCCTTTTAATGTCGAAGTTTATCGCCAAGCGCTTTATGGGACTAGAGCCAGCAGCTCAAGGAAGTAGTCTCGTGCAAAGAGTCCATTCCCTAGCTCGTCAGTCGGGTTTAGATAAGATGCCTGAAGTTTATCTTTTTCACTCTCCAGAAGTTAATGCCTTTGCTACTGGTCCCAGCCGCAACAATGCCTTAGTGGCCGTTTCAACTGGCCTTCTCGATAAGATGGATCATGATGAGGTCGAAGCCGTTCTCGCTCATGAAGTCAGCCATATTGCCAATGGTGATATGGTAACGATGACCCTCGTTCAAGGAATCGTGAATACCTTCGTTATTTTTGTCAGTTACCTCGCCAGTCAGGCCATCATGAATGCTATGAGAGGAGAAGATGATGATAGACCGAGCATTGGGGATTGGTTTCTCTATAATATCATTCACAATATCGTCTACACAGCGCTTAGTTTCTTAAGCCTTCCCCTTGTCATGTATGTTTCCCGCTGGCGTGAATACAGGGCCGACTATGGAGCCTCTCGTCTGGTAGGAGCTCATAAAATGATCTCAGCTCTTGAAAAATTAAAAGGCACAACAGATAGTCTTGAAAAACACGACAAAGCCATTGAGGTGATGGCCATTAGTGCGAAACCGTCCATGGCAGAGCTTTTTAGCTCCCATCCTCCCTTGGATAAGAGAATCGCGGCACTTAAAGGACTTTAATCAGATAAAGCTGGTGTGGGACTTCTCTCACACCATTCGATGATATTTTGACCTGACTCTCCACTAAGCCTTGCTCGTGTGCTTAATTTTTTAAGAGCATAACCTTTTACACAAGAAACAGACCATCCGGCCTTCATCATCGCCTTCCATACTGCCTTCGTTGAAGAGTAGGTCGATAAGATAACCTCAGGATCAGAGATAGACTTTAAATCTTCAAACCACTGATAGGTCCAAAGTGATGGATTTTTTTTGGGGCTAAAAGGGTCTTGATAAATGGCGTGGGCCTTTATAAACATGTGACTTTGGCGCCACTTTTTAATGGTCTCTCGAGCATTTCCAATAAGAACAATAAGTAATCCTTTGTCCGTTTTGGCCTTAAAAAAAACGAGTCCTTTTTCTTGGGTGCGCTCAAAGGATAGGAGTACTTCTTTATTTTTCAACTCTTTAAGGGAGTGAAGGGCGAGGCCTTCATCGAGCTCAGTAGTGACAAAGATAAAGGAATCTATATCGCTGGCCAAGGTTAGTTCAAAACCAAGGCCGGTTCCAAAACCTACTTCCAAAATCACAAAGGGCTTATGACTTTTAGAGCGCTCTACACACTCGCATCCTTGAATATAATTGAAGAGAGTCTCTTCCTGAGCCCCCGCACTTGAGTGACAAAGCTCACCAAAGTGCTCGCTATAGTAGCTGATGCTACCATCGTTAGTAGTTTCAATATGATAGGAGCCTAAATTTCCTTGAAAGCTCTTTTTTTTCATGGAATCAACCTAAAGCTTATCTCCTAGGATGTCGATAGGGTACTACCATGGCAAGATACGCTTTGATGTCTTTTAAGGCACTTATTCTTATTTTTCTCTTATCGGGATGTGGTTATGATCAAACCTATACCGGAGAAAATACCAACTTCACTTCTTCTGTCAC
This sequence comes from Bacteriovoracales bacterium, assembly GCA_030149295.1. Taxonomy (GTDB): domain Bacteria; phylum Bdellovibrionota; class Bacteriovoracia; order Bacteriovoracales; family Bacteriovoracaceae. The sequence continues at coordinate 36,399 of JASBRV010000102.1, read as the reverse complement.
CAGTGGTGGTAGTCCCTTAACAGACCAGGAGATGGCCGTTGCCCTAAGAATTTGCTACGCCTTTCGCACTAAGAGAACTGTTTTTCTTGCGGAAAAATTAGATGTTAATTTTAACTTTTCTTATCAAGCTAAGGATTGTGACGGAAATCTCGTAACAGACACCAATCTTAACACTACTCTCAAACAACTACTTCCCGATGGCCCACTAAGCTATGAAAGTGTCAGTAGCGGCCAACCTTATATGCGTGAAGTTCAGACAGATACAGATGGCTATCTTGTTTCTTATTGTGGTGAAGTCTTAAAAGGTGATACCCCATTAGATGTTAAAGAAATTAATAATGAGTATTTAGAATATGAGTTTCTTAACGACTTCTACGATACCGTGATTATTCGCATCGGAAGTGGGGCACGACCAGAAGATCCTACACCAGTTGTAAAAAGAATTCTTCGCTATGAGATTCTTACTAATCAACAATCAAGTGGTAGTTACCTTGGTCTCGTCAATAAGATGAGCCAAAGAGTTGCCTGTGATCCAGGCAACCCAGCTGATTCAAGATTTAAGAGCTTTGAGCAAACTTTTATTGCCCCCTGATTTCCCAATCTTTATAAATGGCTTCTAGTTTTGGTTGAACCAATTGATGGTAGCGCTTAAACAAGTCCGCTCTTTCAGGATCTTTATTAGCATGGGCACAAAGAACTCTTAATGTTTCAGTGTAGCTCAAGGCCCAACAAAGAGTTTCAGCATGGGTCATAAGGACTTCAAAACGCTCTTCTTGTTGCCATTTCTTGGGGTCAAAGACATCCTTCCAAGCTTCCGGTTTAAGGCATCCAATAACTAGGGAGACAAGAGACTTTTTAAAGCGATAATGGGCTGCCTTGTATTGACGTGACCATTCATTATCTCCATTGAGGAGGGCAGTTGTAGGGTGTTTTAAGAACATACCCGAAAAGAACTTCTTAGGATCTTTCATAACATACTTAAGGGTGTCCTTGAGTGCCATAAGGGCCTGGATTTGACTGGTTCCCTCATAGAGTAGAGGACCAAAAGAGTCTCTATGATAGCGCTCTACAGGATATTCTTTTATGAAACCATAACCTCCCAGCACTTGAATCGCTTTTTTGGAGAGATCCGTGTAAGCTTCCGTAGCATAGAACTTTACCAAAGGCGTTCTCTTTCGTGTCCACATACTAGCTTCTTCATAGAGGCTTTGCTCTTCACTCGTCAGGTCTTCTTTAGTGTGAACTTTTTTATTGTCGAGCTTTAAATAAATATCAAACCAGCTCATGGTATCAGCAATAAGGGCGCGAATAGCATCTCTTTCAGTGGCGTAATCTTCAAGATTCCTTTTCATAAGGGGGAGTTCTGTCAGGGGCTTACCAAAGGCCACGCGCTCGCGAGCATAGTTTTCGGCATAATCAAGAGCTTCTTCAATCCCACCGAGGGCCTGTATGCCAACCAAGATTCTCGCTTCATTCATAAGGTGAAGCATGTATTTAAAACCTTCGCCCTGTTTACCAACGAGTTCACCAATAGTGTTTTCATAGGTAATGACTGTCGTAAAAGAGCCATGCATGCCCATCTTTTCTTCCGTCTTATCGACATAAAAATTAAGGCCCTCTTTTCCTGGATGGTCTTGACGGACAAAAAACATGGAGATGCCATCAAGGGTATCGGGATCGCCTTTCACCTTTCCTAGAACGAAGGCAAGTCCACCACCGCCATTGGTAATAAAGATCTTTTGACCATTCAGTAAATAGGTTCCATCTGCTTGTTTGACTGCGGTTGTCTTCATGGCAGCAAGGTCAGAGCCACACTCAGGTTCAGTCAGATTCATTGAACCACTGATTTCTCCTTGAACAATCTGAGGAATAAACTCATCGGCCACTTCTTTTGGGCAATAGCGAAGGAGCATTTCACCCAAAGAGGTATAAAATCCAAGAAGGGTAGATGTACACATGCAGCTTCTAGAGAGCATATCTTGTGAAATCATATAAACACTATTAGGAAGACCTAGACCGCCATGCTCTTGGGGAAGAGTGATCCCAAAGACCTGGAGCTCTTTAGCTTCCTGAAGCATTCGTGAAAGGGCGGGTCCCCTGTGAGTGCGTCCCTCTTTAACCTCTCCAGCACCTTCACGATCAAGTTGAGCTCCAATTTCCTTTACGCTGGTGGCGGCCCAATCGCCTACGCCACCTAGGATTTCTTTAAGAAAGCTTTTCACTTCTTCAGGGCTTTCAAGACCGTCTTCAGTGGGATAGTTGGGATAATAAAGGGGGAGGATGGTGTCCCAATCGATAGCGTTATCAAACATCCATTGCCACTCTTTGGCATCTGTAAAATAGTTCATTATCACTCCGTGATTTTAAGTCCTTATGCACCAATAGTGTAAGGGCTACCTTTGATCTTGTCAGCAATAAGGCTTTGGTCTACATTTTTCTTATGGATACACAGGATAATAAACCAAATGAATTAGTCGGAATTCCTTTATTTGAAAAAGAGACTCTTGAAGACTCCCTGGGTCTCTATGGTGTGGCCTTAGATCTCATAAACGGCGAAGATACTGATCAAAGCCCAGCGCCTGGGCTTCCTTCCAAAATAATTCACTGAATCCCTCAGGGTCTTTCGATAAATGGGCCTGTAAAAAGTGAGACTGGCTCAAGGCAGAGTCTGATAAACTTCGACCCATATGAACGCCTCCATGGGCGCGGTTAAAATTAAAGACCGCCCAATTGGGACAATCCTCTCTGTAGGACTTGTTATCAAATTCAAAACCCGCTGCCTTAGCAAAAGAAGAAAAAGCTGCTCCACGTGCCCAAGCACTTACTTGATCCAATAATTCAGGTGTGTAAGGAGGTATATAAATATCTCTTTGATTTCTTTGGCGTTGATTATTACGCTCCATTGCTCCAGCAAAATTTAAGAGCCACTCATTGCTACGGGATCCTTTTTTCTCTATTTTTCTTAGAATCTTAAGTTGTGATTCTGTGATATCAAATGAGCTGAAATCTATGAGAGCAAAAACTTTAAATGAGAACAAGAAAAAGACAATAAGAGTCAAGCGCATAGGGTATCCTTGATTTAAGAGAATACCTTAGCGCTTTTGGATAAATTAGGGAGAATTTCCCCCATTTATGTAATTTTTACGACTTTTTTCTGATGAGAAAATCAAGACTAAAGCGACCACTTCCTAAAAGGGCGCACGCTGTGTAACCACACAAGTAAAGAAAGGCCATTTCCTTCTTGGCCCAAGGATCGCCACCATGGACAATAAACATCGCCACAAACATCGTAATAATAAGAGGGATTGATACCCAACGAGTAAAAAGACCTAAAACGAGAAGAAGGGCACAGACGACTTCTGAGCCAATAGTGAGCCCAAGAGAGAGGCTATTTCCAATGCCGAGAGGATCAGGAAACTTATTCATTAGGTTACTGAAATTGGCTAATTTCCCCCAACCATGGGCAAAGAGCATCGTAGCGCCAAAAGCGATTCTTAAAACCAATTTTCCAATATCTACTGGCATATTTCCTTCCTTGGGGTTAAATCGTTCTCGTAAAGTGTACTGAATCTGCCTAAATACTTCAAATTCCGTCAATCTAAAGCTGTCTAAAATTTTAGCACCCCTTGTAATTAGGTGCTTGAGAAAGGGGATTCAGACCATTTAAGGGATAATGGTAACTGATAATGACCCCGTTAATGTGAGCTAAGCGATGATCGGACCCCGAATAATATTCATTTTAGTTTTCCTTTTTGGAAGTGCGTCTTCCTATGCTGAAAGAGGAGAAGAGCCAAGCTGTTTCTGTAACATCAAAGTTGCTTCAAAAAAAAGCCCTGTAAGGTCTGGCCATTTTAAGAACCTAGAAACTTGCCAAAAATATCTCGTTGAAGAAAAGGGTTCCTTTGATTTTTGGGAGAACTTTTGTGAGGAAGGTCGTGCTCAATACGAGCTCTCGTGCTTTGGTCAAAAGAGGAGTTACTCTACCAGCTGCAAAAAGAGGACAGAATTTCATCAATTTTTAACATTCAAGGAAGGGGCTAAAATTGAGCATAAGTCAGGAGCTTTTTCTTATCATGATAGTAGTAAATTTCACCTGAGAAAAAGTTTTTCAGATATCGCCCTTTTTATTGAAGGCAATCCGGGGCTTACCCTGAGCAATTCTCTCTATGGAGGGATTTATGATAGGGCAAAAAGTCTTAGAATTGACTTAACTCTCATCGATTTCCAACACCAGGTTTTAAGACTCCTTAAAGAAGAAGGTTTTGATGATCTATACCCTGAATTAAATGAACTAAGCTCCAACGGTCCCATAAAGAACTTTGGTCGATTCTTTAGAAGAATCGATCAAGAAAATAAGGGAAAACTTTCGAGAAAATTGAGATCATTAGTGCCTGTCTTGTATGACAGCAACGCTATGGCGATCGTTGATGAGCTAGGTGTTCTTTCTAAGGCGAGGATAACCAATCCTCGTTATAAGTACTATTTAGAGCGCTACAATAAAATCATTGTCAGTCCCAATCGTAAGCATTTGGCCCAAACTCTCAAGACGACTTTTTATCCAGAGTTAAAAACGCCACTTACTGCTAGTCACCTTAGCGACTTAAGTAAAAAAGAATTTGAAACGCTTTATAACGAAGTGAACTGGAAGGAACATCTCAAAAGAGTAGAGGAACTCACACAAAATGACCCTAGTTATTATTATGAATTTAAAATGGATATTCGAGATGGAATAACCTATCTGGAAAAGGCTAATCCAAAGCCTGATACGGAGATCATTCTCACTCGCTCAGCGATAGAAATCTTTAACTATATTCTTCGCCATATGTATCAGGACAGAACAGATATTACTCCTGTGGTGATTCAAAAAAATCTAGAGCAGTGGGAGGACCTTGTTCAAGAGCATTCTTGGTCGCAACAAATTTCTTTTGGTGATGACCAAGTCTTATTAGTTCTTAGAGACTGGATGAAGAAAAACCATTCTCTAATTACTCAATCTTTAAGAAGAGTTGAGCTAAAGAAAGAGGTTATCCAGGGCCTTACAAGCTGGAAAGTAAATAGGAGACCAAAAAGGGGCCTCACCCTCGATCTTTATCCTGAGCTTGTAAAGACATTTCCTGAAAGACCCTGGGAGAGTCATTTTATTCTCAATGAGAGGGGAGAGAAAATTGTCATCGGAGAAAACGACCTCGAACGTGTCACAAGAAATATTTGGAGCCGTCTAAAAACTCTCTTTAGTATTGAAAATATCGCATCAGCTGTAACAGCGACAGGAGTAGCAAGTCTTACTGGAAATGCTTATGCCAGCGCTAGTGCGACAACCCTCGTGCATGATTTTATTGTGGCAAAGAAATATGGGTATGAAGTCGAAGATTATCTTCTTGATAACACTCCAATGAATCTTGCAAACTCTTTAGTTTTTAGTTCTGGTTTTGTGGCCGGTAGAACAGCTGATGCCATTTTTCGAGGGGCGGCCACAGGTGCGATGCAATCATTAATCACAGGTCAAGATTTACGCCTCGGTATGTTAGTGGGCGGAATTTCAGGAGGAGTTATTCAGCAACTTCCACCTGAATTTTCTAATTGGGTGGTTTCTGGTGAAGATCAAAATACCCTTAACATTTTTTCTGAAATAGCAGAAAAGACCGCATTTAAAGGAATCAATGGCGCTATTGTTGGTTACTATGAAAACGGTGATTGGCAAAAGGGTCTTAAAAAAGGGGCGCTTTTTGGTGCAGGATACGCCGCCTATAATATCGTCATCTATGGGGTACGTTACGATGCGAATGCCTATATCAGCGATGAAGAACTAGAAGAATACAATCACCTTCATAATCATGAAGAAGGTCATTACAGTGGCGAACACCTTGTTCGCGACACAAGCAATATGAGTGATCGCTATGGCGAGGAACTTCTCATTACCAGAGATGATATCAAAAGAGCTCAGATACGAAGGGATGGCCTGCTTCAAAAAGGAAAGCCTGATAGCGTTTTGGCTTCAAATTACGGCGGCCCCTTTGGTAGCGAAATCTCAATGGGCGAGGGCTATCTTGATCGGGAAGAGACCATTCTTCACGAGATCATGCACACCAGACAGGCCCAGATGGGAAGAATGCAATTTCTTTTTTCTAAAGGCTTTGTTCCTGAAGGTTTTTGGGAGGAATATAAGCACGTTGGTGAAGCAACACTCCCAAAAGGCTATTATAGAACATTTATCTATGTGGACCTCAAGGGAGATCTAAATTAAAAATCGTAGCGAATAACCAAACAAGCCCTTTTTCTGGGGCTTATATGGCCATCACATTGAATCTCTAGTGAGTAGAGGCATTCTCTGTGACGGATAAATTCACTTGTTTCGTAAAAAGTCATTTCCTCATTGAATCCTAAACTTTCAACCAATACTTGGATCTCAATTTCACTGAGGTCTTGATAGACTTCTTCATCTGTATTAATGACAAGTTCTTCTTGGAGGAGAAATTTAGCTTCAGATTGTGAAATACAAGTAGCGTTAAGAGATAGCCCCTGAAAGAAAAGTACACTTGTGATCAATATATATAGGTTTTTCATAACGACTCCACAGTAAAGAGATTCGAGAGGAGCTTATCGTTTAATCATTTCTGTTAGGAAAATAAGGTGTCTGTCAGTAGAATTTACTAGAGGGTTTTCACAAAGGTGAGTGAGTGGTTATCGGTAATTTTTCACACCTTTATTTTTTACCCCCGATAATTACCATTATATGGGGTAGGTCCAGGGGAGGCGATATGACTCATTAAACCTACTGCCAAGCAGTAACCAAGGCTTTGTGTAAGCTCATTCTAGGCTATAAGTAATTCTTCGCTTCTATGGTTTCAATTGAATGAGGAGATCTTTTGATATCTAACGTATTGCAAATTGAACTTAGATCCCTTTTAGCTCCATCACGTGTAAACCCTATGACATTGAATTTGAAAACCTGTCCACTAGGGCCAAAAGGTGAAAAGATATAGAATGGTATTTTTTTATAGGTAACAACGAGATAAGGCTTGCCGCTACCCTTTAATTTGCTCTCGGTAGACTTGAGATCTTTAAGAATATCCACCGCAGCATAAGAAAGCTCTGCATTAAGAAATATTCTCTCATTCTTCAAATTTTCAGAAAACTGTAAATAATCGATGACCTTATGTTCGTACTTTATGTTTTTATAGTATTGAACATCGTAAACTGTTCTCCTGAATGCACTCCTCTCTCTAAAAGATTTTAAAAAATAAATTTCAACATCTTTTTTAAAGTCTTTTGAGTAACACTTTGGGTTAGTTAGTTTCTTGGTTAGTGACACATTGGATCTATAACACGCATGAACATCCCATTTATCATCATAACACAATTTGGTAGCTTCGATTTTTTCTTCAATAGACAAATGCTGTTTGGAATGAATGGCACTAAAAATCTCATAGTAAGTTTTTACAGGATATTCTCTTAACGCCTTCCTTCGTTTGTAGCAGTAATCACTCTTTTTTAGAACTTTTTGGCACTCATTAAAGATCAATTCCTGATACCTAGCTTTAAGACCACTAAAGCTACGTCTTTGAAAAACTTTTGCAATATTTTTATCACGACTTTTTTCATTATATTTTAAGAAAAACTTCCTAACCTCTTCTTTTTTTACTAAGTGATTTTTAAATCTTTCAACGATATTCAAATCGCTGTCTTCATCCCTAACAAAGAGAGCGCTAATAAAAAGCAACCACTTATCAGTTATCTTATTTATTTTTTGAATTTGAGCCTTACTAACAGACATTTGGGTATATAAGTCCTCAAAACCCTTGGCACATTTAATATAAAAGTCGGGACGTGGGTGACCACTTGATACTGAATCATTGGTACTAATCATTGGTATACCAATTGTTTCATTAGGTTGTTCACTTTGACATTTAATAATCCATTCACTGGGTTTAAGTGAAAATACAGTTACTGGAAATGGTTTGTCACAACTAACAAAATAATTACTTTCGGGTTTATTCTCACTTTTTGAAGCATAATCCAAAGCGCTTATACAAGCGTTTTGATCTATCTGAGATTCTATCGTAATCCTTCTCTCCTTAACGGTGAACACCACAAAAAGAATTAAACCACTTATAGTAGTGAAGCTTATGAATATTAATCGTAGATTTTTTTTGTTAGTCATTACTTTTAGTATACTGAAAAAAATATAAATAAAAAAAATCTTCAGGGATAGCTGTCTTTTACCTACAGGGGAGTACTTTGAAGGCTTTTTTTGAACAATTACAGCATACGATAGCTAAGAATCTTTCCCTTACCTTTTTCTATTTCCACTGTTCCTAAGATTTGAGATTTTGAGACTTCTCCTCTTTGGCTTTTTAAGACCAATTCGTACTGACCATCTTCTAGGTCCAAGGTGGTGATTTTGTAATGATGAGGGAGAAGACTCCAGCTCCTAAGGTCGGCCTTTTCACTGGCCTCAATTGCCTTATTACTAGCGGCATAAGATAAAGCCGCTGCCGCATTAGCGAGGAAATCACCCGATTTTTTCTTGGTGACTTTATAAATTCCGTAAGCTGCTACCAATGCTGTAATATGCTTGGTCGCTAAACGTGCCCCAATTTTAGCATAAAGAGAGCCTGATTTTTCTTCCATGATCATACTGGCTAAATTGGCCAGAGGGTTTACCACAACTAAGGGCTTTTGAAGCTTTACTTTACCGTTTTGGCGAACCTCAAGGGACGCTTTTTCTATAACAGGCTGATAAGGAACTTTTGGCAACTCAAAGTAGATTTTGGGAATGGTGCCTGCAGATAAGGCAAGCATTCTAGAGCTAAAACTTAAAAAGTCTTTTTTTCCTACATTGGTAGGCATCAAAGCCGCAGGAATAGGAAAGTCAAACTTCTTTGCCTTTTTAGGAGTGATGAAGCCACTTTCTACAATAACAAGGGCTTCTTCTTTTTTATTCTTTTTTAAGCTTAAGATTCTTTGATCAAGAAAATTAAGAAACTCTTTGGCCAGCTCAGTTCGGGCCACATAATCCTTTTCTACTTTCTTAAGAGGCATTTTGCTGAGTTTCTTAAGATCTTTTTTAAAGGAAGTACTTTTTGAATTATAGGTCTCAAGAGTGTTGAAAACTCTAAATAAAACCTTTTTTGCTTCCTTGTAGAGGTTGAGAGCGATCTTTTTGTCGGTGCGTGTACCCGCATGTTCGTGGACAAAGGCACCAAAAGTCTTTGCTAAAAGGTCGTCTTTATAGGCAACAACTCCCCCACTGGTAGCTTTATAGCTATCAAGAAGACTATTCCATTCAAGAAGCACGGCCTTAGAAGCCTGCAAATGAAACCTTTTCTGTTTTGCATCCTCCGCTTTTTGAAAAAGGAGAAAGTGATTGAGAGAAAGATAATAACGAATCATTGATCGTTCATATTTTTCCCCATAATAATTATCAAAGTTGCTATTAGTAACAGCGGCTTTTACTTTTTTACTGAGGGAAACTGTGAAAAGTTTGTCGCTTAGGACTTGTGCTTTTTCAAAGGTTTTTAGAGCTTCACTGTATTTCCCCTGCAACTGCTGAACCATGCCCAATTCTAGCAGTTTGAGGAGCGCTGATTCTTTTTCATTGAAAAAGTCCTTTCCTTTGACAAGATTTTCGGCCTTCTCATACTCCCCTTTTCTTACAAGATTATGGAGCATCTTATTTTGCCTTCTTCCCGCACTACCACAGGAGACGAGAAGAAGACTTAATATAAGGATTAGGGCATTTCGGGTATGACAGAGGCCTGTAAACATCTTTTTTACCAACCAGTAGAGCTTTGCTCAGAAAACTTAGAAATTTTCACTCTTGTTCTAAGAACCTCTACCGCAGATTCGAGGTTGGTCATTCTAAGATTAACAGAATATTGCTTTATCGTTTTTCCATCTCTTTTTCTTGGCTGCATACGGATGGCACCAAATACCAGAAGATCAGCGCCGCTTTGCTTTCCAATCATTTTAGCTTGGCGAGGATCAACCATTCCATCATTTTGATATTTGATTTCCTTTAGAAGTTTTTCTCTTGCTTCGGCATCGATAAGAACAAATTCTCCTGAAGCAGAAAATTCATAGAGAAGTTCATCATTGATATCACGAATAGGAAAATAAGGCTCACTCGTTTCATTTTGAACTTCGGCAATAAAAATCTTAGGCCTTTGACCGGTTTTGGCCAAATACCTTTGAAAGCCACGGTGTTTTTCAATTTGTTTTAACGTATCAGATACAACTTGCTCGGTGTCTCTCTGAACCCATTTATCTGTAATTTCAAGGGCACGTTCATCACTCTCATTAGAGTCAACACGTTTTGCTTTAAATGAGCCACAGCCAATAAGAGATAATAAACTCAATAGTAATAAAACTTTGTTCATGGTTACTCCTTTATTCAATATTTAATTGATGAATATTTTTGCTTATATGTTCCGAAATTGTGACAAGGGCCTTCTCAAGGGATTGATCAAAATTTCTCCCTGTGCTTGTCGTCTCAAAAGAAAGAAATCCCGTCTCCTTTCTTTTATTGTTCAATGCCTTTAAGACTAAATTAAAACGATAACGTTCAAAGCCCTCGACTTTTAAATATTCTTTTTTAGAATCAAGCTTTCCTTTTAGAATATGGGTTGTTTTCCCTTCAGCTTTTTCTTTGGTGTTGAGGCGAAAACCCATGGAAGAAAGTTCATTTGCAATAGTCTCCTTTAAGGACTGAGGCATATCTAACTCTTTTCCGATCTTAATAGTAACTTTATTAAAAAGATTTTTCTTCTTTCGCAGGTATTCTTTATAAGAAAAAGGAAGTGTGACTTTTAATCCAGTAAGAAAAGCAATTCTATCGTAGAAAAGAGATCGTCTACCAAGTAACTCCCCCATATTCATGAGATCGCCGATTTTACCGCTGCTCCATAGGACACCAAGCTTTTGGTCGATTTTTTTAATTTCACTTTGATAATGGTTTGACAATTTTCTCTTATTCAAACCCGCTAGTGCATAAAATCCTAATTTATCTTCATGCATTTCAAGAATCTCAATTCCTTCCAAGGTCATTTCAGTCAATTCCTCAGTCGTCGCGCTCATGGATTGCTCACTAACATTGTCATTAGCAAAAACGACTTCTGAAAACTTTGACTTCACTTGGGTCTGAAATACCTTGGCAATGGCAGCTCTAGCCTGCGCTTTAGCTTGAGAGCGTCCTGCCGCTTCACCTACAGCGCACATATACTGAGTAGGACAATTCTTTTTCGGCTGGTTCACCCATGCGGGAGTCTTGGCATGGGTGAAATCCGATAAAAAAAATGCAAAAACAGCTAACTTAATTATCATTTGAAAAAGCCTCTTTTGCCTCTTCAATGGCCTTAGAAGCTTTATCTTTTACTTCAGGGTCTTTAACATCACCTAAAAACTTTTTACTCGCACGATCGACTGCTTCCTTAAGAGTGTCTTTATTTACTCTCACAAGAGCATAGGCCATATAAATGGTTTGATCTTTATCCGCACCCATCTCTTTTAAATACTTTCTTTTTTCCCAATATGTGTTTATGACCTCTGTGCCATGGAGAAAGGTTTGTGTCTCTTTGGCCAGTTGCTCTTGCTTGTATTCCGTGATCTCCTCGCCCTCACCGCCTTGAGTGGCTTCACCGTAAGAATTGTTAATAAAAGAGACAATCTCTTGTGCGATTGAGGCCGATGCTCTTGCCTTCGCGGACTGAAGGGCTAGTCTTTTACTTTTACTTTCCGATTCATTAACAAAGTAGCGATAGTTTCTGGGATTTCCATCATTGTCCCCTTTCTTAGGAGTTTGTATCCACTCAGGGCGCTTAGAAAGTCCTGTACTTGTCTCTTGTAATTTATACTCCAGCTCCACTTCATTGAGAGAGTCTTCTCTATCTTCATCTCTTTTGGTGGTTGATCCACAAGAGACAAAAAGGAAGGCTGCAAGGGACAATATTAGTGTGTTTTTCATGGGGTAACTCCTACAAAAGAAAGGCTTATTTTTTTTGGATAATGGTACTCACTGATAAAGGTGAAAGCAAATAGGGAATTTCTTCAATGAGGCGCAAAACGGCTCCGTTGAGGGACTCATACAGTCAACTAATAAAAAAATACTAACTTTTTCTTAAATTTTCAGAGTTGAGTCAATGAATTTTTAATAACTTATACTTTGTATCTCTTTTATGGTGTCAGCATGCCTTTCATTTTTAAGGCATAATAGTCTTAGGAAATCACAGGAGGTGATACCAATGAAAACGGCATTATTATTAATTACACTTCTATGGACGGCACTATCTTTTGCTAACGATTTAAGCCCTGAAGCTAAAATGGAATTAGCGGAAGAGCGTATCCACACCCTTGTTGCCAACTCTTCAGAGTATCGAAGAGAACAATCAGTGGGCAGAGAGGTCGCAACTAAGAACTCTTATCTTCAAGAATTCGATCAATTAATGGCGAACCAAAACGACATTGATTACTTAAAACTTTCTGAGAAATACTAAGAGTCTAAAGTTTAGAAATTAACCCTCACCTTCTGGTAATCGAGAAATATGAGGAACATCTGCTGAAAGAATCCTGACGCCTTTGCTTCTTATACCTCGTGCCAGAAGGTCTAAAATATACGCTCCTTCAAAACCAATAGCCTGTGAAATAACAAACCACTTTCTTTGAAAGAGAAAACTCTCCTTCGCTTTTCGACTCTGCCATTCATACTTCTCAAGACAAGCGATGGTGACGGCCAAAGCGCGCTGTACACTCTCCACAAAGTGAATCGCCAAAGGTCCCGCATTATAATTTCCCAAAAATTCTTCACAAAAATTATCAGCTCTATTCCATTTGTTAGTTTTTATGGACAAGAAAATATTTTTTCTAAGTTGAATCAATTCTCGAAAGGAATAAAACCTCTCAGGAATATCCGTAGCTATTAAGTTTGGAAAATCCTCTATCTTATCCATAGATTCAAAGTCCCACTTCATGACAGGCAGCCCTAATCTTTGCCATTTCATTGACCAAAGATCAAAAAAGATCGCTAAAGGAAGGATCACCACTTCAAAAGAAATGAGTCCGAGACTAACGATTATGCTTTTACCTTTGGTCAGCTTTGCATAACGAGGTAGCCTTTTAACATTTATGATAATGGCATCGAAGACATGCTTAAAAAATTCCATTAGGCCTTATCTTCTAATAATATTCTGAGAAATCGCCTAAGGGGTTCAGCCGCTCCCCAGAGAAGTTGATCACCGACAGTGAAGACATTCATCATGTCAGGGGAAAGCTTCATTGGTCTGATTCGACCGACCTTAATTCTTAAGGTCCCAGAAGCCGCGGCAGGTGTAAGGTCTTTGATAGTTGCTTCTTTATTATTGGCCACGACATCAACCCATTCATGGGCATCACCTATCATTTTCTCTAATTCATCTGCGCTAACGCTTTTTTTAAGTTTAAGAGTTAATGCTTGAGAATGAGACCTCAGGGCCCCAACTCGCACACATGTTCCATCAACCCCTAGACTATCATTTAGACCTAAAATTTTATTGGCTTCCACCATGCCCTTCCATTCCTCTCTGGTCTGACCCATTTCCACTGCACTATCAATCCAGGGCAGGAGATTCGCAGCTAGGGGTGCCCCAAATTTCTCCTTTGGAAAGTCAGAGGCATTTCTTAGATCTTCAGAAATGAGATGATCTAGAGCAAGAATATCACCACGATCATCATCTATTAAATTTTGGTGTTTCTTATAGAGATATCCCATCCCTTTAAGAAGTTCTCTCATGTGAGCAGCTCCACCACCACTGGCCGCCTGATAGGTGTGAGAATTCACCCATTCAACAACCCCTTCTTTTAAAGGGCCTGCCAAGGCCAACAGCATCAAACTTACCGTGCAGTTAGACCCCACAAAATCAAGGGTTCCGTTTCTCAAGCTTTCTTTAATTAAATTCTTGTTAATTGGATCTAAAACTAGGCACGAATCAGAACTCATTCTTAAAGTTGAAGCGGCATCCACCCAGTAACCTTTCCACCCACTTTGGCGCAAGGGAGAATGGAGTTCATTGGTATAGTCTCCACCCTGACAGCTGATTATTACATCCATTTGAGAAAGAGATTCAATACTATGAGCATCCCATAGTTTTTCTTCACAGGAATCTTCAGGTGCCGGTTGACCAACCTGACTAGTAGAAAAGAAAATCGTATCAAAGTGTTCAAAGTCCTTTTCCTGTCGCATCCTCTCTAAAAGGACACGGCCAACCATCCCTCTCGCCCCAATGAATCCTAGTTTTAATGCCATATAAAAGCCTTTTCTAAGTAATTTTTTCTTCCTTCTAGTCAACATGGCTAAAGTTTATTTGGCAATAATTCATTTCTTGTGTAACCTTTTTACTAAAGGAAGAGGCGCATTGATCAGGACGCACGTTACAGGGGGTGACTCCCCGTTTAAAAACGTTGCCGAGGGAGTTCAATGCCGAAACTGAGAGAATGAGTCACCACCTCCCAGTTGGTCACTAGGGCTGAATCCCTAGGACTGTCACAAGAGCGATCTTTTTAGTTTTTGTGGAGGACTTTCTGGAATCACGACTCGTGACCCTTTTCCTATTGAAATTGAACGTTTAACCTTTCTTTTTTAATAAGGAATAAAGTATGGGTCATAACCATCAAGTCATTGTTTCAAAATTCGGCGGCTCAAGTATGAAAGACGCTTCGGCGATTGAGAGGTCGGCTAATATCGCTAATCTCAGGGGCTCATCCATTGTCGTTGTCTCTGCCACCTATGGAACGACAAATCAGTTAATTGAATTGGCAAAAAAAGCAAAGAACAAAACATGGGCTGAATGCGAATCCTTAATTAAAGAAATCGTCGATAAACATCGCGCCATTGCTAAAGACTTAAAGGTGAGTGAACAGACCTATCAACATATCGAAGAGCTTTTAGAAGAACTTGAAACCTTGGCAAGAGGAATCAATTTCTTAAAAGACGCTCCTCTTAAGGCCATGGATCGCATGCAAAGTTTAGGTGAAAGATTAAGCTCCCCCTTGATGGCGGAAGCCCTCTCTAAAAAGCAAAGCACCAAAGTTGAAAATTTTGATGTTCGCCTAGTCATGAGAACAAACGATGATTTTGGAAGAGGTATCCCTGACATAAAAGAAATAAAAAACCTATGCCAAAGTCACCTCCTTGCTGCAAAGATCGGAGATTGTGTTTATGTCACCCAAGGTTTTGTAGGATCCACCGTCGACGGTGAAACCACAACCCTCGGCAGAGGTGGCTCTGATTACAGTGCCGCTCTTTTGGCCGAAGGACTAGGAGCAGACCTGCTAGAAATCTGGACTGATGTCGCAGGTATTGCCACGACGGATCCTCGAATTTGCCCTCAAGCCCTTCCTATCGGTGAAATCACTTTTCAAGAAGCAGCGGAGCTCGCTATTTTTGGAGCGAAAATTCTCCATCCCACGACGCTTTCCCCAGTTCAGAGAATGGCCATCCCCGTCTTTGTAGGTTCAAGTTATGAGCCTGATGCCCCAGGCACTTGGATTCGCTCTCAAAGTGAACACCAGCCACTAGTTCGTGCCATGGCCTTGAGAAAGGACCAAGCGCTCTTAACATTAACAACTCCCAAGATGCTTAATAACTATGGTTTTCTGGCAAAAATTTTCACTTTATTTGAAAAACACAAGGTCAGCATTGATGCCATCACAACATCTGAGATCTCTGTGGCCGTAACGGTAGAAGGCGAAACTTTAAATAACGAAGAACTTTTTAATGAACTAGATGAAGTATGTTCAGTACAAACGGAAAGAGACCTCTCTTTGGTCAGTCTCATTGGAAATAATATTAATCACACACCGGGACTGGCCCAACAAATTTTTACAGGCCTTGACGATGATAACGAAAAAATAAATGTCCGCATGATTTGTCTTGGGGCTTCACGCCATAACTTTTGTCTGGTGGTCAAAGATGACCAAGCGCCAGAGGCCATCCGCCGTCTCCACAACACCTTCATTGAGAGGTCTCTATGAAAATTGCGCTTTTAGGTCGAGGAAAAACGGGATCAAAAGTCAAAGAGATATGCGATGAAATAGGTATCTCTTGTAGTGTTTTTCATTATCAAAATCCTTTGTCGATTGAAAAACTTAAAGATCATGATGTCATCGTTGCCTTTGTACCAGGTAAAGTCATGATCGATAGCCTAGATATACTCCTGTCGGCTCAGCTTCCCATTATCAGTGGTGCCACCGGAGTCGAATTTCCAAGCGATCTTGATGATCAATTGAAAAAATCCAACATCCCTTGGATTCAAGGCCATAATTTTTCCTTGGCCATGAATGTCATCAAAAAAGTTTTTGATGTTCTCAATAAAGCCCCTAATCTTTTTGATAACCAATGGAGTGCTCACATTCATGAGGTCCATCACACAAAGAAACTTGATTCACCAAGTGGTACGGCCCTTCGTTGGGGCGAATGGTTCGCTCACCCTGTAGAAATAAGTGCAGATAGAAAGGGAGACGTCGTCGGTGATCATAACTTCACGTTTGATACCCCCTATGAAACAATAGAATTAAGCCATCACGCTAAAGACCGGAGATTATTTGCAAGCGGTGCCCTCTGGGCAGCAAATCTTGTTCACAGTCAAAATATTGCGCCAGGCTTTCATTGGTTTGAAAACTTAGCTACTCAGGAGCTTAAAATATGAATTTAAATGATTACTCACTTTGGACGGCGATTGTCACACCTCTCAAAGACAATGGAGACTTAGACCTTGAGTCCTACACTCTTCTTCTTAAAGAACAAGAGGAGGCTAAGAATGGAGTTCTCACCTTAGGTTCTACAGGCGAAGCCCTGAACTTAACTTTAGAAGAAAGAAAAAAGGTTCTTGCCCACACTTTAGAGCAAAATCTCAATGTCCCCGTCATGGTGGGTGTTGGTGGTCAGGATTTAGTGGCTACAAAAGAATGGGTGGAATATCTCAATAACCAAGCCATTGACGCAATCTTGGTGGTGACACCACTTTATGCAAAACCAGAAACTGAGGGGCAATATCTATGGTTTAAAAGCTTGATGGATATCTCTCAACATCCGGTGATGCTCTACAATGTACCTGGGCGTACAGGAAAAGCCTTAAGCTTTGATGCTCTTAAGCGTTTATCCAATCATGAAAAAATTTGGGCCCTCAAAGAAGCATCAGGAAGCATTGAAGAATTTAAGAAATACAAAGAAGCAGCGGGAGAAAAGATCCGTCTCTACAGCGGAGATGATGGCATGCTTCCCGCTTTTAAAGAGCATGGCTGTGTGGGACTTGTCAGTGTTGCTTCTAACGCTTGGCCTAAAGCAACCCATGAATACGTCAATCAAACATTAAAAGGCACCCTTTCCTCTCAAGACGCAGACCTTTGGGATGCATGCTCAGCTGCTCTTTTTTGTGTTAGTAACCCTATTCCCGTAAAAAGACTTCTCTTTGAAGAAAAACGTATTGGTACCCCCACTCTTAAACTTCCCTTGTGTCATCAAGACCTTTCCCAGGCAGCAACTGTTTTGGAAGCGTCAACGAGAATTAATGACTGGATAAACAAACAAGAAGAAAAGAATAAATAAACCCTAATATAAAAAGGTAAAATGATGAATTGGACAGAAATTTTAGAAGGATTAGAAAAAGGCACTATCAGAGCCGCTAATAAAATCGATGGAAAATGGGTCGCCAACACAGAGGTTAAGGCCGGAATCTTAGAGGCCTTTAAGGCCGGCGAGCTCAAAGAATTTAGTGAAGAACACTGGCATGGTTTCGTCGACAAACACAATCTTACCCCGAGAAGCTTTAAGCCCGAGGATAAAATCCGTATGGTACCAGGGGGAACAAGCGTAAGAAGAGGATCACATGTCGCAAGTGGAGTCATCATCATGCCTCCCGCTTATATAAATATTGGTGCCTTTGTCGATGAAGGTACAATGGTTGATAGCCACGCTCTGGTCGGAAGCTGTGCCCAGATTGGTAAAAATGTTCACCTCAGTGCCGGTGTTCAAATTGGTGGAGTGCTTGAGCCAATTGGTCTTGCGCCCGTCGTAATAGAAGACAACGCTTTTATCGGTGCGGGCTCTGTTATTGTCGAGGGCAAACAAGTTTCAAAGGAAGCCGTCATAGCTCCAGGAGTCACCCTTTCAAAGGGTGTACCTGTTTATGATTGCGTAAACGAGAGAATGCTGGGAGCAGATGAGCCCATTCCAGAAAGAGCGGTCGTCGTACCGGGCTCACGTCCTGTAAATGACAAACTCTCATGGGCAAAAGAAGCGGGACTTTCTCTTAATTGTGCTCTTATCATTAAGTATCGCGACGAAAAATCGGACTCTTCACTAGAGCTGGAATCTTTTCTTCGCTAAGGCCACTTCATGAAGATCCTTGAGTCCCACCGAGCTGAATTAGAAAAAATCATCAAGCGCCTTGATAGCTCTTTCTTTTATTATGATCTTGATGGTCTCAAGGATCACCTCCAGGGCCTCTCCAGTATTATGCAAGAAGACCCTGATATCCTTTTGTGGTATGCCTGCAAAGCGAACCCCATGAGTGCAGTATTAAAGGTTTTTAGAAACTGTGGTTTTGGTATCGATGTTGCCTCTAAAGGGGAAATTGATCAAGTGCTACGCTCTGGGATTAAACCTCAAAATATTCTCTCTACTGGACCAAGTAAGAGCCGTAAGTATTTGCGTGAGCTTTTGGAAGAGGATATTCAAATCGTTGTCTGTGAATCACTTAATCAACTCTACTGGCTTAATGATATTGCCGAGGCACTCAACACCAAACCCCAGGTCCTCTTAAGAGTACAAATGGAATGGGAAGACGGCGAAAGCGTTTTAGGAGGTAATGAAATAACACCCTTTGGTGAGGACGAACAAACTTGGCTCACCATGGATAAGAGAAAAGTAGAAAACCTCGATATTCTTGGTCTTCATGTCTTTCAGTGGGGAAATATCCTAGATATTAAGAGGCTCGAAAATATATGGACCAAAATTGCCTCCCAAGGGCAAGAGCTGGCAAAAAAACTGGGAATTAAGCCTCGAGTACTTGACCTCGGTGGTGGTATTGGCATTCCCTATCACCCCAGTGAAAAGTCTGTAAACTTCCAAGACGTCCACCAGGTCCTAAAAAAATTAAAAAAGCAAAATGGTTGGGAAAAAATATGGATGGAATTAGGTCGTTATGCCGTAGGTCCCTATGGCCACTATATGACTCAGGTGATTGATAGAAAAACTGTAAGAGGACGCGACCTTTTAATTCTAGATGGAGGCGTCAACCACATTGTTCGCCCAGCTATTACTGGTCAATCCTTTCCCGTAGAACTTTTTAGAAAATCTAATCAAGATATGATTCCTTTTCAAATTCACGGCCCTCTTTGTACGGCCATGGACAATCTAGGAACATTGGAGCTACCTAAAGACGCAGGTCCAGGTGATTGGCTATGCTTTCATCAAAGTGGCGCATACGGCTTTACAGAAGGCATGCCTTTTTTCCTCTGTCACAATTTGGCAGCTGAAGTTATAATTTACGAAGGAAATGTTATGATTCCACGCACTCCTAGAAAAGCTGAGGAGTGGCTAGTTTAGTAAGGAGTGACAGTGAAGTTTGAACGCCTTCAATACCCAATTAAAACTCTCCCCAATGGTGACTCCTTAAATCTGAATGCCTTTCGCCTAACCGGTAGTGCAAGTGGGCCACATATCCACATTCAATCCAGTGTCCACGGAGCAGAGGTTCAAGGCAATGCAGTCATATTAGAACTTATGGACTACCTCAGTAAAAATGAGTTCAGAGGCAGTATCACCTTCATTCCTACGGCCAATCCCATGGCCATTAACAATAAAAGCGGCACCTTTACCCAAGGACGATTTAATCCACATAGCGGAAATAATTGGAATAGAAACTACCAAAACCTTGAAGACCATACAGACATTTTTCAACCAAAATCCTGGATTGAAAGCTTAAAGGTTCTAGAGGAAGATAAAAATAGTATTAAAAAGAAATACAAAGAATACTTAAAAGAATGCCTCAATAAAATTAAAGAGAAACTATCCCCTACCGGGTTAAGTGAAGACATTAAACTCAATCTCACCCTTCAGTTGCTCGCCTCAGGAGCGGATATCGTTCTTGATCTCCATACAGGACCAAAGGCCGCTCGCTATCTTTATGCGGGAGAGTATTGCGAAGAGAAAGTAAAAGATCTTCCCTTCCCCTTCACAATTATCATCCCTAATGAGTTTGCGGGAGCGATGGATGAAGCCACCTTTATGCCATGGGTACATCTTAGCCGTACATTAAAGAGTTTGGGTCTAGAAAACCTTGATCCCAACCAATTCGAATCCTATACTTTAGAATTAGGTAGTGAAGAGATTATTGATTCCTCCCTCGCCCTACGTGATACTGAAAGAATCCTGAGTTTTTTTTCCCAAAGGGGAATTTTGCGAGGGAAATTTCACCCAACAAGCTCCTTTGAGCCCCAAAGGGCCGGCAAGCTTTCCGACTACAAAACATATTATGCCCCTATTGGGGGACTCTATGAATTTTCACTCAAGCCAGGTGAGCTGGGTCACAAAGGTCAGACTCTTTGTAAGTATATTAATTTCTCCCCTTTAAAAGAAAGCGAGGGTCTACAAGAAGCTCTGCCACGTTGTTCAGGTGAGATTAAAATCCTTGAAAACGCCTACGTTATCAACCACAACCCTTCCGCAGTAATTAGCGAAGGACAAACCATCTACCAAGTTTTAGAGAAGACTTGGTTACTTAACTAGAAACTGCGCCTTAAAGGTATCTAAAACAGAGGCCGGTAAGTCTATTGGTTTTTTAATTGTCGAACCAAAACGTCCACCATGACCGCCCCACTGACCCGGCTTTAGGTCTTGAAAGTCTTTACTATCAGCAAGATTTAAAAATCTCACTTTTCCCTCGAAAAGGACGATTTCACTTTCCCCCAAAAAGGGTGTGCTTACCAGCATAAAATCCGTTCCCCTTATCGCAGTACTAACAGTCTTTGTCCGTACTTGAGGAGCTTCTTTTTCATCAAGAGCTCCGATATAGCGTAACTTTCCTTTCACAAGATAAATGATCGAGGTCTTTTTTGCCTTCTTTTTAGGTAGAGCCAATTGGCTTGAGGGGCCAACGACAACTTGAGTGCCGTTACTGTGCTTAAGTTTCACCAAAGAGCTATTGGCCGTAAGGACGGCCTGGCCCTCGTGCACCTCATCTCCAACTTTAAGGAAAGTTTTCTCTTTTTTGACGTAACTTGCGGCCTTTCCTTTTAAAAATTCGACCTTCCAATTATTGGCAGAAGCACAGGCGCAGAAGAAGAATAAGACTAAACTAAAAGCCACTGATATTTGTCGATTTCCCATTATATTCTTTCCTTATATTTTAATGCCTTTTCCAAAGGCCGTTATCTTTTAACGAAAATGTTCTTTTGATTTTTTTACTACTTTCTAAAGAATGCAGGGTCCAATCCATCTTCCATTGTCCCCGGGTCTTATTAAAGTCAACGGTTGCAAAGTTTTTCTCTATCAAAACGTTTTTTCTACCGTACATAAGGCGAACAGGCGTTCTTGCATCCTCTTTCAAAAGGTGGGTAAGCCCCGAACTTTGAAACTCTGGATAGCGAACACGACGAAAACCTCTGGACCAGGTACGAGAGAGGGTGGCTCCAAAGTGTTTGTCTCCCGATAAGAAGAAGGTTCCCGAAAGATCATATTTTGCCACCAAGTCCATAAGGCGATTTTTGTCATCTGGATATTCGGCCCAATCCTCTGTCACAAAAAGTCTGTTAAGAAGAACCCCGATTGGCGAAGCGATGATGTTTATCTCAGCACTACTCTTGGCAAATTCCTCTTCTAACCATTGCCACTGGGCCTCTCCAAGAAACTCTTCACCTCTACCGGTATTTTCACTTTTAAAAGTTCGGCAGTCCAAAAAGTAGAATTTTATTTTTCCACCGAGCTCTTCACGACTATGATAGATCCCTTCTCTTTGGCGCCGCTCATCGTCTTTGGCGACTCCGAGAAAGTCTAAATGAAGGTCTTGAGACTCCTTTTTCATCGTGTAAGTGCGATTTCCGTTATTAGTCCCAAAGTCATGATCATCCCAAAGCCCATCGACGGGAAAGCGCTTTTGAAAATCGCCATATTCACTACGTAAAAGGCTTTGGTACTTTCCTTTCATAGAGGCCATATTAGTGGTGTCACCATAGATATTGTCACCCAACCAAACCCAAAGATCTGGATTTTCTTGGGAAATAACCTTCCAATGGGATTGATTACTAAAGTGAAAATTGCAGGAGCCAAAACAAAAGCGAAACTTTTCTTCGCTAAAGGCTCTAGTATTTTTTACTACTGCCAGTGGGCTTAAGGCCATGGCGCCTAAAGTTTTGAGAAAATCTCTTTTAGAGATACCATCTTCCATGTCTTCCCCCTTAGGGACAAATCTTTCCGTTGATCTTTATAACTTGAATGGGACACTACAATATCTGATAATGAAAGCATGGGTGAAGCGAAAAAATCAAATATTAATAATCCCTATGAAAATCTGCTATACGATGATTTTTTTGCTAATTACACTAGTGAGCATACGAGAAAGAACTACAAAAGCGATTTGGTCGGTTTTTTAATATATCTTCATGACTATGCCGAGAAAGCACCCAGAGTCTTAAGAAAAGTCGAACGTGAACACATCATCAATTACCGCAATTTTCTTTTAGAGTCTGGTGGCATAGGAGACTCACCTTGTGCACCTAAAACTGTGGCCAGGAAGTTAGCCAGTCTATCGTCTTATTTTGATTATTTGGTTGAAAAAGGCGAAAGGGAGTTTAACCCCGTTAAAAGCGTCAAGAGACCTCGTAGAGAAGTGTTAAAACCGACACATGCCCTAGAAAAAGAACAGGTTCAGGCCCTTTTTGAACTGCTCTCCCAAGGAGATAAGGAATCCCAAAGTCGCTTTCTTCACAAGGCTTTATTGACCTGTTTCTTCATGACAGGGATGAGAAAAGCCGAAATTCTTAATCTAAAATTTAAAGACTATAGAGAGATCAATGACTTTCACGTTTTTGAATTTAAGGGAAAAGGCGGAAAAGTCGGCCAAAAAGTGCTCCACCCCTTGGCCGTAGCAGCACTTGAAGAGTATTTTGAATGGATGAGATCCATTGGTAGAGAACATGAATCAGAAGACTGGCTTTTTCAACCAACGAGAAACCCAAGTGATCCTACGAACCTTAATAAGCCCCTTAATCCAAGAACGATAAATGAGATTATCTCTCATTATGGTAAAAAGATTGGTCTAAACTTCAACATTAGCCCCCACAGTGCTCGAGCAACTTTTATCGGCGAACTCCTAGAAGCAGGTGTGGACATTTATAGTGTCGCGCGAGAAGTGAACCATAGTTCAGTAAAAACTACTCAAGAATACGATAAACGCCGTAAAAAACTCAGCGACTCCCCAATTTCTAAGCTTCGCTATTGACTTACAGCTTAGTGCTTTATCTCTATTAAATATTTGAAACGACACTACATCCGGTGTTTTTTATCAACAAAGTTTTTTCTGACACCCTACGTCTTGGATTTTTTTTCCTACCTGTAAGAAAAATTCAGAATTTTTTTTTCGTAATATTACACTTTCATCTAAGCCGATGTGGATTGCTTTTCGTCTACTTTTTCCTTCTTTATGCTTCGAGCTATTCAAAATTTCTAACTCTAATTTTCACCCCGGCCCTAGTGCTACCCCCAGACCTCTGTTACCCTATATGTAGAGACACACTCTCAAAAAATTAGGCGAAAGAACACTATATACGGTGTCAACAACACTTTAGAAGGTATTAAAGTGCGTCGACCTTTGCGGCTTGTTTCTCTGGCGAATTTTAAAGTAAAACACACAAACAACAACAGCACACTTGAGCATTCTAGAAAGAGACAAAATTGACGGAATGTTCTGATTTACGAAAGGAGGCAATCGTGGATCCAATTTTAGCACCAAACGAGGATCGTTTTGTAGTATTTCCCATCGAGTACAACCGAATCTGGGAGATGTACAAGAACCACATGGCCGTGTTCTGGACTGCTGAAGAAATTGACCTAGTACCTGATCTCTCTGACTGGGAAAAGCTCAATGACAACGAAAGGCATTTCATCAAACACGTACTTGCATTTTTCGCGGCCAGTGATGGCATCGTGAATGAAAATCTCGCCATGCGATTTTATAATGAGGTACAAATCCCAGAAGCGAGATGCTTCTATGGCTTTCAAATTGCCATGGAAAATATCCACTCTGAGACTTACTCCCTCTTGATTGATACTTACATCAAAGACAATGCAGAAAAAAATAAACTCTTTAAAGCTGTCGACACACTTCCCCCTGTAGCAAAGAAAGCCAATTGGGCAATGAAGTGGATATCTTCAAAGAGAAGCTTCGCTGAGAGACTTGTGGCATTTGCCGCTATTGAAGGCATCTTTTTCAGTGGATCTTTTTGTGCGATTTTCTGGCTCAAAAAGAGGGGCTTAATGCCTGGTCTTTGTACTTCTAACGAATTTATCTCCAGGGATGAAGGCCTTCATTGTGAATTTGCTTGCCTCATTCATGAGCTTCTTTCCGAAGAAGAAAAAGCTGACAAAGCAACTATTACGGCCATCGTAAAGGAAGCCGTAGAAATAGAAAAAGAATTCATTACCGAAGCACTCCCAGTGTCCCTTATTGGCATGAATGCTGAGCTTATGGCCCAGTATATTGAGTTCGTTGCTGACCATTGGTTAAGCCAACTAGGCTGTGACCCCGTTTACAACACTGAAAATCCATTTGATTGGATGGAACTTATCTCTCTTGAAGGTAAGACTAATTTCTTTGAAAAAAGAGTTTCAGAGTATGTAAAAGCCGGTGTCGGCACGGATAAGAGTCAACAAGTATTCACATTAGACGCGGAGTTTTAAGATGTACGTACACACAAGAAGCGGCGAAAAAGAGCCGATTAAATTTGATAAAATTACCGAAAGAATTCACGGCTTAGGTTCTGACCTTGATGACAGGGTAGATCCGTCCGCCATTGCCCAAAAAGTTATCGAAGGTATCTATGATGGCATCACTACCCGTGAACTTGACCAATTAGCAGCTGAAACAGCGGCTTACCTCTCCACTAAACATCCCGACTACAGTGTTATGGCCGGTAGAATTGCGGTGTCTAATCTTCATAAAGAAACCCGTGGCTGTTTTTCGGAAAATATCAAGGCCATGTATCATTATGTGAACCCTAACACAGGTGAACATGCGCCTCTTATTTCAAAAGAACTTTATGAAGTTGTCATGGAAAACGCTGAGAGACTTGATAAGGCCGTGATCGACAAAAGAGATTTCAACTACGATTACTTTGGTTTTAAAACTCTCGAAAGATCTTATCTCCTTCGAATGAATGGAGTGATCGTAGAGAGACCCGGCCAAATGCTTTTAAGAGTTTCCGTTGGTATTCACATGAACAATATGGATGCGGCGATTGAAACCTATAATCTTATGAGTAAAAAGCTTTTCACACACGCTTCCCCAACGCTTTTTAACTCTGGTACGAGCAAACCTCAGCTCTCTAGCTGTTTTCTTCTCACAATGAAGGACGACAGTATCGAGGGAATCTACGATACTCTCCGTCAAACAGCACTCATCAGTCAAAGCGCTGGAGGTATTGGCTTATCCATTCACAACATTCGCGCCAAGGGTTCGGCCATCAAAGGAACAAACGGTACATCCAATGGAATTGTGCCCATGTTGAAAGTCTTCAACGATACGGCCCGCTATGTTGACCAAGGTGGAGGTAAACGCAAGGGTGCCTTTGCCATTTATCTTGAGCCATGGCATGCCGATGTTTTCGACTTCCTCGAAATGAAAAAGAACACTGGTAAGGACGAACAAAGAGCAAGAGACCTATTCTATGCCATGTGGACTCCAGATCTCTTCATGAAAAGAGTAGAACAAGATGGTATGTGGTCACTCTTTTGTCCCCACGAGTGCCCTGGACTTGCTGACACCTACGGAGCCGAATTTGAGAAGCTCTATTCTCGCTATGAAGAAGAAGGCAAAGCGAAGAAGACTGTTCGTGCCCAAGACTTATGGTTTGCGATACTCGAATCCCAAGTTGAAACAGGCTCTCCTTACATGCTCTACAAAGACGCAGCCAACGAGAAATCGAATCAAAAGAACTTGGGAACGATTAAGTCATCAAACCTATGTACAGAAATCATGGAATACACCGCCCCTGACGAAGTGGCCGTGTGCAACCTTGCTTCTGTTGCCTTAAATAAGTTCGTTAAAGATGGCGAATACGATCACAAGGCACTCTACGATGTTGTTCGTCGTATGACTCTCAACCTCAATAGAATCATCGACATTAACTACTACCCTGTGCCGGAGGCAAAGAATTCAAATATGCGCCACCGTCCTATCGGTCTTGGCGTTCAAGGATTAGCTGATACTTTCTTTCTCATGAGAATGCCTTTTGAGTCAGATGAGGCGAAAAAGCTCAACCAAGAGATTTTTGAGACCATCTACTTTTCTGCCGTTACAGCATCAGCTGACCTAGCAGAGAAAGAAGGGGCTTACTCAACATTTGAAGGCTCTCCTATGAGCCAAGGTATTTTTCAATTTGATATGTGGGGTGTTAAGCCTGACAGCGGTAGATGGGACTGGGATGCCCTCAAAGAGCGTGTGACCAAAACAGGTGTGAGAAACTCTCTCCTTGTTGCCCCTATGCCGACAGCATCGACTTCACAAATTCTTGGAAATAACGAGTGCTTTGAGCCCATCACTTCAAATATCTACGTTCGTCGAGTTCTTTCCGGTGAATTCGCTGTCGTTAATAAGTATCTTGTGAAAGATCTTATTGACCGTGACCTTTGGGATGATCAAATGAGAAATGAAATCATTGCCAGCAATGGTTCAATCCAAGGGATCGAGAGAATTCCAGAAGACCTCAAGAGTCTCTACAAAACAGTGTGGGAAATTTCACAAAAAGCCGTTATTGATCATGCAGCGGGTAGAGGCCCTTACATCGATCAAGGTCAAAGTATGAACGTCCACATGCAAGAGCCAAACTTTGGGAAACTCTCTTCCATGCACTTTTACGCTTGGAAGGCCGGACTAAAAACCGGTATGTACTACTTAAGAACACGTGCCGCAGTCAATGCTGTTCAATTCACAGTAAAGAATAATCAAAAGGCAAAACCAACTCAAGAGGAGGCCGAAGCTCAAATGGTCTGCTCTATTGAGAACCCTGATGATTGCGTTATGTGTGGTAGTTAGTCGTTAAATAAACTCATTATCCAGAGCTCCCTTAGGGGAGCTCTTTTTTTATGAATCAATACACTCTAGGACACCTCTACGCAGTCACGGCCTTTGCCTTTTGGGGTCTCATCCCAATGTACTGGAAAGAACTAGGCCATATTTCTCCAATGGGACTTCTCGGCCACAGAATTGCATGGGGTTTCCTTACCTTTATTATCCTTTTTGCCTTTTTAAAGAAAAATCCCTTGAGAATTCTTAAAAAAATGGAAAAAGATAAGCTCATTATTCTCTCAACCACCCTCATAGCTCTGAATTGGTTTACTTTTGTCTATGCCGTCAAAACGGGAAAGATAGTCGAAAGCTCCCTTGGATATTTCTTAAACCCTCTTCTCAATGTTTTACTTGGGGTTTTGCTCTTTTCGGAGAGGATAAATTTTACAAAGGGAATAAGCCTGATTTTAGCCTTTATTGGAGTTCTCCTCTTTAGTAAGGGCAGAACGGGTAGCTTATGGATTAGCCTCACCCTTGCCTTTTCTTTTGCCTTTTATGGTGTTGTCCATAAGAAAAGCACGCTAAAGGGACTTGAAGGACTTTTTTGTGAGATCACTCTTTTAAGTATTTTCCTCCTGCCCCTCTTATTTTACACAGGCACAATTCATACCGACCATATTTTAGGAGAGAAAGGACTGCTCATATTCTTGAGTGGCGTCGTCACCATTAGCCCGTTGATCCTTTTCACTCTTTCTGTCAAAAGAATCCCCTACACTAATATTGGTCTGATTCAATATCTCGCTCCCCTGGGGCAATTCGCCCTAGGAGTTCTTCTATATAAAGAGCCCTTTACTTCAACTACACTCATTGCCTTTTTTCTTATTTGGGCAGCTTTGTTTATTTTTAGCTTTGGTGAAGTCTTTAAGTTAAAATTAAAGAAAGAAAAGAAAACCTAAAAATTTAAAAGAAAAAAGAAGACATCGTGCAAAAGTCCTATTTTCTAAAAGAAAGTAAATTAAAACTCATTAAATTTGTCCTTTCATTCTTTGTGATTACGGGAGTGTTTATTTCCGTTATTCACTTTATCAAAGAAGGGCCGACGATGAGGTTTTATAGTCAAATTATCGGCACACTAACTGCATTTCTTATTGGCTGGTACTTTAAAAGAGTGCAAAGTGTCTCACGCACAACCAACATCCTCGCCGTATTCGGTTTTTGTTTCTTGACCTATCGCTATTACCAATATGCTGATTACAGAGCTCCAACAGTTATTTGGTTTATGATCATCGCACCAACAGTAGCCTGGTTGGGTGAGCCTTTTTACGCCATCGTCTGTGTCGCCTTAAACTTCATTGTTCTCATTATTAATATTTTTCTCATTTTCAATCAAACTAACATGTTACCAACCAGTGTTGAGAGTATTTATATTTTTGGCGCCTTCGCTATCTCAGGATACCTTACCTACTTAGTATTAGAGACAAAGGTTCTTTATGAAAGAATTAGTCAATCCATCATAAAAATAGAAAAAGAAAAAATTCACAACAACCAGCTCATCACACTAGGAGAGTTTGCTGGCAATATCGCTCATGAAATTAATAATCCTCTTCAAGTCATTAAAGGAAATGCTAGCCGCTTAAAAAGGAAGGCCAAGGCAAAAGATAATTTGACCTTTGATCAAATACAACAGTATGCCGAAAATATTGATCAAACAGTGGATCGAACCAATAAACTTATCCATAGTCTTCTAAAGCTAGCAAGATTTCCTGACACCGAATTTCCGACTAAAGAGTTCCCTTTTAATGTGATTTGGGATGATGTTTCACCTCTTCTGCAAGAAAAAATAAAATCTTATGGTATAAACCTATCGATCACAAACGGGGAGCAAATAATTTATGGCAATGCTGACCTTATAGGACAAGTCTTGTTAAACCTTATCAATAATTCAATCTATGAAATTAAGTACAAAGAAGACCCTTGGATTAACATCAATATAACCACCAACTATATTGACATTATCGATAGTGGGTATGGAATCTCTCCTGAGCTAAAGGATAAGATTCTAAACCCTTTCTTTTCAACGAAAAAACAAGAAGGGACAGGGCTTGGTCTTAATCTATCCCAAAATCTCATGTTGCAAATAGGAGGAAAACTACAACTCCTAGATCATACCACCCACACAACTTTTCGTTTAGTTTTACCAACTAAATCTTCTTAAAAAGCTGGAAACGATAAACTCCCACTTTCTCATAAAGAAAAAGATCAGAAAATTCACCCGTAATGTCTTCAAATCCACCGGTCTTAGTCTCAGGCACCCTGAGATAATTTCTTAGGCAAATGACTCCACCTTTTTTCAAACATTGATTAAGATTGTTCAGTAAATTCTTTTCATCAGGGCCACTTAAATAGCTTGGTACATCAGATAGGCCCAAGTAATCAAAACTTTCTGTGTAAAAATCTTCAGACAGCTTTTCTAAAAGATTACCTTCAATATAATTTGGCTTTACCACAGACTGAAGAGACTCTTTGACCTTTAAAAAGTTTTCCTCTACCGCCTCAATCGGATTCCCGTCACTATGAATAATCTTTCCAAAAAAACACAAATGAGCAAAAAAACTTTCCCTCGCAAGATTGTTAGCGAAAAGATTTTCAAAGCTCTCTTTATAATATTGAAAATGTGTTCCTGGGACATTCTTCTTAATGAAGTCACCTTTATAAAGCAAAGCATTAAAAACGGATTTATTCCCAAGGACAAAGAGAAGTGCTTTCCATTTTTTCTGAGGAAACCTATTAAAGAAATAATTTCTTTGTTCATCAACGTAATCAAAATTAAAAAGCGTCTCTTTTTCTTTACCTAATAACGTTTGTAATGCGAGAGACAATTTTTGAAATGTTTTTTCCCACTTTCCAAGATAGAGAAGAGATCCCCAATTTATTTCATTAAAGAGACCTCGAAAAAAGGAACGGTCGCTTTCATTGAGAATAAGCCTGGTAAAAATCTCTTTTCTTTTACGTCTATTATCCTGACCATGATAAGGCGGGAAATCAAAAAATAACAAGAACTCCTGAAAGTTGCATTCCTTATAGAGCGCCTCGCGAAGGCGACAAAGGGCTAACTGATAAGGAGAAACATCACCCATACTTAGGTGCTTGATAGAGTCGTTGGCCAATAAAGGAAAACTACGGGATCCACAACCTGCGACATTAAAGATAGACTCACTCTTTAATCGCCTTACTATTTCGATATCAATAGCAGTGTCCTCATTACCTAAAGTATAGTTTAACTGACTAAAATACTTCTGTGTCATATTTATTCCTTGCCCTAATGGCATGTTCTCGACAAAGAGAAAACTCCTCATCGGTGATAAAACCATTATGACCCATTATACAACTTAATCGTACTCCATGCTCTTGGCACAATCTATCGATCTCTAGAACTTTCTCATAGTTAATTGAGCGTGAAAGGGTGAAATTTTCATATTTTCCTTCCATGGCCAAAACAGCAGTTTCCGCTAAGCATGCATAAACGATATTTCCTTTGAGACCAATATCGACTTTCATCTCAACTGGACCAGGAAGGCGTACTTCGCCTGAAGCAATGACCATAACATCTGGACGGGAAAGAGCTTCTTCTTCGCTAATATCGAAAGGTCTCGATACATCACAAATGATGGCGCCCGATTTTACATTATCAATATCTAAAATCTTTTTCCCCTGGGCACTTGTGGAGGTGATAATTAGGTCGCAATCTTTAATGACATCATCGGGCTTAGTTGCGCAACTAACAATAACCTCACTATCAATCACCTCAATTTCTTCCTTTAATTCAATAAGCTTATAAGCACGTGGCGCTACGATAACTACCTCTTTCCAAGTCTTTGCTAAAATTTTAGCGGACACAGCACCAATACTTCCTGTGGCACCAATAACCATAACCTTTCCTTGATAGCGCCCATTCTTTGAGGTAACAAACTTCATTTTATCTAAAGCAAATTTTGCGGCCCAGAGTGTGGCACAAGCACTCAGACTATTGCCTGTCGTTACAGGAATGGGGCTTTGGGCAGCTACCGAAACACCGGCGTCCCCTACTATTTTTGTATAGGCACCCAAACCTATAATTCTAGCTCCTTGAACACTGCTGGCCTCACATAAGTTGATGAGTTTACCGTAAATTGTGTTTACATCCTTTTCAAGAAGTTTTTTCGGTGTCTCTGTTACGGTATAAATTAGACCCTCGACCTCTTTTCCATTTTTCTCTGATACTATCCCTGATATCTTACCATGATAAAAACCAGGAAAAGCAGAGATCGCCTCTTCCACAAACTTTCCAAGTTTGTCAGAGTGGGCTTCAAAGGGTTTAAGTAACTTATGTCTAAAAAGATGTTTCCTGCCAAGTGGATGAATAATAAAAGCAAATTTCTCTAGACCATCATTTTCTTTTTCAAGATTTTCATAACGGGCTTCCAAGGTGTTCTTTTCCATCCAAGATAAAACCATGTCCTCACTAAGATAAACATCAGTGTCTTGAGTGACCTGAAGACATGCTTCCATCAATGAAAAGGTTAAAAATTTCGCCTTGAGAATATTAGGCATACAGACTAATACATCTTTTATTCCCGCTTTAATAAATTGTGTTCTTCTTTTCTTACTTAAGAAATCTATGACGACCGTTTTATTTTTAAGATGATTTAGATCAATCAAGGAGAAAGTACTATCATTTCCTACAAATATATCAGACCTAAAAAAATCAGGAATTTTACTTGGACCAAAATTATAATCGGTAAATTTTCCTAAATGTGACTGTCCAATTGTCATTCGTTTAAAAATAGGACTTAAAAAACGAATAAAACGATCCAATTGTTTCTTATTTTTAAGCATAAAGGGTTGTTTGAGAAAGAATAAAGGATCACCTAATCTTAACTTGGCCCCAAAGTTTTCGATTTCCTCCAGCAATGGATAATGAAAGCCACCTGCGTAAAAGCTGACTTTTTTGCCACGAAAGAAATTTGGTTGAGACAAGCTAAATTTTCGTAGAGCAAAAGGTAGAAAATTCTTTTTGAGGAGGCTTCCATCCATTACTGGGGTATGCCTTACAAGGCTTTTGATCTCTTCCACTTCTGGATGAATGAAGCCACCATTTCTCATAGAGATAACTGGAGGTACTCCACTAAGAGCGAAAGCATCTACTACACCATCATACTCTTTTACAATGTCTAAAGCTAATTGATGATTAAAATTAAGATGATATTGTGAAACCCGAATTGATTCTCCCATGAAGTTTATCACTTCTTCCTCAAAAGATCCGTCGCTTGAATACATAAGAGAGACTACATGTTTCACAAGTGCCTCCTAACAAATTGAGCTATAGAATTAATCGTTTCTATTGTTTTAGGTCCAATACTTGGGTCTTCCTTCTTAAACCTTTCAATGGCCTTTTCGAAAAGAGTTTTTTTCATATCTTGATAAGAAGGTACCTTAATCTCTAAGTATTTCGTACAATTCACCTTTATGAAATTTGTATTTATATACATATAATCAATCAATTGCGCTGGTAGACCCAAAATTGGAAGTCCGTTTCTAAGGGTTTTATCGAGCAAAAAATTGCGGGGAATAGATTTAAATTGAGTTTTATGCCCTAAAGCTTCAAAAAAATCCTCAAGAAATTCACTTAGAGTTGGTAGATCATCATTTAAAACATGATAAGTGAAAATGCCTTTTTTCTTTTGCTCTAATGCCTTTAAGATTACATCTTTTGCAAAATCCACGGAAACAATGGGCAATGGCATATGACCACTAAAAGGAAAAGGATAAAAGGGACTTTTAAGACTAAAAGATGTGTAATTTTCAAAATCAACGATTGTCTTTAAAAAATAATAAATTCCATCTACTTTTTCAAATTCCCCAGTGACAGCGTCACCTACAATGATACCAAAGCGAAAAACATCAACTCTGATACCAGGATTTTTCAAGGCCCAGTTCCTTACAACATCTTCTGCCTTATATTTACTATAAGCATAATAATCACCAAATTCTTGACCAAGTTTAAAGTCATCTTCCCCAAAAGGACCATTATGATTACCACTTACAGCAATTGTTGAAGCATAGAGAAAACTTTCCAGTTGCTCACAATAATTGGCAAAGAAAAGGAGGTTTTGGGTACCGATCGTATTGACTTTAATAAGAGAGGCTTCGCTCGCCTCAATATCGTACAAAGCCCCGAGGTGAATAATATGAGTAATTTTCTTTTTTAAACTTCTAAAGTCTTCTTGATCGTCAAAAATATCAGGATTTGTCAGATCACCCTTAACACAAGCCACATTAGTTATCTTTGCATATTTTTGAGATAGGCTTTCGAAACTTCTCCCTCTCAGGAGGAGAAAAATTTGATTTTTTGGATCTGCACTAATAAGACCCTCTAAAGTCTTTCCGCCCAAAAAACCACTTGCACCTGTTACTAAGATATTCACTGTAGAGTGACCTCATTAACGGTATCAAGTAAACTGGACTCTCCATCCGCGCCATAAACAAGTAGTGAGGAAGGCACCATTTCAATATCCCAAGAACGCCCTTTAGCGAAAATCTCACCATCACCAAAAAAAGAGAGTTCACCAGAGTTCTTTAGACCTTCTATATTTTCATCCTGAAGAGTAATTTTTAACTTCTTAGTTTCGAAGCTAATAATATAGGGGTCAAATTCATGTACATTTTTTCCACTTGCCATATTCCACAAGCATTGAATCAAACGCCTTTTACTTTTATGGGTAAAGGCCGTGACATTAAATAAACCATCAGTGTTTTCAGTTTGGGGAGCAACATTAAAACGCCCCCCTAGCAAAGGTTGATTATTGACCAATACACCTGGGCACTCTAAGAGACCATTATACTTATCGGACTCAATAAGAAACTTATATTGAGGCATTTCTAATCCGATAAATTCAGTTGCAGCTAAAAAAGAATATATATTCTTACCAGTATATTTCATGACCCTTTGGAAAAGGGGGATTTTATTTCTCAGTTCATTGAGTTTCTTCGCAATATTAGAGCCGACCCCAAGACCACCATTTGTCGCCATTAGCTTGCCATTAATACGAATTAAATCAATATGCTTCATTTCTTTTGATCTAACCCAACTAATAACCTGCTCCACACTTTTCGCCGCACCTAGTTCACTGGCTAAATCATTTGCGGTTCCTCCAGGAACTACAAGTAAAGCAATATCACTTCCCACCATTTTTTGGATAATAGTGTGAGCGGTTCCGTCACCTCCAACAGAGATGATCGTATCAACTTTAGATTGAATATCTTTATCCAAAGATGCCAAAAGATCGTCGTAATCCTTAGGCTTTCTAAAATTGATGGTGCTTCTAAATAGGCGCCGAGAAATTTCTTTTTCCCACCATTCACCTTGTCCTGAGCCTGCCTTTTTATTGAGATAAACACTTATCTCTTGCATGGATTTCCTCGTCTTTTAACTACTTGGGTTTTTGTTTGGTTTTTTTATTTTAGTGGACATTGTCTTTATAAATAACACTTGGTGAAAAAAATACTCTGTCTGTTGGTTTGCTGGCACTTAATCCTTAAAATAGACTCACCGAGGAGAATTAAGTTGTTGAATATACTTATCGTCACCAGTCAGGTGACTTATGTTCCAAATAACTACCAAGTGCTCCTAAAGCACTTAATAGAAGATTTAGAAGGTTTTGAGCAAATTAACCTCAAGGCAGTCGTTTCCCTCAAAAGCATTGACTCGAGCCTTTTTAAGAAAATATTGGGACTCCCGCTTCTAGGTGTCTTTGATTTAGGAAAAAATCTCTTATTGAACCTCCTCCAACATAAGCTCGGGAAAAGGGCTAAGTTATTGAGAAATAAAGGAATTACCCATCTTCAGTTTGAGGATCTTAACCAAAAAGAAGCCCTTCACTGGATCAAAGAAAATAAAATTGACCTTATTATAAATATACGCACCCGTTGCCTTTATAAGGCCACTCTCTTGAATATACCCAGGCTTGGTTGCATCAATATTCACCACGGTATTTTGCCCAAGTACAGAGGAACATTTTGTGACCTCTATGCACTTTATGAGGGACGAGACGCTGGATTCTCCCTTCACCATATGGAAAAAAAAGTCGATGCAGGTTTGATCTATGACGTGGTCACTGTATCCAGCGCTCAAGAACGCAACTATGAATCTTATCTAAAAAAAGCCGAAAAGAAAGAAAGAGATTCTCTTTATCAACTTCTAAACTACCTCAATCAAAATCAAAAATTACCCCCAGGAAAACCAAATTTTTGCCCTAAACCAATTTATACAAAAAACCCAACCCCCGCTATTGTCAAAGCGATGCGTTTAAAAGGAATGCATTTATGAAGACACCCGAAGTTCTCACTTTTCATGGATCCCCTGGCTCTCCCTATGACTTTGAGCCCATTAAAAGATCCATCCCTCAATTAAGATGGAATGAGTTTCTTCGCTATAAAGAAAGTGTTCCTGAGTTTAAGAAAAAAAAATCCTCATTCCAAATTGCCATGGGCTATAGCTATGGTTGTACGGAAGCACTAATTTATGCAGCAAAAAACCCTCATATAGATACTGTTATCCTAATTGCACCTTATCTTTTTGAAACGAAGTCATCATTAGGGAAAAGGATATTTGTCGCCTTACCCCTTTTAAGTAAAGCGATTCTTGACAAAAAAAAAGATCAGATTATTGATGATTTCTTAAAAGATAGCTGCGCTCCTTGTGAAGTACCAACGATCTATCAAGCTTATGGTGACAACTTAAAAAATGCTGATCTTTTAAGGGCCTGCGTTTGGGAAAAGAAAGGTTTTGGAGATGATGACTCTCGATTAATTTCGGCCTTAGATCAATTAAAAGACCGAGGTACACCCATTCATGTCATCTGGGGTGATAAAGATCAAACAAGCTCTAAAGAAAAGCAAATTGATCCACTCATAGGAAGAGCTGATCCTGCACTTCACATCCACGAGATAAAGGGCGCTCCTCATGCTCTCATGTACACTCATTATATAGAAACAGCGACAGTTATCGGCAATATTCTCAAAGAAGAAGTCTATAAAGCATCAATCAATGAGAATCTTTTAGAACAACAGGCGGCTAATGCCACTCAATTTGACTATCTCAACAATGACC
>JASBRV010000009.1 GCA_030149295.1 Bacteriovoracales bacterium | reverse complement strand
AAAGGTTTGATAAAATTGATCAAAATCTGGCTCTGAATGAGACTCTTCTTTATCCCAGTTCTTTCGAGGCAACTGCATAATAAAAGCTGCTTGGTCTGCATCTTGACTGAGAATGACTTCGCCTTTTATTTGATAAGAGTCCTTTAAAATTTGATTAACGATTTGATGAAAATTTAATCCATTGATTTCGATGATCGAGGTGTAGGGGGTTTTTTGACCTTGAGATATTTTTGAGAGTCTCGCATTTCCTTTGAGTTCATCAGGGAATTCATTGAGATCTTCAGGCAAGAGGAGAGTTCTAAAATAGCCCATTTGGGACATTTCTATCTTTAGTAAGAAATAGGGATCCTTAGAATCAATATAAAGACCTAGATTTTCGGTGTGTTTAAGGAGTGTGTTTAAAGGAATGAAAGAGAGAACAGAGTCACGAAAATAGGCAAAGCCCTTTCCCTTTAGGTTGTGAATAAGTGCGAGGTCCTCCACAAGCTTTTGGCCTTCAATAAAATGGAGGGAAAATTCATTATTGTTGTCTATAAAGCTTAAAAGCCTACTCTCATTTAACACGATTCAAGCCTTCGTTATGATGCGTATTGTCCTCTTTTACACTCTTTGCGGTGTCAACTTCAAGCATAAATGATAAAAATGTGTTTGATGGAGAGCGAATATGGCGTTAAGCGTAATTAAATACAATCATACTTTAGAAGCATTGGATTTAAAATTTGGGCTAGAAGAGTGCGAACAATGGACTCTTATTGGACCTAACCCAAATGTTGCTGACGCCTTCAGGAATAGAATCATTGATCTTGGACTTGGTAATCGTATTCAATCTACGACGATTGCGAAGTTTTTAAGCGACCTCTTTGTAAAGTATTTTCCAGATTCAAAGGTCTCTCGAAAGGCCGACCTTATTCCGATTTTGGCTACGATTTGGAAAATGAAGTTTGAGAATGAGGATTCTTCTTTATTTCATCAAGCCTTTGAGTTGTTTACAGATCTCCGCTCTTTTACTTTAGATAAAAATTTGATGGAGGAATTACTTCAATACTATCCAGAGATCATTCGCGAGGCAGTAGTAACTTTTTGGCTCGTTGTCGAAAACCAAGAAATCATTGATGAACACCAGGCTTATTCTGATTTGATAGAAGTGATTGCTTCTTCAGAGGAGGAGTCATTTGAAAACGGTTTTATTTTTGTGGGCTTTACCCATTTATCTGCAAATCAAATTGAACTCCTTAAAAGTATTGGCAAAAGAACTGAGGTGATGATTCCTCTTTCAAATGAAGTCGTTAAGCAAAGTTTACCAACTGACTGGGTCGATTGGATTCTCACCCAAGCTGATAGAGAGACACAAAGCGACTTTGAAATTAAAAGCAAAGAGTATGAAGTAACTTTTTTTAGTAAAGGTAGAGGCAACTCCGTTCTCGTAACTCTCTTAGATGATGATGCTTGCGACATCATTATTCCAAAGAAAAGTATTCAATTTCAAAATGTTTTGGAAATCCCTCGCAGGGATTTTTTCTTCAAATCTGAGTTGGGCTTGTTTTCGGGAATAGAGAAAAAAACTAAGCAAGATATCTATAAAAAGCTTTTTTCAAAAGAAGGTGAAAAAACAACTTTGAAGGCCCTTAGTGAAGAAATACAAGGCCTTATTAACACTACTCCTAGGAACAGAGTAGAGGATTTCTCAAAACTCAAATACTATTCGATATTGATAGAAACCATTGATCATTACAATAGTCTTTCTGAAAAAAATGAGCTGTTAACGACATTTGATCTCAATGTAATTTTTGATATTACGAAGCTTAATCTACCTCGGACCTTCAATATTCCTCTTCGAAAGAGTTTCTCTTTTAATATGATTTCCTTGGCAAATCTTTACCAGACAAATCCCACCGGGAAATCTTATCTTTATGTAACTAATGATCATGATTTATCTTTAGGTGGAGTGCCAGATTACCCCAAGGAAGTTCAAGACTTATTGGTAAGCCTTGGCCCAATTAGACGCCAATCTTTAGATCTGAGCTTTTATCTCATTCATATTAGGGACCTTCTCTCTCTTGGCAATATGAAACTATTAATAGAAGAAGGACTTAAAGACCATGATCAAGTATGGTCAACTTTTTTTGAAGATGACTTATGGAATGAAATTGAGATTGAGGGAAAGAAAAATGAAAAATATGAGACAAGTCTCATAAGTGAAGAGAAGATTTTAAATCATAAGGTGGAAAAACTCTCTGCAAGTCGTATGCAAACTCTCGTCGATTGTCCTGCTAAATATTATTATAGCTATGTTGATAGTATTAATTTAGAGCCAGAGAGAGAAGAGACAATTGATCCTCGTCATCTTGGTGAAGCCCAGCACGCTGTCGTTCAGGATTACTTACAGTTTTATAATGAGCTAGATGAGAACATTCTAGGTTCACTAGTTGATAAATATCTTAATGAATACTTAAGTGAAAAAATAAAATCCCAAGCATCACTTTATCAGGAGTGCTATGCCGAGACCTTTTATTTTTCGCTACAAACGATTGAAGAGTTTTTAAAACTTAAGAATTATGATTCTGAAATTATTTTTGAATTTGAAGCTAAAATTGACGACCCACGCGCTAATGGTCGTATTGACGTCTTGATAAAGTCAAAAAAGCTAGGAGTGATGGTTTTTGACTTAAAGCGTTCAGGTGGTTCAATTCCAGATAAGTATAAATTTCAGGGGATGAAGTCCATACAACTTTGGTTTTACTTGAGTTTCTTAAAAATAGAGCAAGAATACAGTGCTTTTGGATATATTAACCTTTCAGATATCTCGGGATCTCTTCTTTTTTATCCTGATAGCGATGTAGGTAATAAATTGCAAGAAATTGGATTCATGAAAGGTCTTAAGCCAGAGAGACTAAAAGAAGATGTTTCAAGTTACCTAGAAATTTTTAATGAGAACTTTGAGGCCATGTATGATTTGGTAAATGGAGGGAGTCTTTTTAAGATAGCTCCACTTGAACCGAGTGTTTGTCAGTTTTGTCCTGGGAAACTTGTTTGCACAAAGGGAGTGCTCTCATGATGAAAGAATTAGAATTAAGAGAGCCAAATAATGAGCAAAAAGAAGCCATTCACCATGAAGGGGGAGTTCTACTTGGTGCAGGAGCAGGTTCAGGAAAGACTTTTGTCTTAGTAGAGCACATCATTCATCTCTTTGATGAGTTTTGCCAAAAACATGAGGGCGAAGATAAAATTACATTCGCGAAAGAATTAAAACACTATTTTTCTGAGATCGTATTAATGACCTTCACGAAAAAAGCCGCTGGAGAGCTTTTTTTAAGGATGAAGAAGAGATTTGATTTAGGAAAAAATAGAGCGCAAGCAGGACTTGAAAGGGCACCCTTGTGGATGTGGCAAGAAGCTGAAATTGCTCTTCCTTATTTATACATTGGAACCATCCATGGTTTTTGTTACCGTTTGATAAATCAGGGCTATATTTCCGGCCTCGCCGGTGATGAAGATATGCTATCAGATATTGAATTTGAAAATAAGATATCAAATCTTATTGATCAGTGGCTCGAGGTGAACTTTGAAGAGCTGAAAGCTAGCGGGTGTGAGCATTTAATTCTCAATAAAAAAGGTCTTAAGAAAAATTTTATAGAAATATTTTCAGATACAGATATTAGAATCCTATGGAGTTCTGTCTCAAAAGATCAAAGATCATTAGATGATGAAAAGATTTGGATAGAAAAAGGCTTAGAGATGGTCATGGGCCATGGATGGAAAGAGCATCGGATTGAACCCTCTCTTTTTCGCCCAGATTCGAAGAAAATACCTCAATGGTTTAATTTCCTAGAACAGTTTAGCACTCAAATAGAAGGCTCAAAGGATGTCATAGACTTCATTTCTCGAGCACAGATTTATTTTGATAACTTGTCACGTTTTCCAAGTGTAAAAGAGGGAAAAGTTGATGATGAGGTATATCAGTATTTCCAAAAGACTAAGCTTCTTCGTGATTTTTTAAAATCTAATTATCAAGATTACAAATCTCTTATTGAATCTTTTGAAGCATATCAACTTTGGACAAAGAAAATCATAGAACTTTATGCTTTTGTTGAGAAACAGTACTTTCAAGAAGGAGGTTTAACATTCACTGACTTAGAGTTTTATGTTTGGAAGTGTTTAAATGAAAGCGAACAAGCGGTTGAGCAAGTATCTTCGGCTTACAACTATTTTATAATAGATGAATTTCAAGACACGAGTATGGTACAGTTTTCAATCGTTCGAGAAATTATTGGTAACGACATGAAGAGAGTCTTTTCCGTTGGGGATGTTAAGCAGGCCATTTATGGCTTTCGCGGTGGCGAGCTTGGTGTTTTCCAGGAAGCATCAGAAAAAACTTATCAAAATTTAACCTTACGAAATAATTATCGTTCTGCGGAAAATATTATTGCTTTCAATAATGGCCTTTTTGAAAATCTTCTTCCTTTAGGAAAGGATTATGTGGGAGATGATGAGTTTTCTGTTCCTATGGTTAAACAGGATTTTCCTGAAGGGAAAGATCAAAAGGGAGTTTTGCAAAAACATGCGTTGAAAGTTTTTTCCTCTCAAGACGATAAGAAAAGTCTCTCTGCCACGGAGCTAAACTTTTTAGAGTCTAAGATTATTAGTGGTTATATAAATGAGAATGATGAAGAAATAGCCGTTCTCTATCGTAAGCTTTCCCCCACAAAGTATCTCATTCCAGAACTGATGAAGAATGACTCTGGATTTACATGCCAGGTAAAGGTTGACCTAGAAGAAGACCCTTTCCTTTGTTTGTTTTTAGAGTACTCCCGTGCGTGTGTTTTCTACCAAGACAATAAGAGAGATGGCTTTAGGGTTCTCAATTATATACTTAATAAAATGGGCCTAGATCTAAAATTTAATATAGAAGCTCTAGATTGTTACTTTGAGAAAGAGTCGCGCTTAGGTTTAATGGAATCATTTAAAGAGTTTTTGTGGGCGATAGGTTTTTCATCATCAAACCTAAATCAAACTTTTTCTCTCGTAAAAGTACTTAAAGAACTCTCAGGAGATCGAGCAAGTGTCGTCTTTGAGTACAGTAAAAGCTTTTTAAATGGAAACTATAGCCTCGATTTTCAATATGGAAAAAATCCACAAAGAGTTAAAATTATGACAGTTCATGCTTCTAAGGGGCTAGAATTTCAAACGGTAATTCTTGGGGGTATTCATAGTAATGGCTCGAGTAAGTCAGGAGGCGGAAGTTTTGGGAAGCTACCTTTTAGTCTCAAGTGGATGGCAGGACTTGGAAAAACTGATACTTATAAATCCCCCGCATTTATCTATGAACAAGAAATAAATAAGCGAAAAGATTTTTCTGAGTTCAAGAGACTATTCTATGTGGCCACGACACGGGCCGTAGATAAACTTTTTTGGGTCGATATTGAGTTCAATGAAAAGCCGGCGAGTTATTCTAAGTCTAGTTGGATCAATGGTCTCAGGTTATTCGAGGAAACTAGTGGCTATACTGAGATTTTTACATCTTTAAAGGGAGAGAGTGTCACCTCTGAAGTTTTATATGAACAAGTTTTTGGCAGTGATGTAAATTTGTCATTTTCCTTACCTATGTTTCATCGTGATGGACTTGGTGTTTATCTTGCATCCCGAGCGGAAAACGACCTTTCCCAATTAGGGATAGGTGCTGAATTAAGTGTGACTAAGTTAGCTGTTTTGTCACAGTGTCCAAGAAAGTTCTTTTTAAAAAATATATTGAAACTAGATAAAGATGAGGTGGGCTCTCTTTTTAACGATAATTCTCTCGGTAGGGAAACAGTTGTAGAGGAAGAATCAACTGAGGCTTTCTCGCTTTCGTCCTCAAAAAATCGAGGCTCTTTGGTTCACTTAGCTTTAGAACATGCTTTTAAACATAATTTTGTTTTACCGCTTGAACACGAACTAGATTCTTCTACTCAAGGTGGGGCTGAGTGGGTAATTAACCAGATTCAAGAGCATTTTCCTATCAATCAGTTGGTCAGCGAAGAACCAATGAAGTTTTCTTTTTTTGGACAAATGATTTCAGGAATTCCTGATTTGATAATCAACGATGATCAAGGTGAAGTGTTGGAGATCTGGGATTTTAAGACAGGTCGCTATCAAGAAAAGAAATGTGTTCCTTACTGGTTTCAATTAAAAACATATGCTTTTGCTCTGTTAAAAGAGACTGAAAAGCCAGAAAAGAAAGTAAAGCTAGTTTTAGCATTTGTTGATGAAAAGCTAATAAAAGACGTCTCTTTAACTCTAGCGCAAATAGAAGACGATTTATATAAGGTTTGGAAAGACCTAGAGAATCTTGATCAAATTAATAAGGATCATTGTCCCACGTGTGAGTATAAAGAGTTATGTTTTCCCCATTAGGATATCGCCGTTGCGCAATATTCGAGTCATGTTAGAATAAGTGTGTAATATTGTTAAATTAGGATAAGGCCATGGATGGTTTTATGCCCATACTCAAGCAGGAAGCTTTGCTATGAAAAAGAAATTCTTTAACTTCTTTTTATTATTCTTTGTTTTCACTTCATCACAATTATTCGCAGCAGAGGGAGACACTTATAGCTTCACTTGGCTTGATCAAGATAAAGAAGTTTACGTGCTTCAAAATCGAAAATTTCGTAAAGCAGGAAAAATTCATCTCAACTTAGGAACGGGGTTAACGACTTCGGGCGCCTTTGTTGATGCTATGACATTTCAGGGAAGGGCAGGTTATTTTTTCAAAGAAGAATGGGGCGTTGAATTTATCTACGCCATCAATGAGGGGGAAGAAAACGCGACAGCTCAATCACTGAGGAATGAAGGTGGTTCTGGATCTAGACCTTTTCGGCGAATTGTAGATGGCTACTATGGTGGTATGCTCATGTGGTCACCTTTTTATTCCAAAATTAATACCTTTAATAAGATTATTTACCTAGATTGGATGGTAGGGGTTGGTCTCGCCCAACTAACTGAAAGCAATAACTTTATTGAATTCACAACAAGTGATCCAGATAGTGTTGATACGCAACTAACTCATACCGGTCTTATGTGGGACACTGCTCTTAAATTTTATCTCAATCAGAACTTTGAGATTAGAGCAGACCTAACGGTGATTCATTACAAAGCGGATAGACCAAATGTAAATGGCAATAGTGAAGAGGATTTTTATTCAAATTGGGATTTTGCTCTTTCACTCGGCTACTCATTCTAGGAGCTAAATTATGAGATTAAAACTTGCTCCCATGATTATGCTTTTGATTTTACCCTCATTTTGTTGGGCAGGGGTCAATGAGGCTTGGACAAATTTAGTAAGAACTAAAGGGAGTCCTAAATATTATCCCAATGTGGTTTCTGAGCTTCTCGAAGATGGCCTCTACTTCACATCAATTCCCTATCTAAAAGAGTACCTTACCAGAGGGGGGAGTCAGAACAATCAAAAGGTGGATCTTTTAATAGATAAGGTAGTGACCAAGGTGGGGGTTCGCCAATTTGAAGTTTTGCCCACGAATGTTTTAGAGAGAACAAAAGCTCCGATCATGCGTTATATTCTCGCAAAGAAAAGCTTTAGAGTTGGAAACTACGAAAGAGCATTAAATTATCTTAATGGAACCATTCCGAGAAATCACCCCGCTAAACCTTTTGCTCTTTTACTTGAGGGCTCTATTTTTTCTATCCTCGGCAAGACAAAAAGTTCCGTTGCTGCTTTTAAAAATTGTGTCAGTGAAACCAAAGATCAAATG
The DNA here is from genome assembly GCA_030149295.1 of Bacteriovoracales bacterium. Taxonomy (GTDB): domain Bacteria; phylum Bdellovibrionota; class Bacteriovoracia; order Bacteriovoracales; family Bacteriovoracaceae. The sequence goes on along the minus strand of JASBRV010000009.1, from coordinate 25,326 downwards.
AATCGTGCTGACGATGAAAATAGATTGCGTCAGCTAGCGATCAATCGTGATTACTGCATTGTGGGAATTGCTCGGGCTAAGTTTGCTGGAAAAGATTTTGATGAGGCTAATCTTTCTTATTTAGATTTACCTAAAGATAGCTATGTATGGCCTGAAATTCTTTTTGAAGAGGCATGGAATTCATTCTATCAAAGAGATTATAACCGAACCTTGGGTAAGCTTGTGACGTACAAAGCACCAATTATGAATTTTGTCTTTAATCCAGAGGTTGAAGTTCTTAGATCTTTAACTTACATGGAATTATGTCTTTTTGAAGATGCTAAAAAGGTGGTGGATGAATTTTACAGAACATACCAGGAAGATACTTTAGCGGTGAAATCATTCCTTAATAAATATGGAAAAGACTACAAATATTTTTACCTTCTCGCTAAATCAACTTTGAATGGGAAACGTTCAGGAAACCGTCTGCTTAATAAACTTATGCAAAATGTAGTGAAGGATGCTGCCTATACCGAACTCCTTCAAAGCTTTAATCTTGGAAGGGATGAAATTCAACTCGTGAAATCTCTCGGTAATGGAAAAATGCGAAAAGTCTTTGCTTCAAACTTACGTGAAGCACTTCTCCTCCAAAGAGACCTTATCGGTGCTTATGTAAGAAAGACTCTTCACTTAAATATGGACCTGCTTGATAAATCATTTGAGGGAATGACTTATATAAAGCTTGAGGTTCTAGGAAGGAGAAAAAAGCAGCTTTATTATAGTGAGGAGCCCTTTAATAGAAATAGAGGGGATATAAAATACTTAAAAAGATCAGAGAAACAATATTTTTGGACTTTTAATGGAGAGTTTTGGGCAGACGAACTGGGAGATTATGTATTCTCTCTCAAGTCTGAGTGTGATTAAGTGATGAATTTTTTTAAGACTTTATCATTTGTGTTGTTGATTTCGTGTTTATTTCCTTCTTTTGCTTTTTCTAATGTAGAGCAAAGAAGGGAAAAGCTTATTGGTATTATTGATGAAGAATTAAAAGAGGTCGTAAGGCTCAATAGACAACTTGGAGCAAAAAACCCAAATCTCTTATTAAGAATGGCTGAATTATATTTAGAAAAAGCCAGGCTAGTTAATGAAAAAGAAAATAAAGAATGGTTGAGCTTGAGTCCAGAAGAGACTACGAGAATAAATCAAGCCCAGTTTTTTTCGCGGAGTCGTAAGTATTTCACTATGGCCCAGAAAACTTGTTTTTTCATTCTTAAGAAATTTAAGAGGTTTAAAGGACGGGCGGACGTTTATTATATCCTCGCCTATAATGCCAAGGAATTTCAAGAAGAGAAGAAGGCTAAAAAATTCTTTCAACGAGCTGTTAAATATTCTACGCCTGGAAGTTATACGGCGATTAAATCAAAGTTAGCTCTGGGAGAAATGTATTACAACGAAAAGAAATATAGTAGGGCAATTCCACTATATGAAAGAGCTCTAAGAAATAAAGATCAAAAATGGTGGACAAAAGACGCTTATAATCTCGCATGGTGCTATTTTAGAACTAAAAATACCAGAAAGGCGATAAGCCTAATGACTAAGGTTCATAATTTAAGCAGTAATACGGCTTATGTGGATGTCAGTGATCAAGCTGAAAGAGATCTTGCTTACTTTTATTCAGAAAGTGGGCGTACCAAAGAAGCACTATCTTTTTTCAAAAGGATTGGAAAAGACGTCGCTCTCAATTTTTATAAGGTCGGAAAGTACCTGAAAGGTCAGGGGAAGTTCGCTGCTTCTGAGAAGGCCTTTGGAGAAGCGCTGGCCAATGCAGAGGATTTAGAACTAAAAATTAAAATCCAAACGGAACTCCTCTCTTTGTATGAGAAATTTGGCAAAAACGCTGAGCACTTGAAAATCTCTAAGTCTCTCTATGACGAGTTCAAAAATGGTCGATTGAATGAAGAACAGATTGAAGATCTTAAATACCATGCTGGTCGTATGTCCGCATTGTTGCAAAAGCAGGTTGTTTCTAAGGCTTACAAACGACAAGCAAATTTAAAGAGGCAAAGAGCAGCATTTGCCACTCAATATTTTCAAATACTGAGCGGATTATCTAGTGGTGTAGATTATAAGTCGATCTTTCATGCAGCAGAAACACAGTATGCTGTAAAGGAATATGACAAAGCTGCAAATTTATATGATCAAGCTTATGAAGTTGCTAAAAGTAGTGGAGATTCAAAGATTTCTGCATTGGCACTTGATGGGTTGATGGCCAGCTTGAACGGAAAAGGTGTAAGTGCAGCAACTACTAAAAAGTATCTTGGAAAGGCTTATTCAATCTTTTTACAAAAAAACCCCCGCTCTAAAGAAAGCTACAAGGTCTATCAGAGACTTTTCAATGAAAGATTTGCTGCTGGAGACATAAAGGGCGCTGAAGATACACTTCTAGAATTCAAAAAGTATTTTCCTAGAAGCCAAAAAAAGCAAGAGGTCATGCTTGCGAAGATAATTGACTATTACCGTGAGAAAAATGATCGCTCTGGAATTTCAAAATGGGTAACGCAAATCAATGAAGGTGAATTCAAAGTAAGCCCAAAAGTTGCAAAGCGATTAAGACTTATTCTTCTTTCATTACAGTTTGATAAAGTAGAAAGTTTTAATACAAAAGGGGAAAAAGTTGCGGCTTTAAAGGGATATCTAATGATCTATAAAGACCCTGCCTCAAGTGAAGATGCTAGAAAAAATGCGGCTTATAATATAGGCGTTCTTTTTCATGAATTAGGTAATAAAGAAAAAACGCATTCATGGACTCTTCGCGCCCTAAACCTAATGGATGGTGCTGACATCCTCAAGTTTGAAGACTCTTTTCTCCTAATAGCAACCGGACTTTTTAACTATAGAGAGTTTAGAAAATCAGCTGAAATATATGAAGTTGCTTTAGAAAAAGTTTGTTCTCGTAAAACAAAGAGTAAAGAAACTTTTTTTAAAAATGCTTCGATAATCTACTTAGCGGATAATAACCTCAAAAAAGCTGTTGAGATGCTTACTCTCGGTGAAAAATGTGGGATTCCTCAAGGTTCAATGCGAGAGGCTAATCTCGATACCCTTAAAATTCTTGGAGAACAGGAGCGATGGCGTTCTTTTGAAAATTTAATCAATCGTTTGGATCGCTCCTCTCGTAATTATCCTCATTTAATTTATCCTCTATCCCGTTTAAGAGAAACCTATTTATCTCGGGGACGAGTTGCTGAAGCAAGAAAAGCGAATCAAAAGCTTATGAAGTTTTATAGTATTTCATCAAAAAAGGGTTATAAAATTCCCCTAGAAGCATTAGATGTGGTTGCTGAGAACTATCTGAAAGACCTTGAGGCTGCAGCGTCAAAGCTTAAATCCATTCAGTTAAGATTTCCAGAGAAAGAGTACAATCAGCTTCTTAAACAAAAATTCCAATTTTTAGATCAGGTAACTTCCAAGTCCCTTAATGTCTTTAAGATCGGAAGTGGACATGGAATTGTTGAGGCTTATCGTATCCTAGTGGAAAGCTATAAAAATCTCGCCCTTGAAATTAACTCTTTTAAACCTGAAAAGAAAAGTGAAGACTATGTTAGCTCTTTCCAAAAAAGTATGCGTGAAATAGCCAATCCGATTTATCAAAAAGCGAGGGAGTTTGAAAATGAAGCGAAGAGACAAATTCAGTCTTCCAAGATTTTATCCTCCTCGAATTTCTATTTCTTAGGAAAGCAAGACTTACCCGTTACCCCCATGTTTTTTCCCGTTAAGAACGGTGTTCTAATGGATAGAGGAGGCAAGCAATGAGATTAATCCAATTATTATTGGTCTGTGCCTTTTTTGTCTCTTGTGCTGGTGGACAAAAGAAAAGTAATAACGGGGATGATTTTGGTCAAGATCTTGAGGGACTTACAAATGAGAGCTTTAAATGGCCACGACCTAAAGGCTATAATGCTGTAGATGATTTTCTTGAAGGAAATCTGTCAGGACAAGCGAATGTTTTAAATGGAGAGTCCTTAGCAAAAGTTGATAGTGATGAGTTAGAAAGCCCTATGGATGTTCCTAAGGACCTCGATCAAGCTCTACTAGCTTGCTATAGAGGAAATCACAAGCTAGCTGATCAAATCTTTGATCGCGTCATGAAGGAATACAGAGAAAATCCCATCTATTGGAATCAGGTAGGGAACTGTTTCATGATGAGAGGCTCAGAGAGAAAGGCTTTACTTTATTTTAACAAAGCAAGAGAACTTAAAGATCGATACGCCCCACCGATTAATAATATTGGAGTTATCTTTGAGAAGGGGAAGTATTATCAAAAAGCTCTCAAGTCTTACGAGGAGGCAAAAAAACAGTCTTCTTTTAGCTTGACCCCAATATTTAATCTGGCCCAAATTTATGCCCGCTTTGGATTTATTGATGAAGGGAAGCAGCTATTTAACTCGCTTGTACGGATTAATTCAAAAGACCAGGACGCTCTTGCAGGATTAGCTTTTTTTGAGTTGGCGACAGGCGACTATAACGGCGCTCTAAGAATTTATGGTTCGATGAACTCTGATTATCTCAATAAAGATGTTGTGAAGGTTAATCATGCCTATGCTCAATTAATGAGTGGGAATAGGGATCGTGCTAGAGAGCTTCTTTCAGCCATTAACAACCAGAATGATAAAGAATTTGCTATGTATCTTGAAAAATTAAAAGGATTGGTGAAGTAATGAAAATACTTTTGTTTTTGACCTTAACTTTTTCCAGTTTTGCTCAAGATATTCCAGGGGTAAAGGCTCCAAAAATCATCTATAAATATAAAAAATACGAAAAGTTTGATTTTGAAGACTTAGTTATTGAGGGCGAGACTGGAAGTCCAGGCGATCTTTCGATAATTCCCAGATATCAAAGAAAATTTAAAAATATCTTACCTTATCGTAAAAACTTTAATGCAGAGATGCGAAAAAGTATCGAGAGAATTCGCTAAGAAGGAAGTGTTATGGATACGGAAATCCAATCAGGTCTTACAAAGTTTGAGATAAAAGTAAAAGGTAGGTCTGGTCAACAGGTTATTATTCCTATTACCAAAAAAAGATCTTTGATAGGACGAGGACAAGCTTGTGATCTCGTGCTTCCCTTTTCTGATATTAGCTCGATACATGCAGTGATAGAGGTTACTAGCAAAAACGAAATCAAAATATATGATTTGAATTCTAAGAATGGAACGTTTGTTTCTGGTCAAAAAGTTGTTGTTGCTCAAGTAAATCTCGATCAAGAAGTCTTTTTAGGAGAAAACAGTCTGGTTGTTACCCATTACAAAAAAAGTGATCTTCCGCCACCACCACTTGCCATTTTAGATGAAACTGAGGCGCCTAAAGTGCCACCAGTTTCTCCTCAGAATTCCGTTTCTATTCCTTATGTTAAGTACCCACTGGCAAAAGATAAAAATGCCGATTCTAGTGAATACATTTTTGAAGATGCGGATCATCTCTATCCCATTTTTAAATACGATATGGCGAAATCTTCGGTTGAGGTTATTATTGTCTTCAATGATAGGATCCAAAGCGTTGATTATATTCCTAATGAAGAGGGAACTTACTCATTAGTTGGTAAAAGACCTCGGGCTAAGCAAATTAACTATCCTTATCTTGGCAAGGAAGAAGTCTTTCCTTTCATCAATATTAAAAATGGTGAGGCTGAAGTTTTCCCCTTACCGGGATATGAGACAAAAAGTTTAGATGATTCCAAAAGAGAAAATCTTACTCAAGGATTTTTCCTTAATCCTGAAGAAATTGTGCAATTTAGAAAACAGCATATTCAAATCTTTGTTAGGAAAACTGGGGCTCCTCCAAAGGTTGCCGCTGCACCAATCTTAAGAAGAGACCCAGAGTTAAAAAAATACCTTCTTTTAATGCTCTTTCTTGTATTTTCCTTCTTGGTGCCCTTCACTGTATTTGAAGTCGATGAAGAAGTCGAAAAAGAGAAAGCGCCAGAGCGAATAGCAACAATACTTTATAAGAGAAAATTGACGGTTTCTGAGACGCGAGCGATCGAAAAAACGAAAGATGCCCCTAAGGTTGTTCAAAAAAGTCCTAAACTATCTAAAAGTAAACCTAAAGATAAAGCACAAGAAGAAGTAAAAAAGGACAAACAGGCCAAGCCTAAAACGGTAAAGGCGAAAGGTATTAAAACAGCCAAAAAAACCGGGCAAGTTAAAAAGGCCAGTCCGAATAAGGGACCACGAAATGTTAAAAAGGATAGGGTCACGCCAACGAGGCCTAAGAAGGCAAGTTCAGCGCGGGGAAGTCAGAGTCCAAAAAAGGCAGCAGCGGCAATAGCTCCTTCAAAGGGTGCTGTAGATACTTATAGAAGTGCCGACTTCAAATCAACAGTATCAAGTCTTATTAGTAAAGGTGGAAGTACTAAGTCCGCTAAAGTACTCGCTGATAGCTCAAGTGGTTACACCGGAGCTTCTGTTTCTCAAGCAGCAACTGGAGCAACTTTAAAAACGGCAAAGGTTTCAAATAACACTGGTGCTTTAAGTGGGGTCACCTCTGGAAAACTAGATAGTAGCAAAGGAGTCGAGGGGTTGGTTAGTAAAGATCAAATTTTTACTGCAGGCCTTCCCTATAAGACAGTGATCTTGGGTGGACTTGATCCTGATGTCATTAGAAGGATACTTGTGGAGAATATTCCTAGGTTTCGCTACTGTTACCAAAAGGAACTCGACTCTGCGAAAAGGGCTTTTAATGGTGTAGTAAAGCTTAATTTCATTATCGGTGCTTCTGGTCACGTGACTAAGGCCGGGGTTGAGGGGAATTCTTCATTACCAGGTTCTGTTAGAGGTTGTGTTGTTAACGTTTTGAGACGAATTAAATTTCCTTCTCCCATGGGCGGTGGTGTTGTGGAAGTCGGTCAACCAATGAACTTTTATCCTAAGGTGAAATGAAGTTTTTAAGGGAGTATGGTCATATTGGTTTATCCTTTTTTCTAGGATGTTATGTTCTTGTATCAATCACTCTCTTAAAAAATGATTTAACAATTGAGATGAATGCTCTCAGTAAAGATATTCATACTTTGAAAGCCTTGCAATTAGATCACATGCCGCTCGTGCCAGATTTAAAAGACGCTTACTTTTTTAAAAACTTTTATTGTGGAAGAAATGCTTCTGTCTCATTAAAAGCGAAATTTGAAAATACTGGCAAGATTACTTTTCAACATAAGATCATAAAAAAAGAGATCAAAGACAATTATCCTATCAGAGGCGAGTGGTGGTATTTGAATGGCAGCCTCATCGTAAAGGTAATAAGAAAGAACGGCACTAAGCTCTTTGATAACTTAAAAGATGTGTACATGGATGAATCAGGCGGGATTTTAAGCGCCCGCTTAGAGGACATAAAGCTTAGTCGACGAGCTTGCGAATAAAGTCTAAGTCTTGACAAATGATTTCGGTATCTTAGGTGCTTATGGCAAGAATATGTTCTATCTTAAAACTCTCTAGCCATTGGTAAGTGATTGATTTTGCGACAAACTAGGCTTTGACGATAGAATATATTTAATAAATTAATGATACAGGACTATCGCGAAAATGGTTCAAGGAATTTCAATAATATTAAAACTGACTCTGTCCCTCCTATTTGGAGTACTTTTGATTTTTGAGTACTTCGATGGGGTTCATGATCTTTCCGATTGGGCTGTTTTTTTCTTTTTTATTCTCATGGTAAATGATGCTTATATCCATTTTAAGAATAAAAAAGGTAAGAGCTTCAAGGAGTGGGTGCTTTCTCCCCGAAATGCAGGGAAAAAACTTTTTATAATGAATAGCGTCTTCTTTTTGATGTTGATGGGCTCTATTATTCTCGAATTCTTTGTCACTTTCGGTCTTCAGACAAGAGATGCTCTTTATCAGGCCATGTTGATCAGTTGGTCGGGGATTTTTCTTGCAGCAAATCTCTATAAATTAAAAGCAAGCTTCAATATGAAAAGATTGTTTGTTACCAATGTTGCCTTAATGATCTTGATTGGTAGCTTTGTTCTTTTTTAGTTGTTTTCGCCTAAGACAACAAACTTATAAGACTTGTAGCCGGCTTCAGCAGCAGTAAAAAGAATCTTCTTAATTTCGGAATATTTAATCGTTTTATCCACAATCAAATTAACAACGCCTGAAAACTTTTTTGCTTCAGGTGAAGATTTCTCAATTTGCTTTACGATTCTTTTCTTTTTAACGAGTTCATTGAAAAGGGGGATGATCCTCCTACCACCGTAATCATAAGCTCTACCTTTGGGATCTTCTTTGTCGAGAATGACCTGATCATCAACCCAAATCATTGAGGGAGAAACTTGTACGACTACACCTGAAGTGTTTACATCACTAGAGTTTGATCTGGGGAGAGTAATATCTTTAGGTACATTAAGAATAATGCCTGTAGAGTTGTAACTTTTAAGAAGAAAAACGAGCATGATAACAAGAATATCGAGTAGTGATGTAATATCGAGGTCGATCAGTGCTTTTTTATTTCTTCTTCCTCTGTGTCGTATTGAGCGATTTAATCTCATAGCTTTGCCCTAACTGCGAATATTTCCAAAGACAATTTTATCAAAAAGGTATTTTACCTTTATATCTTCATCTGTTTTGGTGTCTTTTTGATAGATGGCCTCGTCTGTCGTTCTTAATAACCTTACGGCATCCATAACTTTGACGATAACCTCATAGTCTATATCTACTTTGGGTTCGAGGATAATTGACCTTTCACTCTTATAAGTCTTCTTTAGGTTGATCATATAATTATGAAGAGATTCAAAGTTGTACTCATTGTTTCCAATCTTATCGATCTTTTTGATCAATCGTGAAGGAACACCTCTGTAGATGTTGAATCCAGAGTTATAAACCCTGACCGTTAAGGCTAAGGGTTTCTTATTGGACGGAGGCGTATTTGAGATAATGGGAACATCACTTTGCACTTCAAAGATTTTGATGAAGTTGGCAGACATTAAAAGAAAAAAGATAAAGATGAAGACAGCGTCGAGAATCGGAATGAGATTCAGACGCTGTGGAGGATCTTTTCTTTTTCTTCTACTTGGTGCTCTTAACACAAAAACCTCTTCTTAATTTGATTTATTTTTTGTTCCAAGAAGATCAAGTAACTTCACTGAAAACTCATCAATTTCATTGATAATTTTATCTGATTTTGAGCTTAAGAAAGTGTGAAGCATCATAATGGAAATTGCAGCTAATAGACCGAGAAAGGTCGTATTCATGGCCTTCGAAATACCAGTCGCCAATAGCTCTGCTTTCTGGGCAGGATCAGCCTCTGCAACGGCGGCAAACGATTGGATAAGACCTGAAATCGTTCCTAGAAGACCGAAGAGGGTCGAGATATTCGCAATCATCTGAAGGTAATTAAGTCTTAGTTCTACCTTAGGGATGACTTCAAGTGCCGTAGCATCGATGGCATTTTGAACCTGCTGTGTACTTTCTGATGCTCTCTTTAGTCCTGATTTTAAGACGCGGGGTAGTGCGGCCATGGATCCGGAGCAAACCCTTATCGCCCCTTGGATATCATTACTTAAAATGTAACGTTGTAGTTCATTCATAAAAGAAGAGCCATCTACATCGAATTTAAAGCTAAGCTTCATAAATCTTTCAATACTAATGGCTATTCCAACTGCCCAGATAATAAAGATTACCCACATAAAGGTACCACCGCTTTGAATAAAGTCTGCGATGGAGTTAACTGATGTTAATACGGCTGAGCCTTCAACTGATCCTTCCATGATCTATGATCTCCTGTTTAATAGGACGTAATTTTAATGACTAATAATATCATTTTAATAGAAATTCATACTAAGTTGGGGAATTTATTAGATGAGGAAAAGTCTTCCTATCTTGAGGAGAGGACTCGGGTATAAATAAATTTTCTCTTTCAATGAGTGGTTTTTTTATTAGAATGTTATGACACTTTAAAAAGGAAACATAACCGGAACAAGGAGAAGTTATGAACAAGTGGTTGTTAAGCGTGGCCCTTTTGGCCCTAGGTACGAATGTGTTCGCTAAGGACATGTCAGCAGATAAAACTGATGGCTGTGGACCTGGTTGGTACGTTTATAAGGAAAAAACTCTTGTAGGTACAACCGTAAGAGGAACTACGAACAACATCAGTAGCCCTTGGGCAGCTTTTGGTATGTCTTCAGGAACAATGAACTGTGCAAAACACGATATCGTTCTTAAAGAAAAAGAAAAGGTTCACTTTACAGCAAATAACTACGAAGCTTTGGTTGCTGAAATGGCTCAAGGTCAAGGTGAATACCTAAATGAGTATGCACATTCTTTTGGTTGTGATGCTGCTCAATTTTCTGAGATGACTCAGTCAAACTTTGAAAAGATCGTTCCTGAGAGTGGCAACTCTGTAGAGCTTCTTATCAACGTTAAGAGACAAATTGAAACAAACGCACTGAACTGTGCTGTATAAGTCTATAGGAGATCAGTGATATGAAAAAATATGCATTAGTTTTAATTAGTTTAGTACTTTCTACTTCTTCTTTTGCAATGATTAAGCAATTTGAAGAAAAAGTTGGTGGTTCTGATAACTCTTCTGGTTGTGGTTATGGTTGGGAAGTAACAAAGGGCCAAACTCTTTCTGCTTCTTCAACAAGAGGAACGACAAACTCAACGGCATCAAACACGATTGCGATGACAATGGGAACTTCTGGTTGTGAGCAACATGACATTGTTCTTAATGAAAAAGAGCAAATTCACTTTGCTAACTTTAACTACGAGATGATCGTTGCTGATATGGCCTCTGGTTCAGGTGAGTACATTAATGGCTTCGCTGAAGTTCTTGGTTGTTCTTCTGCTAGCTTTGCCAATGCTGCACAAGCTAACCTTGGTCAAATTATGGCTTCTAATGGAGCTGAGCTTTTAGCCAATGTTAAGGCCAATCCCGCTATTCGTCAGGCTTGTCTTTAATCTCTTTTAAATTCATTTAAGAGTGGAAGGCCCCTTGTAGGGGCCTTTTTTTTACCGTAAGCTTAAGCGTCATGAAAATACTCTTTACTTGTTTCCTTTTATCGATTGCCAATATTTTCGCTGAAAAGATCTCATTAGAAGATTACGCCAATTCTAAGCAATGGTTACGAGTCGTCCATTACGAAAAGGGATTGTTTGGTTATAAAGGAAGACCGGATCGTCCGGAATACTACCTAAGTCCTGAGGGCAAAAGAAGTCCCTTATCGGAATTAAAAGCAACAATTGATGCCTTTAATGGGGATGCTATACCTAAGCATTTAAAATGGCATCCTCAGTGTGCATATCCTGCAAGGAAGTTAATTCTTGAGAGAGACTTAGGAATCAAGTTTCCCAAAAAAAATTGTAAGGATTTTAAGTGGTGGAAAGGGAGAATTAACGCCCAGTCTATCAGTCTCGTTTTTAGTTCTTATTTTGCAGGAAACCCTGCAAGCATGTTTGGTCATACGTTGATTAAGTTTAATACGAGTAAAGATGGACCAGGTAAACTTAGAGATTTTTCTTTAAATTTCGCTGCTGACACTCAGGGCTCTGGTGGCATTCTTTATATGATCAAGGGAACTTTCGGTGGATTTCCTGGTTTCTTTTCTACTGACCCGTATTACGTAAGAGTTAATGAATATTCGCAAGGAGAGAGTCGAGATCTTTGGGAGTATCGGCTTGATCTATCGGAGGAAAACCTTGATCTGATTATGGCCCATGTCTGGGAACTTAAAACGAATACTTTTTTTGATTATTTTTTCTTTGATGAAAACTGCAGCTACATGCTTTTAAAAATCCTAGAGGTCGCAAGACTTGACTGGGACCTTACTCATGGTTTTTTCTTTTATGCCATGCCTATCGATACAGTGCGCAGACTTAAAGACGTTAATGGCATTAAGGAAATGAACTTTAGGCCATCCTTTCGAAAGCTTATGGAAGAGAGGGTTGTGCTTCTCAATAGGGATCAAAAGGCAGAATTGCAAAGTCTTGTCTCGGGAGATAGAGACCTTAAATCTGTTGAAGATAGAGAGGTGCTCGAAGCTTATAGCAGTTATCTTCAGTACAAGAGATATGAGGATGGAGGCACCAGGGAGCAGGTCAAGGAAATGAAGGCGAATATCAATAAGGTTCTTGTTCATAGAGCAAAACTTGGTGGAAAAACGTCTTTTAATAAAGAAAGTGTTGTTGAAAAGTACAAAAAATATGATCCTCTTGAGAGTCATGATGCCTTCACTATGGAATTGAGTAATTCCTATCAGGAAAATATTAAGGGGATGACGGACTTTAAGTTTCGTTTTGCACTTGCGGACCTTTACAATAATGATTTTGGTTATCCAGAGTTTTTTGAACTTCAGGGACCGAATTTTTCTTTTCGATATCTCCATGAACTAGAAAGACTGGTTCTTCAAGAAGTTGAGATTGTCTCTATGCTTTCATTGACCCCTTTTACTTGGGCGATAAAAGATACAGCTTGGGGGGTAAACCTAAAAGTTGAAAGACCAAATGATTATGATAGTGGAACATCGATTAATGCAGTCACGCAGGGGTTTTATGGCCTAAGTTTTGTGAATAGTTCCAAAACTTGGAATGCTTACGTTCTGGGAATGATGGCCGGTGAAGTTGGCGCTTCTATAAAGGGCAAGGGATATCGAATTTTACCAGGACTAAGGCTAGGAACAATTTATGAGCCTTTTGATTGGTTGAGATGGGTTTTTGATGTAAGAGGAAAGTACTCTGTTCTTGAAACCTTCTCTGAGGACTTTATCGTTGAAGGAAATACGGGGTTTGCCTTTTATTTAGCAAGAAACTTTGAAATCCATTTAAAGCAAAATATTTATAGTCAGTCTCAGACAGGTAAGTATATCGGAAAGTCTGACCTAAACTTCGTCTACTTTTTCTAAATAAGTAATAGAGCTCTCATCAATTGATAACAAGAGCCAGAGCTTTTTTTAAGTCGTAGCTGAGGAGTCACCTCTTTATATGTCGTGGGAACAAGTTCAATTCCTCTTTTGCTTGCCAATTCTTCCATTCGTTCAATAGCGTCATCAAGACGGTCCATGTATTCTACTGCCGTTTCTAAATGAAACCCATAAACTATATGAAGATCATCATCAACTTTATCGAGGTTCTTTTCTAAGGTTTCTATAAATTCATCAGCATCGACATAATCAGCAAGGCCAGCATTATTGGGCATCATAAGCATTCCACTTTTTTCATCGATATAAGGATGGCTGGTATTAGTTGTTTCCGACCAAAGCTGTGAAACATTTTTAGCTAGAGTTGTATTAGGGTAGAGATTAGCGACTTTCTCTGCAGGGACGGGGGAACTTTCTGTTTCAAAACCTAATTCCTTTAAAACTTTTAAAACTTTGGAATTCGTCTGCCAACCACCGGCGCGAAAACCTTTGAGTTCTGTGTAGCCGTGCTCAGCAAGCGTATCCATAGAAAATTTGAGAAGCTTTTTTAGATCTTTTTCCGGGTAAGCCCAAGTAGGAATGTCCCCGCCTCGATGTCCTTTTGGATAAAGGGGTGAGCCTTTTCCTTCTGGTGGTGATAGCTCCTTATCAAAATAAGTAGGTCCTTCAATAAAGTCTACACCGGCAGCATCGACTAAATTTTCCCAAGGATGAAAGTGAAGCCCTAATTCGTCAATTTCTCGTAATACTCGGTTCGTTCTTTTGGTAACTTCCTCGGCATCCAATTCACCATTGGTATAATAGGCTGCATTTAAATAATGAACCATTGGGTATTTAGGAAATTTCTCACGGAATGCCTCAACTCTCTCTAAATCTTTTGGATCGAGAATGCCTGATTTAAAGTCAACGCCTTCCCAATCTACAGTAATGTAGAAATGAATCCTTCGTTTTGCAGGGTTTTCAGCAAAGGCAAAAGATATGAGTGATACGGACAAAACTAAGTACCATTTCAGCATACTAGAGATAGATGCAAACTATGAGCCGATAAAGTTTCGTAATTACAAAAGGTTAGAACTCTAAAGTGTTGAAATGTTAGGCATAGTTCTCAGGGAAAAGATCCCTCTCAACACCCTCAATCATGATGTGAATGCATTTGATGTGAATCTCTTGAATACGATCCGTAATTTGGCTTGGCACGACAAGGGGAATGTCCACCATCTTTTTGAGTTTGCCACCAGACTTCCCTAATAATCCTATGACCTTCATTCCTTTTTGTTGGGCTGACTCTACGGCCTTGATCACATTTTCGGAATTTCCAGAAGTCGAAATAGCGAGTAGGGTATCTCCGTTTTTTCCCCAGCCCTCAACGAAACGAGAAAAGATATATTCATAACCAAAATCATTGGCCACACAACTTATATGGCTTGGATCCATAATAGAGGTAGCACCTAGGGGTTTTCTGTCTTTTCTGTAACGACCGGTAAGCTCCTCAGCGAAATGCATGGAATCACAAAGAGAGCCACCATTTCCGCAGCTTATGACTCTTCCGTCATTTTTAAAAGTACTCACGAGCTGATTAATCGCCGATTCAAGGCTTTTTAAAAATTGTTCATCTGATAGAGTTTTTTGAAGAGTTTCTTGAGCTTCACTGAGAGATGATTTGATAAATTCCATACAAAAAAAAAGGGCTCCTTAGTAGGAGCCCATCCTTATTTTTTACTATGAGAGTTCTTCGAATTGTTTTTTGATTTCTTCCTTTGTTTGCAGGCCAACTAATGTTTTAGCAGCTTCCCCACCCTTGAAGAAAATCATCGTAGGGATACCACGAATTCCATATTGTTGAGCGAGCTCACCATTTTCATCAACATTACATTTCACGATCTTGGCATTTTCTCCCATTTCAGTGGCAACCTCATCGAGGATAGGAGCTAGTGAACGACAAGGTCCACACCACTCGGCCCAAAAATCAACGAGAACAGGACCATCTGAGTTGATGACCAGGTCATCAAAAGTACTTTTATCAACTTTACCTACATTGCTCATAATTCAACCTTTGTGTGTGCTTTTCCAAACAAGTTCTTAGATTATAATAAAGAGATCAAATGGAAAAGTGCCAGAAGGAGGACAATTCTTTGTCATGTAGCAAAAAATTCCTTACTTCCCACGAATAATCAATGAGATAGAATATTCTTATGAAGAGAAGATATTTTTTGAAAAAGGCCATAAACAGGGCACGGCTGAGTCGCATGATCGCTAAGGCGATTGATCTCTTCATTGTTTTGGTGCTAAGCGTTTTCTTTTTTCCCATAGGGCTTATTCTTTCGGCTATCTATGTTGGCATTTCAGACAGTTTGCAAAACGGTCAATCGGTGGGAAAGAAGTTTATGGGCTTTCAGGTTATCTCTCTAGAAGATGGTCGTCCGTGTACGATGAAGCAATCTGTTATTAGAAATATTCCCCTTTTGGTTCCTTTGGTTTTGGCCGTCTTCCCTTTGATTGGACCAATCTTAGCCTTTATTTCAGGTATTTTCTTTCTCTTCTTAGAAATATTCTTTCTCTTCAAGCTCGACTCTGGGCATCGCTTAGGAGATGTCATGGCGGATACTTCTGTTATGGGTCATGATGGTAGCCAACTTGTTACCAAGAAAAAGAAAGAGACCTCATGGTTTCCTGAAAATGGGGCTACGACTACCTAGAATTGGCGCCTTCCTACGGCATTTGTTAAAGTACCTCCAGTTTACAGAGGTATTTTATGAAAAAACTTATTGTCGTCGATGTTAGTAACTTTATCTTTCGCGCCTTTTTTGCGATTAGGCCTTTGACTTCACCTGAAGGTGTTCCAGTTAATGCGGTTTATGGTGTGCTTACGA
Organism: Bacteriovoracales bacterium; assembly: GCA_030149295.1. GTDB lineage: Bacteria > Bdellovibrionota > Bacteriovoracia > Bacteriovoracales > Bacteriovoracaceae. The sequence goes on along the minus strand of JASBRV010000009.1, from coordinate 9,568 downwards.
TGTTCTTAAAACTTTTAAGTCAGTACCGTCCAACCCATATTTTGATGGCAAGAGATACTGCTGGTGGCTCCTTTCGAAATGAAATGTATGACCAGTACAAGGCGAATAGAACAGAACCACCTGAGGATCTTATTCCGCAATTTGCCCTCATAAAAGAGTTAATTGAAAAAATGGAGCTTCCTTATTCTGAAGACGACAATTATGAAGCTGACGACATTATTGGTTCTGCCGTTACTCAATGGAAGCAAGACTTTGATGAAATCCTTATTGCCTCAGGGGATAAGGACCTCATGCAATTTGTTGGAGACAACGTTAAAATGCTCGATACCATGAAAGATAAAATTTATGACCGAAATGGTGTCTTTGAAAAAATGGGAGTTTATCCCGAGCAGATCGTGGATTACCTTTCTATGGTTGGTGATAGTTCAGATAATATACCTGGAATGAAAGGGATCGGTGCAAAAGGTGCAGCAAAACTATTAGCTGAGCATGGGACACTAGATAAATGTATTGAAGTGAAAGATGAGTTTACTGGTAAGAAGTTAACGACAGCATTTAGTGAGTATTTAGAAGATGGTCTCTTGAGTAGAAAGCTTATTGAGATTGTTCAAGATGTGGACCTTAAGAAAAAAGCTGAAGAGACTCAAATCTCTTTTTATCCTTCAGATGAGTTAATTGCTTTTTTGGAGGGTCTTGGCTTTAAATCGGCCATTAATAAACTTATGGATTTAAGAAAGGCAGAGTTTGATGCCCAAGGAGGGGAGTCATCTCTTCCGGTAGGAGTTCTTACCTTTGAGCATAAAGTGGTAAATAGCGACAAAGATTTCTCGGATCTTCTGGAAATGATTGATTCTGTTGAAGCTTTGGCCTTTCATACTGAATATTCTAGTGGAGATATTTTTAGGCGAGAGATAGCCTCGTGTTCTCTTAGTATAGATGGGGAGAGTTCGTATTTCATACCTTTTGGCGAAATCTCTAAACTCTCTGACAAGCACCTTAAAAAGCTTCTGAAAAAAGTATGGGGTGAGAAAGACTTAGAAGTGGTTAGCGAGCATTGGAAGCGAGATTTTTTCTTCGCAGGACACAACGAATTTGAAGTTCTATGTAAGCCCTTTGATACCACTCAGGTGCATTATATTTTAGACCCAGGTTCTAGGCACGATGTTGTGAGTGTCGCAAAAGAATATTTTGATTACACTCTTGAGCAACGACCTAAGAAAGACCTGTATTTAAATGAGATGGATCTTGAGTCCAAGAGTAAATTTTGTGGAGAGAGAGCGGCGATTTCTTTTCGACTTGCGACTCAATTTAAGACTGAGCTTAAGGAAAAAAGTCTCTCTTCCCTTTATGAAGAATTGGACTGTCCTATGATTTCCATTCTTTCTAAAATGGAGCGTGCTGGTGTCTCTGTGGACAAAAAAGTTCTCAAGAAAATGGAAAATGAATTAGAAGAGGCTATTGGTAATATTCAGGCAGAAATCTTCGAGCATACTCAAGAGGAAGTAAACCTCAATTCTCCTAAACAAGTAGGAGAACTTCTTTTTACTAAATTGGAGTTGCCTGTTATTAAAAAGACAAAGACTGGTTATTCCACAGACTCAAGCGTCCTTGAGACTCTTGACGCTAAGGGGATATCCCCAGTTCCTGGATTGATTCTTCAATACCGTGAACTTGGCAAGCTTCTTTCAACCTACGTAAAAACTCTTCCTGAACTCGTTCATGATGAAGATAAGAGATTACACACCCACTTTAATCAGCATGTTGCTGCTACTGGACGTCTCTCTTCGAATAATCCCAATCTTCAAAATATTCCCATCCGGACAGAATTGGGAAGAAAGGTGAGAAAGGCTTTTGTCGCCAAGAAAGGTTGTAAGCTTATTGGGGCTGACTACTCACAGGTTGAACTAAGGCTTCTCGCGCATTTTTCTGAAGACCCGACAATGGTAAATGCCTTTAAAAATGGTGAAGACATTCACAGACAAACGGCCAGTGAGATTATGGGCGTACCCCTTAAAGATGTCACTTCTGAAGAGAGGTCTAAGGCGAAGGCCGTCAACTTTGGTCTTATGTATGGGCAAAGTTCATTCGGTTTAGCTGGCCAACTTAAAATTTCGAGAAAAGAAGCTAAAGAATATATCACCAATTATTTTGAGAAATTCTCAAGTGTGAAAGGCTACCTTGATGGCCTTAAAGAGAAAGCTGAAGAAACGGGTTATGCGATTACTTTGTTTGGAAGAAAGAGATTTTTACCAGATATTAAATCAAAAAACCGCACCGTAAAATCTATGGCGGAAAGAGTCGCAATTAATAGTCCTATTCAGGGAACGGCTGCTGACATTATTAAGCTTGCCATGATTCGAGTTGATAAAGAGCTTCGTGAACAAAACCTTAAAACTAAGCTTTTGCTTCAAGTTCACGATGAACTCATTTTAGAAGCTCCGGAAGATGAAGTAGATAAGGTCAAAGAGATTGTAAAAAAAGGAATGGAAGGTGCTGTAAGCCTTAGCGTACCCTTAACGGTTGATATCGGAGTTGGTGACGACTGGTATGAGCTTAAATAGGAAGATAAACACGATGAGATGTGGGCAAAAGTATTTACTCAATCGTCTTTCCCCGTTACATGGTAGCCAAAGCGAGACACAATATTTTCTGCTGTAATGATGCCGATAAGTTTCTTGTCATTAATTCTACTGACAACTGGAAGTCTAGAAACGTGGAAGCGATCAAGCTTGTGAAAAGCTACCATAAGAGATTGATCTGGATAAATGGAAATTATCTTCTTCTCGGCAATCGTAGTAATTAATTGCTCATTTAAGTCTTTCGCAATGGCCTGACTAATTTCTGACTTAGCAACGACCCCCACAAGTAATCCATTTTTTAAAATAGGAAATCCTGAATAAGGCTCATTTCTGATTAACTGATGAGCTTCACCAATAGTGAGTTTGGCATTAATACTAAAAGGAGATTGCACCATCGCATCTTCAACAATGAGAGATTCCAGTATTTCATTATCTTCTTTCGTAGGTAGGTGCACACCATCTTGCTCTGAAATGGACTCATAAATGGAACCATCGTGAAGCTTGGAACTAATATAGTAGCTAATAATATTCGCCAGCATAAGCGGCAAAATAACTTGATAATCTCTCGTCATCTCAAAGACCATAATAATACTAGTAAAAGGAGCTCGAATGACAGAGACGAAATAAGAGCCCATTCCTACTAGAGCAAAAGCGGCGATGTTAAAGCTTTGGCCTGGAATAAAAATTTCAAAAAAGGTTCCGCATAAACTTCCTAGTGTGGCACCCATGAGAAGAGTCGGTAGAAAAAGACCACCGCTTACACCAGAGCCATAACAAAGGGTTGTGGCAACAAACTTGAGAAGCAAAAGACTCAATAAAAAGCGCCAGTCTTTAAAGAGGCTCTGGAGGGCTACCTCTATAGTATCGTGGCCACTTCCAAGAACTTCTGGTCTTAAATAAGAAATAATAGCAATGATTAAAAAGGTCACCATGATGATGCTTAAACGATGACCTTTAAAAATTTTCATGTTGAAATTTCTTGTCCACAAAACTGACTTGGTCCACAAAGGACCCATTATGGCGGAGGCAAGTCCAACGAGTGCAAAGGGGATTAGTTCAATTGGGTGATTAAGAGTAAACTTTAAGGCCTCAAATGTAGGATTGTTTCCCATAAGCATATGAGCTCCAATGGAGGCAATGACACTTGAGATAACAATATTTCCTAAGACTTTTGCATTAAGATCACCCACAATTTCTTCAAGGGTAAAGACAACTGCCGCAATAGGTGTATTGAAGGCTGCAGAAATTCCCCCAGCTGCACCGATGGCAACTAAAGCTTTGACCTTTCTCTTTGAGAGATGAAAAATTTGGCCAAAGTAAGAACCTATCCCCGCGGCAATGGCAGCAGTGGGACCTTCTCTCCCCATAGAAAAACCCGATGACAGGGATAAGACACTAGTAATGATTTTCATAAAGGTTTGAAGAATTGTGATTTTTCCATGAAACACAGCAAGCGCAACCCTCACCCCTGGGATACCCGAGCCGCCTGTTCCTGGAAAATGACGTGTGGTAAGGTAGCCGCTTGTGAAGACGGCCAAGCCTCCCCAGGCAAAAGCTCTAAGATCAAAAGTGTCGTTAGTACCAAAGAACTCCACGAGAAAGTGAGTCGCTTTATGCAGACCCACAGCAACAAGTGCTGCAATCATTCCTACTATTAAGGTGAGCGCAAAATAAGTACGCTCTTCGTTAACAGCATCACGAAGCAAAAATTTTAAAACTTTATTGTTCCAAAATTCCGAGAGGCGCAAATTAGATCCTTAAAAGTTACACTATAAAAACTATGAATTTATAGTAGGTTAGCACCTATTTACTAGCTTTTCAGCGCTCGGCACTTATTTATTGGGTCATATGTCTTTTCATTTAGAATTTTTTTTTAATGGGCGACCCTTGACACCAGTTAAAGCGATATTAGATTGTCCTCAGAACAAAAAAGACTGGTAATTAAACCGTAAACTATGCGCTAAGCGCAATATAATGGAGGAACGCATGCAAGTAAGACCTTTGCAAGACCGTGTACTCGTCGAGAGACTTGAAGAAGAAACAAAAACTGCTGGTGGGCTTATTATCCCTGATAACAATAAAGAAAAGCCTGCTCAAGGAAAAATCCTTGCCGTTGGTCCTGGTTACCGCAACCAAGATGGATCTAACCGCTCTCTTGAAGTTAAAGCTGGCGAGACGATCCTTTTTGGAAAGTATGCTGGAACTGAAGTGAAAGTTGACGGTAAAGAACTTCTCATTATGAGAGAAGACGACATCTTAGGCGTTTTACAGTAAGCGCTTGTGTGCGTCATGGGATGCCAGTGGCATCCCAAATGACGAACCGCTACCGCCCCAGTTCGAAGAGCTAAATTTTTAGAGCGAAGCGAAGCAAGGCGGTTTTCCCAAAGGGAAAACAAAAAGAAGCTGTGAAGAAAAGCAGTTTCTCCCAAAGGGAAAACAAAAACGAATAAAACAAAAATTTAAACCAAAATATCTTTATAAGGAGATAAAAATGGCTAAGGAATTAAAGTATTCAGAAGACGCAAGAGGTCTCATCCTTCATGGAGTTAACTCACTTGCGAATGCGGTTAAAGTAACACTCGGACCAAAAGGGCGTAACGTTGTTATCCAAAAATCTTTTGGTGCTCCTCACATCACAAAAGATGGTGTTTCTGTTGCGAAAGAAATCGAGCTAGAAAATAACTTTGAGAACATGGGTGCTCAAATGGTTAAAGAAGTAGCTCAAAAAACAAATGACGATGCAGGTGACGGTACAACAACAGCTACTGTACTTGCTCAAGCTATTTACCGTGAAGGTGTAAAGCTTGTTTCTGCTGGTCACAACCCTATGGACCTTAAGCGTGGTATTGATAGCGCAGTAGAGAAAGTTGTCGCCAAGCTTAAAGACATCTCTAAAGAAGTGAAGTCTAATGACGAAATCGCTCAAGTAGGGACTATTTCAGCTAATAACGACGCTGAAATCGGTGGTCTTATTGCCCAAGCGATGGAAAAAGTAGGAAACAATGGTGTTATCACTATTGAAGAGTCAAAAACTGCTGAGACAAACCTAGAGGTTGTTGAAGGTATGCAATTTGACCGCGGTTACCTTTCTCCTTACTTCGTAAACAATGCCGAGAAGATGGAAGTTGCTTTTGACGATGCTTATCTTCTTATTACGGACAAAAAAATCTCTAACTTAAAAGAGCTTGTTCCTGTTCTTGAAAAAACAATGCAAACAAACAAGCCACTTCTTATCCTTGCTGAGGATGTAGAAGGTGAAGCTCTTACAACTCTCGTTGTAAACAAGCTTCGTGGTTCACTCAATGTTGCAGCCGTTAAAGCTCCTGGCTTTGGTGACAGAAGAAAAGAAATGCTTAAAGATATCGCAGCCCTTACTGGTGGTACGGTAATTTCTGAAGAGCTTGGCATGAGCCTTGAGTCTGCTGATATTGCTCACCTTGGTACAGCTAAGAGAATCACAATCGACAAAGAAAACACGACTATCGTTGATGGTGCTGGTGAAAAATCTGAAGTTGAAGCTCGTGTTTCTCAAATCAGAAAGCAAATCGAAGAAACTTCTTCTGACTACGACAAAGAAAAGCTTCAGGAAAGACTTGCTAAGCTCGCTGGCGGCGTAGCTGTAATTCACGTAGGTGCTCCTACTGAAACTGAAATGAAAGAAAAGAAAGATCGTGTTGAAGATGCTCTTAACGCTACTCGTGCCGCTGTTGAGGAAGGTATCGTAGTTGGTGGTGGTTCTGCACTTCTTCACGCTGCTTCTGCTATTGAAAGTGTAAAAACTGAAAATGAAGAGCAACAATTTGGTATTAGAATTGTTCGTAGAGCTCTCGAAGAGCCTCTTCGTCAAATCGCTCACAATGCTGGTCTTGAAGGTTCAGTTGTTGTTAACGAAGTTCGTAACAACAAGTCTGCAACTTTTGGATACAACGCTCGTGAAGACAAGTACGAAGACCTCGTTAAGGTTGGTATCATCGATCCTACCAAGGTAACTCGTTCAGCTCTTCAAAACGCAGCTTCAGTAGCTGGTCTTATGTTAACAACTGAGACTATGATTGCTGATCTTCCTAAGGAAGAAGGCGCAGCTCCTGCTGGAATGCCTGGTGGCATGGGTGGCATGGGCGGAATGCCTGGTATGATGTAACCCGCGGCACGAAATGCCTAAACGGCATTTCAGGTGACGCGGGGTAGCCCGCCTCTCGTTCGGAGAGAAATCTTAATCGAGCGAAGGCGAGGCTCAAGCGATTTCTCCGCAGGAAAAATTTTAAGACCTCGTAGTAAAATCGACTCAAATTTCCGCACAAAAAGCCCTCCTTTCGGAGGGCTTTCTTTTTCTCAAAAATCCAAAGTAAAATGATCGGTCATCTGGTTGAAGTTTCTCTCAAAAAAAGCCGATATGGGGCTATGGCAAAGAGATTTATCCCAGTGTTTTTATTATGCTTTTTACTATCATGCTCGACGGTCTCTACTAGGTTTCCTGCTTCTGAAACGGGTAAGAGCTGTTTTCATGTCATGAATGATCTTTTGAAATGGCAAAATAACTATGGAGGCCATGTTGAAATTCTTTGGTGGCCTAAAGCGTTCACAAAAGTTGTAAGTCATAGTGACATCATGGTGGATAATCAAATCTATAGCCCTTTCTTTGGCTTAACAAAAGTCGGTGATCTCGAAAAAAAATACAATAGAGCAAAGGAAGGAGTAGGAAAGGTATTCTTTCGCTACAGGCTCAACCTCAGTCCCATTGAATATTCGCGCATCAAAGAAATTGTAAATGATCCAAGCAACTTCACTGAAAAGAAACTTCAAACATGTGTGGGGGGAGCTTGTAAGATGCTTAGGCAAAATACTGATCTTAGTATCCCTTTTCCCTTTAGCCAGGTCCCCTCATTAAATGCTCTTTATCTCTATACTCTCAAAAAACTAGGTCATAAGAAAATTGTGAGTGTTGAATATGTAGGGCCAAATTTATGGCAGTCTCTTTTGACCTATGAGCCTATTGTTGAGGTCGCTGCTCTTGGTGGGGCTATAGGTGGTACTATTGGGCTGATTGTTTGGAGTCTGAATGGTGAGGATGAGTTGGAAGCTACTGTCGTCCCAATTGATAGAGGGGGTGACTAAAGACATGAGTGCTAAGAATCTTATCATTTTATGTTTAAAAATTGTTGGGGCTTTTCTGTGCTTTTCCCTAGTCTTAGTTGTTTGTGGTTATATGCCGATTTTTGCGAAGGGTTCTCTCATAAAGTTGGCATTAATAACGCTCCTGAGTTCTCTTTTTGCTAGTCTATTTCTCTATTGGATATTTAAGAAATATTTTAAGAAAAAGAGCTTCTCTCAAAGATTCATGTCGATGTTCAAAGTTAGTTTAATTTCTCTTTGTGTTATTTATCTATCTTCCTATTTTTACGACAACCTATTGGGACAAGAGCGCTTTATGTATCGCTATGGGAATTATGCTCCTAAGTTTTCGATTATTTTTAAAAACAAAATAGGACAGAAACTTCTAAAAGCCTCTTATAACCTGATCCCTTTTGTGAGTACCCATTATACTTTATTAATTGCTGAGGAAGCCCTAAGAGTTTTTACAATTAAGAATGAGTTAGAGAATCCAAGTTCTTGTGCGGGAAAGAATCAATACAATTGCTTTGAAGATTTATATCAAGAATTGTCAAAAAGAAGCCCTCTTATGGTGAGTGGAAATATTATGATGGTCGCAAATGGAGCCCTTTCAACTTTCAAACTTAAGAAAAAAGCCCGAAATAAAAAGGAAAGGTTCATCGATCCCGTTTTTCAATTGAGCCAAACGACTCTATTGGCACAAGAGTCTATGCTTTCGGGGGGAAGAATGAGATATATTTTTCCAACATTTCCTCTTTCTCAAATTAGAGGAATTGAGAAAAAGGTCTTGGAGAGATTAAGAACAGGTGGATACAAAGAAGCTGACTTTAAAGAAGCCGGATTAAGCCCTAGAGTTGCCGAGTATATGTTATTAGAAAATATGGAAAATGACATTATCCATAAATTCTTTGAGCAGTCATCGAAAAAAATATCGAATCTTTTGACCAAGTTAAAAGAGAATGAAATTTGCAAAGAAAAGTGCATACAAAAAGCGGATGATTATCTCTTTGCACTTGAGGATAATAAGAGGCGTTTAAAATTACTCGACAATATTGAATATGTGGAAATAGATAAAAAAAGATCTGGTAAGCTCCTAGAAAATTTAACCTCTGGGACTTAATGTGAGCGAGAATGATTTTTTTGATATTTTTCAAAAGCAAATGAAAAAACGTCAGGGGCTCAAAACGATATCCCTTGCTACAATGTCTGAAGAGGGGCCTTGTAATAGAACCGTTGTATTAAGAGATTTCAAACGCAAGCAGCATAGATGTATTTTTTATACTCATAAGTTATCAAAAAAAGTTGAAGACATTAAAGCTCATCCAAAGGTCTGCCTTTTATGGTATTTCCCCAAGAAGCAAATACAGATTCAATTCTTTGGAGAAGCAAGAATTATTGAAGAGGAAGGGCGATTAAAAGAATTCTTATCGCGTGTGAATCCCAACTCACTGAAAGACTACCAGGAACACTATTTCAAGAAAATACGAGTGAGCTCTATTTCTCAGCAATAGAAGTTGAGATAAGTCGTTATGTCTTTTTAAAGCTTGATAAGGAAGAGCATCAAAAATATGAATATTGCCGTCAAGATGATGGATTTATTTTTAGAAGGCTCATACCCTAACAGGTACGACCACCTAACAGGTACGACCATACTTTTGGGACTAATAGCAATAAACGCAAGGAGTCCCAGAAGTGTCCACGTACCTTTTGACCTTTTGAAGTACCTTTTGAGTTTTTTTGCGCAATGCGCGGTTGAGATTCTGTAGTCCTTAGAAGGGTTTTCCATAGAATCTAGCGAAGTCCTTTGGTATCCTTTTGAGGTAATTTTCTCAGTAAGGAGCCTGCGTTGAATTGGGATAAAGAAAAGATCAAAAAAG
>JASBRV010000129.1 GCA_030149295.1 Bacteriovoracales bacterium | reverse complement strand
AGGATTCGTGTGACAGTTTGTGCAATTATTTTGAATAATTTCATTGGCTTCACAAAGAAGGGTGTCACTTGGATCAGCACAAGAGCTAAAAGCGGTAAGATTAAAGTCCTGAGTATTCGAATTAAATGACTGGCCACAACCTACAGTGAATAAAAGAAGGATGAAAGGGATTACGACACTTTTTCTTTTCATTATTTAATAGGAACTTCAGCTTGAACTACGATTTTATCTTTGACCCCGATACCGGCATATTTAATACCGCTAAATTTGAAGTCCTTCAAATCCAGAGGAAACTTGATAATGAGGTTTCCTCCCTTTTCCTTATAACTAAAAGCAAACTTCTTTTTAATATCTTTCACCTGAATAATCGCCACACCTTTTCCGCCTTTGGCCTGACCTTTAAGGATTTCAATTTTTTTGTACTTCTTCCCTTCAAGTTTCTTATGAAGGTGGTCATCTCTTAATTCAAGACCTGTTTCCAAGTGCTTGACTTTTACACTTAGCCCCGAGGTCACAAAACCTCCCCCTTGGCGCTTAACACTTCCCTTAACCTTGGTGGACTTAATTTCAAAGGAGCCCGCAGGCGAAAGATTGACAGCAATCTTAATACTTCCTTTCGCCAAAAGTGATAGAGAAAAGAGAAAGAGAACGGAAATAAAAGATAGACGTTTAAGCATGAGTGACTCGCTCCTAAGGATAGTTAAACTTCTCATATTTTAACATCAATCTGACAAAACTCACTACCCCTCGGCAGGATTATTCGGCTATAATGAAAAGGCTCTATGAGGGAGCAACTAAGACCTAAAGGATTAAAACCATGTTTAAGATAGTATTTTGGTTGGTCATGACTTGGACAGTGGCCATTGCCATGGCCCTGGGAGTTAGTTTTTAAACTCGTTTCTCAAATAAAAGAAATTTATCAAAAAAATGAAAACCTAGCTCCCGCCTTTTTTTTCTTGTCAGGTTTCTCATTAGATATTTTTACCTTAGGAAGAATTGATGACCTTTCAAATGTCTTCATGCTTTCTTTGTATTTGCTATTGTCTCTTTTGGCATTAGTGGCTTATCTAAAGAAGGCTTCGATTCCTGAGAAAGTTACTGGAAACCTTCGTCAAATTTTAGAATTCTTAGAAAAATATCAAGATGAAGTTTTTCACTTCTGCCAAGGAGCACTCCTTAGTGCCTTTACCCTCTTTTATTTTAAAAGTGCAAGCCTATCAACCTCACTTGTTTTTCTTCTTTTTATGACCTCCATTCTTCTCCTTAATGAACTTCCCTCTTTTCAAAAAAAAGGCCATCTCGTTAAAGGAAGCCTTATCAATCTCTCCCTGCTCTCTTTTAGTCTCGTCTATGTTCCCCAAGTTTTTGGCCGCGTGGGAAGTCTTATCTTTTTAGCCTCTTTAATTGTTTATGCATGCCTGCTTTCTCTCCTTATTTATTTCCTCAAAAAAATCAACATCGAAAAGGCCAGAATATCAAAATCGATTCTCACACCAGGAATCGTCTTGGTTTTATTTTTTATCATCATGAGGTTTTTAAACTTTATGCCCCCCGTCCCTTTAAGCTTAGAAATGGCCGGAATTTATCATAGGGTAGAAAAAAAATATCCTATTTATGAGCTCTACCATGAAAAACCTTGGTGGCGCTTTTGGCATCAAAGTGATGAGATTTTTTATGCACGAAAGGATGATATCCTCTACTTTTTTACCAGAGTCTTTGCCCCCGGTGGCTTTCAAGATAAGGTCATCGTCCATTGGCAAACTTACCAATCTGGTGAGTGGCAAACATCTGATAAAATCCCTCTTGAGATCAAAGGAGGCCGCCAAGAAGGTTATCGTGGTTTAGCCTACAAGAAGAATTACTCCCCTGGCCTGTGGCGAGTCAAAGTAGAAACAACCTCAGGTTTAGAAATTGGCAGACTCAACTTTGAAGTTATTCCTTCCCTCAAAACTGAGCCTCGAGAGTTTCATTTAGTGACAGAATAATCAAGTTTCTAAATTTCCTTTCTTTTAAAGCGCCAAAGAATAATTGTGCCCAATAAAAGACAAGTTACGATGAAATGAGGCACTTCCATCACAGCATCGAATTTGTATTCATTGCCAAGAATGAACGATTTCCCCCAATTCTCCCAATGAGAAAAGTGGGGCAAAAAGACATGAAAGAGTGCAGCTAAAGCTTTAAGAAAGGTAGGCTCTTTTAGTCCTTCCACAAAGCCACGTTCAATAAAGAAACTATTTGAAAATCCCACAATAAAAGTCAGAATAAAATTAAGAATAAAGGTCTGAAGGGTTCCCATATAAAACCCTATAAACATCGCTAGAGCAATGACTACTAGGTTACTAAGACTGGTGATTAAGATACCAAGAAATAATTCGGGTCCAAAAATAAATTCACCAATGGCCAAAGAAACTCCAGCAACACAAATTCCCATTGAGAGAAAGTAATATCCCGTGACAATGACATAAGAGCCAAAAAGACGCCCTAGGAAATATTCCATTCGCGTCACAGGAAAGGTCAACATCTGACTAATCGTTCCCGTCTCAAGGTCACTTCTCACACAAGAGACCCCAATAAAAGTCGCAATAAGATAAGACCAAATATTCATGCCCCAAAAGAAAAAGCCCAAAGTACTTTTTGCTAATCCTTCTAGGGGGCTACTATTGAGAACCTCATTTTTAAAATAAGCTAAGCCCATTGAAGCTAAAATAACGAGGACAACTGTGACGATTAAAAGAAACAGTAAGGTTCGGCTTCTCCACTCTTTTTGAATGGTATTTTTAAGAAACATCTTAATGGCCATTATTTTCCTACCTTCGTATAAAAGTAATCTAAGAGGTCTTGTCCTTGAACAAGCTCTTTAATTTTTCCATCGACAACCAGCTCGCCCTTATCCAAAATGGCCAATTTATCGCAAACTTTCTCTACCGAATCAAGCCCGTGAGAATTAATGAAAATAGTTTTTCCACTTGCATTTAAGTCCCTAAAGTAATCCTGTAACTCTTTGGTTCCGATAGGGTCTAAACCAGAATAGGGCTCATCCAAAATAAAGAGGTCATTGTCACCAATCATGGTCGAAGCAAGACCGGTGCGCTGCAATTGCCCTTTGGAGCACTCATTCACTTTCTTTTTTTGAATATCTTCTATGCCCCACCTGGCTATGGCCTCATCCACCTGAGACTTGAGGGCAGAGCCTTCAAGCCCCTTCATCTCACCATAGAACTCGCACACCCCTCTTAAAGTGTAATAGGGAAAAAAACTAAACTTTTCAGGTAAGAAAGCGACTTTGCGTCTGGCCTCTTTATCGGAGACATCTTTACCTAGTAATTTTAAACTTCCCTCTTGAAAAGAGATCAGGCCCAATAAGCTTTTCACAAAGGTTGTTTTCCCTGCTCCGTTTTTACCAAGCAGAGCATAAGAATCACCTTTTTCAACTTTAAGAGAAAATTTCTTGAGGGCTTGAACTGGCCCATAGTTTTTTGAAAGTTCACTCGCCTCTATAATACTCACGCTTTTACTCCTAAGACAGGTCTTGGTTTTCGCTCATCATCAATGGCCACATAAGTAAAAACCCCCTCGGTGATCTTCTCGCGATCTGATTGAAATTTTCTGATGGTCCAAGCTTCTACTTTGACGGCAATACTGGTTTTACCAATTTTGATGGTGTCACAATAACAGCAAAGAATATCACCGACATTCAAAGGTTTATGGAAAGTCATGGAATCCACGGCTATTGTAACCGTTCTTCCCTTTGCAATTTTTTGGGTATAAATACCCCCGGCAATATCCATTTGGCTCAAAAGGTAACCACCAAAGATATCGCCAATGGGATTGGTATCTTTGGGCATGGCCATCGTTCTTACGGTGAGCTCCCCTTTGGGTCCAGTTTCATTATTCATAATCATTCCTTAGGTTTGCTCAATTTTACTCTCCTTTAACGAATGTCGTAAAGCAAAGACCGACCCCGCAAGGCCGTTATTATTTTTCCAAAAGTCTTAAAAATTCCGATATACTGGTCCTATGAAAAAGCTAATGATCTTAACTCTTATTTTCATTTCAAGTTGCGCACCTTCTCAAAAAATGGTTTCTCAAAACAAAGAAGCTGAAACCAAAATTGAAAAGTCGAGAATGCCCGCTTCCGTTAGTGGACCAGTCGACGAATTTCTTGAAGAGATCGAAAATGCGCCTGCTCGTCGCTACTAAAAATGGAACCACGCCAAGCCCTTAAGTGGGCCCGTCTTAAGTTCCTATCAGCAGCAACACTCATTGCTAAGGATCCCGCAAAGATTCTCTCACTCGTCACAGATGTTGAGGGGAAAATTAGTGCCCAAAAATTTAAAGATCAGTTTAAGACCATTTGGTCCGACCTCAAACTTATGTTGGCAATGCTTAGAGATACGGCCCGAGGAAAATACAAACCCCAATCAAAGAAGAATATTATCCTCATCATATTGGGACTACTCTATTTTCTGAGCCCTATCGACCTCATTCCTGATCTTCTTATCGGTGGCTTTATCGATGATGCCGCTCTTATTGCATGGATCATTGCCAAAGTCTCTACCGAAATTGAGCATTACAAAAAGTGAGAAGCTTTTACTTTGAGGGAAGCCCTCGCCGCCAGTGCTGCCGTTAGGCCACACATAGTGCTAATAACCAAAACTGTAAGCAAAGGAAGCCACCAACTGACAACCCAAAGCCCATCAAAAAAGAGATGACTCACAATAAAGCTCACCAACATACCAAAGAGTGCACCAAAAATACTGGCAAGCACACCAATTCCTAGGAACTCAAAAAGTGCAATTTTTAAGAGGCTACTTTCTTTTAGACCTATGACTTTAAGAAGGACAATATCTGATTTTCGACTCTCCATTTGATGATTGGCCAATGAAAAGAGAACAAAAACACCAACGACAAGACAAAGGACACTCATCGCTTTCAAAGCCCAGGCCATTTGAGACATGACATCTAGGATTTTTTTCACCACTCTGCTGATATCAACAGCTGATACATTAGGAAATTTATCATAGAGCTTATTTTGGAGTTGATCTTTAAGTTCTGCAGAGACCTTGGGAACCGCGGCTAACCACGTTTTAGGAGCATTATCTAAGACACCAGATTGAAATTGGATAAAAAAGTTAGGGAGGAAGCTGGTCCATCGTACCTTTCTTAAATTCCAAACCTTTCCCTCTACTGGAATACCTAAGACATCAAAGGTTAAAGTGTCACCCATCTCAATCCCCATCCTCTTGGCATATCTTGTCTCCACAGAGAGTAGTGGCAGTCCGTCCCGATTTTCATCATAACTTCCAGGAAAACTTTCCCCTTCAAGCAGGGTTTCACTTTTAGAGAGTTCATCTCGATAACTTAAATTTGTGCCACGATTTCGAAAACGCTGCTCCCTCTCCTGTTCTCTAGTAAGGGTCTCACTATTATCAACAAGAACTTCTTCATCATTTATTTTTTTTATCCTCGCCCTAATAAAAGGAGAGAGAGAAAGAAGATCTGCTCCATTCTCTTTAAAGAAGCCTCGCAAACCAGAAACTTGTTCATCCTGAATATCAAAGAGAAAGAGACTCGGTAGTTTGCTCTCATTTTCTAAAGACAACTCTGCTTGTATAGACTGCTGGAGCATAGGGATGAGATTAATGAGCATGGCACCTAAAAGAAGGCTTAAAAAAATGGAGATCGTGCTAATTCGATAGCGGCTTAAATAGCGCAGACTTAACTTAGGGCCTAAAGAGAGATTATGAGACGCTTTTCTCGCCAAGCGCAAAATAAATAGCCCAATAGGAAATGATAAAAGCGTAACTCCAAAGAAAAGTCCAAGGAAAACACCACCTACTTTAAAAGAACGTGCAGCATAGAGAGTCATGGTGCTGAAAAAGAGAAGATAAGGAAGATAGTGCAGCCAAAAGAAGGGTTTCTCTTGGCTTCTCATTTCGGCCACCTCTTGAAAGAGATTAGCTGGCTTTTCTTTTACAGCATCTAAGATAATCGGATAGGCCAATAAAATGACCCCAATTAAACCAACACTTAAACCTATGCCTAAGGCCCGAATACTTATAATAGGAGGTAGCTCAAAAGGTAAGACATAGCCCAAAAAGAAATTAATGGTAGGAATAATAAGAGAGCCTAGAGCAATTCCTAAAATACTTCCTCCCAAACTTAAGAGAAAAACATGGGTGAGATAAAGAGAGAAGATTTTTCTTTGTCGTAAACCGACAGAAGAATAGATAGCAAAGCTTTGCCTTTTACTCGATAAGTGCGAGCGATAAAAATAAAAGAGACCTACACTCGCAAGAAAGAGTGCAACGAGGGAAACAAGTCCTAAGAAGTCAGAGAGGTAAGCTAATACACGTCCGACTTGTTGAGAGCTTTTTTGTGGGGTCGTCACTCGAAGAGCATTATCATCAAAGCCTTCATTCAGTTTTTCAACGACCTCAGGAGAAATCTCTTTTGAAGTCTTTATTGCCGTGTAATAGCGAATGGTGGATCCCTTTTGAATGAGATCAGCATTATAGGCATCATCTTTTCCTATCATGAGTTTTGGTGCCACAGAGCCCATCTCAAATGTCTGCTGGGAGTCCTCAATGATTTCATGAGAAATGATAAACTTCTTAGAACCAATGCGCAGTTCTTTTGCCTTCAGTTGCTTAAGAACTTCTGGGTAAGCCCAAAGAGCTCCCTTTTTCGGTCCTTCTTTTAACTCATTAGGGTATTGAAAGACCTTATCATCTTTTAGCGAGCGTAATTTTAACGCCCCATAAAAAGGAAATAAGGGTTCTTCATTGCTTATGGTCTCCAAAAAAACCAAACGGCTTCTTTCCTGGGCCTTTGCCATGGAAAACATGGTCATAAATTGAGTCTGTTCGAATTCGATACCTTCCTTTTTTAAAGTTTCATGAAAAACTTTCTCCTTCTCTTCAGTCAATGGAAAACGACTGGAGAGGGTGGCATCAGCCCCTAAAAGGTTTTTCGCTCTTTGAGACAAAACAGACTGAAAGGAAACTTTAAAATTCTCAATGGTGATGAGACCTAAAAGACCAACCGCTACATTGAGGATAAAGAGAAATGAGAAAATTTTATTATGACAAATTTCTCGCCAAGCTAATCTAAAGAGCACTTAACTAATCTCCGAGAGGCAACCGTTATTTAAGTGAAAAGTCTTTTGGCACTTCGTCGCGAGGGTTTTATTGTGAGTCACGAGGATCATGGCCTTCTTCTTTTTGGCCACCAAGTTAAAAATGAGATCCATAACTTTTTCACCAGTTTCTTCATCAAGAGAACCTGAAGGCTCATCGGCTAAAAGGAGGTCAGGTTCAACAACTAAGCTCCTCGCGATGGCCACCCTTTGTTTTTCTCCACCACTTAATTGGTTTGGGTAGTGATTTTCCCTATGATCGAGGCCAACATCCTGAAGAGCGCGTTTCGCTTTTTCATCCATTTCACTGGAGGAGAGCTCCCCCATAATCTCAAGGGGTAGACTCACATTTTCAAGAGCACTTAAGTGGGGAAGAAGATGAAACTGTTGAAAGATAATTCCAATTTTCTTCCCTCTTAATATGGTTAACTCTTCTTCACTGAGTTTTCCAAGATTCTGCCCCTCAAAAGACATATGCCCTTCATCGGGGGACTCAATACCAGCAAGGATAGAAAGTAATGTTGATTTACCAGAACCCGATTGGCCTAAAATCGCGACCATCTCCCCCCTATGCATTTTAAAGGAAAGATCTTTGAGAACCTCAATATTCTTTTCCCCTTGCTTAAACGACTTTGAGAGATTTTGAATTTCTAACACCATCAATCCTTTTTTTGTTTTTTAAAAAAGGGCAAAAGAAAGTTCGCAACATTCTCTCCCATTTTCTCATGACCCAATACATTCGGATGAATGCCATCTTCTTGGTTCATCTCTTTCTCTGCGGCCACGTTAACCAAGAGAAAGGGCATAAGCTTAACCCCATGCTTCTTTTTTAAATCTTTATACATCTGATTAAACTTTTTACCATAATCTTCACCGTAATTAGGCGGCACCATCATGCCTGCAACAGCAACCTGAATTTTATTTTCCTTAGCGAAAAGAACCGTTTTTTCAAGATTCTTGTAACTCTCTTCTACTTTTATACCGCGTAGTCCATCATTTGCTCCTAAGGCAAGGAATAACCAATCAGGCTTTGCCTTTAAAAACCATTTTAAACGCGACAGAGAAGAAGCTGTTGTTGAACCACTCACACTACCGTTGAGAATTTCTATTTCATGGCCTTTCTTTTTTAGTACCCTCTCAACCACATAAGGATACGCTTTGTCCTTAGGCACGCCGTAACCCTCAGTCAAAGAGTCCCCCAAAAAAAGGATCTTTTCGGCATAAAGAGAAGAAAAGAAAAAAAGGCAAAGGAAAGCAACTATTAATCTAAACATGCCCTCATTATAGAGCTTCAAGGTTTATTGGGATAGTGACTATTGTTAATCTTTGGTAAATTTAGCTTCTTTACCACAGAGCAAAAACTCTCCACCATTTCTTTTTTGTGCTCTTTTGCATAGACAATGGTTTGATAGAGAGAAAAAGCCTTTTGTAAATCCTCTTTTTGCTCGGGAAAACACTCTTGAGATCGATTTAAAATCTCACTGGGTCCGTGAAACTTTTCAATAACTAAGCCTGACTTCCTTAATTTCTTTCGCAGCAGGCGATAAGAGCGGCCGACTCTAGAGCGATGTTCTCTATCCCTTTTAAAGTAGAAAAAGAGAGGAACAATAAAGAGAAGAGAGCCAAGAAGACAGAGTATTAAAAGTTTCCATGGCCACATTCGGCTATCCTCTCCTAAGAAAGAGAAGAGCTTTTTTTGGCGATCAAGGTCAAAGCCTACAAATTCTCGATTGGCTTCATAATAGAACATATCGATAGCAAAGAGTATCCCCTGCCAAAATTCGTTACTTTTTTGCTCGAGATAAACATCCATGGAAACACCAAACTTTTCCTGTTCATCAACAAAGTAAGTGGAAGCACCATAACGAATTCTATCGGGAGAAACCCAACTAGTAGGATCAATCCTCATCCAGCCCTTTTGTGAACTCCATGCCTCAACCCAAGCATGAGCATCCTGACCTCTTACAAGATAGTATTTCCCAAGAGGATTGTACTGACCACCATGAAAACCAACGACAACTCTACTTGGAATGCCTAAAAGGCGAAGATAAAGGGCAAATGCAGCGGAATAGTGCTCACAAAATCCTACTTTTTTATTAAAAAAGAAATCATCTAAGGGTGCTGTTGTCGCCATTTTTCCTGGGCTTAAGCTATAGGAGAATTCTTCTAGGCTCTTTTGAAAGGCGCCACTTGCCCTCCTCAAGTTTTTATTGTCTTTAAGGTCGTCAGGGAGAGACTGGACCCATTCAAAAAAGCGAGGGGCATTTTCACGGGGTGGCAGTTGTAAAAAGTGCTTTCTCGTCGTAGGACGTAATTTTCGACGGGTCCCTTTTCCAGTTGAAGCTGTGTAGGCAATTTTTTGATTGGAATAAGGAAAAAACTTGTGGGTTCCCTCCCCCAAATTCAAACTATGTCCTCGAGAAGAAACCTTGAGTTTAAAGCTATCTTCCAAAAGAAAGAGCGGACTATTCATAAACTGATCAAAGCTTACTTGATACTGGTATTTTTCAGGCTCTGTTACATAGACTCTTTTTTCGGCGGGAATTCTTTTTCTTATCCAGCGAAAGCCATCCGTTTCAGAGAGAACTGTTCCTCGCCAATAAAGTTCAAAATAAGAAGGTGTTTTTCCATTAAGAAACTTAGCCCGAAAATAGGATATATTGGAATTCACAACCTTTGAAATATCCCCGGGGCTCAGTTCCTCTGAGAAGCCAGTATGATTCACTTTCTTAATGGTATTAAAAAATAAATTTCCTAAAGGTAGGCGTGGAAAAACAAAGAATAAAAATCCAGCCAAGGGAAGGGAATATAGAAAAATCAGACCTAATGTCTTTTTTCTTGCCTTACTCCAGCTTTGGTTTCCTCCTTGAATAGAATTAAGAAGAGCAAACATGACGACAGAGAGAAAAATCACATAAAGCACCATATAAAGATCATCTACCGTCAAAACATGCCCCACAAGAGCAAGCTCAGCAATGAGCATAAAGAGGTAAAGATCCCTTGTGCTTTTAAGCTCAAATATTTTCAAGCATGCCATCAAACTCAATATCGCAACACCTGGCTCTAGCCCCCACAGAGTATCAAATTGTTGGAAGATCAAAGCCAGACCACTGAGCATAAGTCCCAATCTAATAAATTTAGGAATAGATCGTTTTTCTTTTTCTTGAAAAAAAGTGAGGAGTAGAATTAATCCAAAAAGAGCATTAGGGAGAAGTCCAACTTGGTTGAAAAAGGGTAAATAACTCAATAGGAAAAATATCAAACAAGATTGATAAAGACTCATACGATCACCTCACGGCTTTCTTTATCTTGTGCAGCCAATCTTTTTAGGAGCATTCTTTTAAAGCTTTGACCTCTTCCAAATTGGGGCTTCTCTGTACCGAGAACCAACCCATATGTGACCCCTTTAAACTCAGCCTCCTCTACTTTGGTGGTGAGAGACTTTAAGACTTCTTCTACTGACCCCCTTTCATTTGCTTTTGTAAAAAGATAGAGGCCATCAGATTGCTCAACAAATTTTTTAAGTAAGATACCTCTTCCCCTCGCATACGCCTGCCAATCAATGCTTCTTAAGGGCATTCCCTCTTGGTAATTAAAGTGACCATAAAACTCTTCCGCACCAATTTCCACCTTATTGAGAACTCTCCCTCGCTCAGAGCTTGCGATGTCAGGTTTGCCCAACTCAATTCTTTTTGCCAATCGCTGGGGATAAACATAAAAATCAAATTCTTTTTTCCAAAATTTCCAAGCGCGAAAAAGACCAAAGGGAAAAGCACTACTAAGACGCACTCTCTTTCCCTGATAGTGACCTCTATTTAAGGGAGGAAGATTAACAAGCTGCACCTTAGTCTCTCCTGGTGCAAGAGAAATAGGTTCACAATCATCACCTCGATAAAGGGAGGACACAATATCAAAGCGATGCTTTCGCGACTCATTTCTTAACGTTAATTTGACTTTAGTGGCTTCTCCCGCGTAAATATCCGCGGGAAGATTGACTGTCATAACTTCAATGCCGGAAAGATTAAAGTTCGTAAAGTGAGCACTGGTCATCACAAGAGAAACAAAAATAAAGGTTGTCGTAAAGGCCAATGAGTGGCCATAAGATAAGCTTATTAAAAAAAGAACAAAGGTAATGACCAAAAAGTAAATACCAGGCCTTGTCGGCAAAATAAATATCCTATTATGGCGCTCACCGATTTTCTGAGAAAAGGCTATCAAGTACGGGCTTATCAGTTTCTTCATTTTTTAATAAGGAACTTTTACTTTTTCCAAAAGTTCTCGAATAAGACCCTGACCATACAGTATCCCCTTACTACCACCTACCCGGTGACCCAAAATATAGGGCGCAATCTTTTGGATATCTACTGGAATGACATGGTCTCTTCCTTCAACATAGGCGTAAGCCTTCCCTGCTTGTACCAAGTCCTTTCCTGCCCGAGGACTGAGATAAGCGCCCTCCTCAATATCATTTCGTCCATATTCAATAAGATCGAGAAGATAATCAATGAGAGAATCACTCACATGGATACTTTCAATATCTTCTTTGATTTTAGGAAGATCTTGAGCCTCTAAAACAGGTGTAAGTTCATTAATAAGAGACCTAGTGTCTGCTTGAAGGAGTATTTGTCTCTCAAACTCTCTTGAGGGAAAGTCCAGTTGTAAACTCATAAAAAAGCGATCAAGTTGTGACTCTGGAAGCTGAAATGTCCCCACTTGAAAAAAAGGATTTTGAGTACCAATAATTAAAAATGGGTACTCCAGAGGAAACTCTTGTCCTTCTACTGTTACTTTCCTCTCCTCCATGACTTGCAAGAGAGCACTTTGTGTTTTTGGAGTTGCCCGATTGAGTTCATCGGCAAGAATGAGTTGGCCAAAGATTGGTCCTTTCTTAAACTCAAACTCTTCTTTTTCCTTGCGATAAATCATTGTGCCCAAAATATCCCCAGGCAAAAGGTCATTAGTGAATTGAATTCGACTAATTTCTAATCCTAAAAGGCGGGAAAGCAGATATACCAAAGTGGTCTTACCCACACCTGGAACATCCTCGATTAAGACATGACCCCCGGCCAAAAGAGAAGATAAGACCAAACGGATCTCATTATTTTTTCCTAGGAGAACCTTATCTGCTTGTTCAAGAATTAACTGACATTTATTTTCCATGAGACATCCTTGTCCACGACATTCTGATTAGAGTCTATTATAATCAGTCTCGAGCTTTTTTAATACGACTAATCCATTGAACTCATGAGGTATTACTATGACATCTCTCTACGACATTCCTGTTCAGACTATTTCAAAAGAAGAAACCACTCTCGAAGCTTTTAAGGGCCAGGTCTTATTAGTTGTAAACGTTGCATCAAAATGTGGTTTTACTTCACAGTATAAAGGTCTTCAGGAATTACAAAATAAATATGGTGATCAAGGTTTTAGCGTGCTCGGTTTTCCCTGCAATCAATTTGGGGCCCAAGAGCCAGGTGATAATGAAGAAATCAAAGGCTTTTGTGAAACTCAATTTTCTGTGACCTTTCCCCTCTTTTCTAAAATCAACGTTAATGGTGATAACGCCCACCCCCTGTATGAGCACCTTAAGAATGAAGCACCAGGTTTACTTGGATCCAAGGCCATAAAATGGAACTTTACCAAATTTCTGATAGACCAAGACGGAAAAGTCCTTAAAAGATTTGCTCCCAAAGACACACCCGAGTCTATTGGTCAGGAGATCAATACGCTTTTAAATCCCTAATTTTCAGGTATTTGTTGTGCCACAAAATTCTCACGTCTATAATAAAGTCATACTGTAATCTTTAATTGAGGAGTCTTTGTGAAAGCTTCAGACTTTATGACGACTAATGTATTCACTTGCACAGAAAACCAAACGGTTGAAGAAGCCGCTACACTTATGGCCGACAAAAAAATTGGTGTCGTTCCAGTTGTCGATTCTTCGGGAGTTTTGGTGGGAATTATCACCGAGGGCGATTTTATCGGAAAAAATACAAGTGTGCCCCATGCCATGGCCACTTTGCGCTCACTCTTTGGTAAGAGTTTTCGCTCAACAGATATCCAAGATATATATAAAGAAGCTAAATCTAAGAAACTTTCAGAGGTTATGACAAAAGGACCAAAGACTCTTACTGCTGAGGCCAGTCTCGATGATGTCGTTAACTTTATGAGTGCCGAAGACCTAAAACGAGTTCCCATTGTCGATGACGCCAAAAAAGTCGTTGGAATCATCACTCGTTCTAATATTATTAAAGCTTTTAGAGATTCTTAAAAAGATTGGGCTCAGAGGGACTTAAGAAAGTCATCTAATTGTTCCATCGAGCCCAAAAATTTTGCATTACTATTTTTTTCAACTCTTCGTTGATCCACATGGGGACCACCACCAACGATTAACTGACCTTTCGTAAGGTTTTTAGCCACCTTATCAAAATAGCCTTGAATAAATTCATGCCCTTTATTTTCGGGTATGACAGCACTACCAATCATGGCAATATTTCCCTCTAACGAGCGATAGGCGTCCAATAAACTATCAACGGGAAGGTTAGGTCCTAAGTAAAAATAAGGAAGATTATAGTAATTACACAAGAGTGCTGCCTGTAAAATGCCAAACTCGTGATAATCGCCCTCAGGAGTTGTGAGTAAAATCCTATAGGGCTTTGTTGATTTCATATTGGCCCCACGAAAAAGTAAATGACCCATATGAAATTTTAAAATGGAACTCAGGGCATGCTCTTGTGAAATAGAGAAGGTTCCTTCAATTACTGAATTTCCGACTTCTTTGAGAAGCGGAGTGATAATTTCTAATGAAAGCTGGCGTGGATTAAGAACGAGTTTTAATTTATTAAACTCATGAGAAATAATATCAAGCTTATAAGACTTCAAGGCCATAAGAAGATTCTTTAAGCTTTCTTGTGGGTTCACTGGAGTCTTACTTAGGTTGAGATCATTTTCACGCACTTCAACCATCTCAGCTTGTTTGCCAAGTTTTTCTAGTAAAATCTTAAGTTCTGGGGTCGGAAGACCTGCAATCTTGCCAATACTATGGCCTAGGGTACACAACTGAGAAAGAAGGGACAAACGCTCAATATCGACATCACTATACTCTCTTCTTCCTGATGAATTTCTATCTGGAGTGACGGCTTGGTATCGCTTTTCCCATGCCCTAATGGTGTGCACACCAACTCCAGAAATCTTCGATGCGAGTTGAATACTGTATTGGCCTTTATTGGGATCGATATCCATAAAATCTCCTGACTTACTGAGAGATTAGCATAGATGTGGAGATTAGGTCTAAAAAACGTATACATCCTGTCTAGGTTTAATAACTTCGATGCGCGCTGCTCAGGGTGTACTATGGTCTCATTAAGTTTTATTGAACTAAAAAGAAGGATAACCCTATGAAAGTTTTAGTTACAGGCGGAACAGGTTTTGTCGGACAGAGACTCGTGAAGAGATTATATGAGCAAGGTCACGAAGCAGTTATTGTCACGCGCGACCCCCAAAAGGCCCGTCAAAAAGAGCAAACACCAGCAAGCTTTGTAGGTTGGGATTACAAAAATGAAGACTTTCCTAAAGAAGGCTTAGAAGGCATAGATGCCATCGTTCATCTCATGGGAGAAAATATTAGCAGTAAACGTTGGAGTGACTCCCAAAAAGAAAAGATCCGCTCTTCTCGTGTACTTGCTACTCAGAAATTAGTTGAAGCGTGTGAAAAATACCTAGAAAGTCCGCTCCAGTGTTTTATCTCAGGTTCCGCTATCGGTTATTATCCTGCCAACACTAATGAGTCATTTACAGAAGAAGGAAAAGTGGGACAAGGTTTTCTTCCTGAAGTTTGTAAAGACTGGGAAGAAGAAGCTAAAAAGCTAACCAAATCTAAAAGACTCATCATCAGTCGTACAGGCGTGGTCCTTGGCCCAGAATCAGGTGCTCTTAATAAACTCCTTCCCATTTTTAAATTGGGCGCCGGCGGTCCCATAGGTAGTGGCTCAATGATTATGTCGTGGATACACGTGGAAGATATGGTTTCTGCCATCATAGCCTTCTTAGAAAAGGATCAATTTAATGGAATTTACAATATGGTAGCTCCAAACCCTGCTAGTAATAAAGAGTTTACGAAGGCCATCGCTAATGCCGTCAAGCGCCCAGCGATTTTCCCAGTGCCACCATTTATGCTGAAAGTTCTCTTTGGAGAGATGAGTTCAATCATTCTCGATTCACAGACTGTTGTGCCTGCAAATCTGCAAAAGGATGGCTTTCAATTTAAGCATCCCCATATAGAGGAAGCCTTAGAGGATCTCGTTGGCGCGAGAAAAGATGTTCACGCGAACCCAAGTCTCGGCAAAAAATCTGTATAAAAATTTTCTCTTAATTGGTGAAAACATCTCACTGTATAGTCGGCCTGAGCTTCTAGCTCGGGCCTTTTTTCAGGACTGTATAGGATCGCTTTCATTCCAGCATTGTGTGCGGCATGGAGATCAAAAGAAAAATCACCCATATAAAGACTTTCTTTTGGTTCCACTTCTAACCTTTTGCATAATGTAAAAAGCCCTTCAGGGTCTGGCTTAGGCTTAGTCACACATTCTCGCGTGAGTACGTGCTCAAAGGGTAAATCCCACCTAGAAAAAGTCTCGTCAGTAACTCGCTTATTATTTCTCGTAAGAACACCGGTGTGAATATCATTTGCTTTCAAGAAGTTAATGAATTCTGGCACTCCTGAATAAAGACGACTCTTAAGTGCTCCCTCCCATTCGTGCCTTTTGATAATCTCATGAAAACGCTCTACTTCTTTGGCATCCACTTCGTCTTTTATTTCTTCAATGTGTTCTAAAAGTGGTACTCCTTCGGGAAAGCCGCATTCCGACCTCATAAGGTCAAAATCTAAGCCACTATCCACAAGTGTGCCGTCCATATCAAAGAGAAATGCCTTAAATTTGGTAGAGCTCATTCTGAAATTTTGCCTCAAATTATTGGTATTGTTTCCCCTCCATTCTACCTTTTATAATAGCTAAAAGTCATGTTGCACGTCCGCTCTTTTGTCCAAAGAAGCTCATCACAAGAAAGCTACTATTTTTAATGACCCATTGGGGAGTTATAGGATGAAACGACACAAGAATTCACTCTTTATCTTTGCGCCTTTGGTGCTTGTGCTGTCTTGTGCAGGACCGACAAGTCCTTTTGGTGGTTTAGGATTTAGCCCCCCTAAAAAACAGAAGAACTTTCGCCACATCGCCGGTGAAATCGACGCTTCAGAAAAAGCTGATACCTTTTCTACCGAACCAATTAGCATTAACTTTTTCCCCAAAAAACAAAATCTTCATGAGACTAATCAATTTACAGTTGAGATTTTTGACCCCGCCGGCGTAGGACCCCTCTCTCAAATCCAACTTTTTTATAACAAAAGAGATGTGACAAACTTCTGGATTTCTAGGGCCCAGGTTTTTAAAACAGAAGAAGGAAGAAAGCTGTACCTTAATTTCGAAGGACTCAAGCTACCTGCAGCGCGAGACCATCAAATTATCGTTCGCTACCAACATGGCCATACTAAAAACTATACAACTTCTCGTTATGAATTGCCTGAATGCTCTATGGCCGGTCTCGAACCCCTTGGAAAACTATCTCCCTTTTCTACAGAGATCACCAAAAGATATGAGCCGCTCATTGAGGGCTTAAGTGGTCAAGAAGGAGTCAACCC
>JASBRV010000104.1 GCA_030149295.1 Bacteriovoracales bacterium | reverse complement strand
CCGCATTCTGCTTTTTTTTCATCCGTTGAGTTTGTCTTCTTTAATCCGTGAATTGGTCTGTCTTCTTCCTAAAGACAGGGGTCCATCCTGGCCCCCTCCGTGATGCTTATATATAGAGCAAAGGTCGTGCCAAAAAGCACGGTCGTTCTTTCAGGTATTTACCTAGTGCCTTTTTGACTTCATGCGCTATCACGGTGTCTTTTTGGGGTGGCGAACTGGGTAGATCTTAGTTAGTCTTGGTGTAAAGATATCCTATATGCTTGAAATTAAAGACCACTACATTCAAACCCCTGAAAATGAGCGCCTCTACCTGGCCGAGCTCCCTGGCGAAAAATCAGAAAGCTCAAAGGAGCCCCTACTTTTTATCCACGGGGCACTTGAAAACGGAAAGGTCTTTTATAATGAAAAGGGAAAAGGACTTGCCCCGTATCTTCAAGGCCTTGGTCACTCCTGCTTTATTCTGGATCTTAGAGGGAGGGGAAAGTCAGAGCCTCCTTTAAGCGCCGATTCCACCTTTGGTCAGTTTGAGTATCTGAATTTTGATATTCCGGCTGCCCTGAGAAAAATTAAAGACGTTACAGGAAGTAAAGAGATCTCCTTCGTCACCCATTCTTGGGGAGGCGTCTTGGTCAATAGCTTCCTTTTAAAAAGCCCTACATGGATACCAGAAATTAAAAGTTTAGTGCATGTCTCTGTTAAAAGAAGAGTTGGTGTTTTTAACCTTCATCGCCTCTTTTACATTGATCTTATGTGGGGTTTAGTTGGCACACTCTTTCTATGGTTTAAAGGCTATCTTCCCAAAAAGACTTTTGGCCCAGAAGGAGAAAGTTATCAAAGCCTAAAAGATAGTCAAAAGTGGGTTTACTCTAAAATGTGGATGGATAAGAAGCATGGACTTGATTATCCCTTTCTCGCTCGCCAGCACCAATTACCGCGGGCACTTTATCTTACGGGGAAGAAAGACCATTGCCTCGGCCATATCAATGATGTAACAGCTTTTGCTTTAGAGAGTGGTCATCAAAAGAGTGACATTCAGCTTTTAAGTAAAGAGAGTGGAAATGCTAAGGACTATGGCCATTTGGATATTCTCACCGCCAAAGAAGCTGTCAACGATCACTTTCCTATCATTGCCAACTTCTTAAGCGCGAAAAACAAATAGATTTTTATAATTCAGAAAGAAGCTTTTTTGCTGTCTTCTTATGCTCTACATCTGGTGGATCAAAAACGGGAAAGTTTTCGATTTTTGCGAGAACGGTTTTCGCATCATCTTTTTTGTCAGCATCAATCAGATACTCGGCATAGGTAAGATGAAAAGGAACAGATTGAGGAGCCAAAGTAATTGCTTCCTTGAGAAGCTTGACCCCTTTTGATTTCGAAGCCCAACCAAGTCCCAGTGGAATTCGCATAACTTTAGGTTTTTTAGCGAGCTTTAAATGAACACGCCCAAGAATATAACTTCCCAGGGCCTTCTCATAAGATCCAGCTGGAGCTAATTCGAGTGCTTTCTTAACATCCTTTCTAAGCTCAAGAACAAGTGACCTCGACTCGAGAATTCCTTTATAAAGACCAAGCTTTCCCTTAGCAGCAGCACGACGAAGGTAACCTTCCGCATCCTTTGGGTTGGCTTCCACTGCTAGAGTCGCAATTTTTTCTGCTTGCTCGTAAAGCTTCACTTTTTCGTCTTCGCTATTAACACCATCAGCTTTAAGTGCAGTCACTCTTGATTTTCTTGCCAGTAACTCCACGCTCTTAGGTGAACCTGCTAATCCTGATTCAATTTTTTTTAAGGCATCACTCAATTTATTTTGAGCAATCAAATTATCAATCGTTTTTGCTGCTTCCGATTGAGCAAAAAGTTGATGTGAAAAAAGTACGAGCGTACAACTTAAGACAAGTTTAAAAAAAAGATTTTTCGCCATTGTATTTCCCCTTGCTATAGAAGAAGAATAACATTTAAATGAAATATATGAAGACAATAAATGTTATAACAAATCAAAAACTTTTCTCACTCCTTGCTATTGGATTTTACCTGAGTGCATTGGTCTTTTTACCTCAAGACCTCATGGCGCAAGCGACCAATCGTTTTTCGCTGGAGTATCAAACTCTTGGTAATTTAAACGGAGTCTCAACCTTTGATGTAAGAGGCCAAGCGAATCATCGCTTTCTCTTAGATGAAGAAGGAGAAAATCTTCTTACTGCTGGCTTAGGATATTCTCACACCGAGCTTGATGATAGTACTCTTACGGGCAGTGATCGAAGCCGAGAGCTAAGAACTTTTGTTCCAACTCTTAGCCTTATGAGAATTCTTAACGATGAGTACTCACTTATCGTAAGTCTTCGCCCTGGATTCTATGGAAGTCTTGATGGCTCACTAGGAGATGACTTTCGCTTAGAAGGTGGGGTCGTTGTCACTAAGCTTATGTCCGATAATTTAACTATGGGCCTGGGACTTGGCCGCGGTACCAACTTTGGTCGTGACCTTATTGTTCCTCTTTTTCAATTTGTTTGGTTTGCGAGTGAAAAAGTCATCGTAAGAGGCCTCCTTCCTATTCGGGCCTCTGTCTGGTACATCCCCAATCAGAACTGGGAATTTGGGGCTATCTACAAACTTCAAGGGAGTCTCTACAATATAGAGGGAGACACCAATATCGCAGGGGCAAGACAACTCGGTTTTGCAGCCGCTCACCTCGGTGGTGGTGCCCACTACAATCTTTTTGGTACGAATTTCATCTCACTTGAAGCAGGAGTCACCGCCCTTCGTCGCTACCAATGGACTAATGAGACCGGAACTTCAGTGAAGATCTTCGAAGATCCTTGGCGTGAACGAGAAATCGATCGCGTACCTTACGTGAATATTGGTTGGATTCAAAAGTTCTAATCACCTATAAAAACCCTTAAATTGTGATTATTTAGCAGGCTTCGGACATGACTAACGAGGCCTTTTCTTTGTCTTTGACCAAATTTTAGACACCCCCCTCAAGAATTAAACAAAACACCTCCCACCAAGGGGTCCTAACCTCCTGTTTTTACTGTGTAATAGTTGGCCCTCTCCTTGCTCTATATAACTGTGACAGATAGGCTGCCCACGGGCAGGGTGTTTAATTTTTACGAAGTAGGTTCAACTCATGGAAAAGTCCTTAACTTGGCAAAAGACTTTTAAAACAACACTTGTTCTTGCAACTTTCCTCGGTGCTCCCTTTGTGGCAGCAGAAATCCCGAAAAAGAGAAATCAAGGAATCCCTCAGCATCTTCTTAAGAAAGTTCTTAAGAAGAAAAAGCGTTTCCAAATCCCTGCGAACCCAAACAAGAATTCAACTTCTTCTCTTAAGCCAAGTAAGAAAGAAAATGAGCTTTCCTTTAGCCTTGAAGTCGTCAACTCACAATTTGCTAGCTGGGGAGTGGACCCAGATAATAAGAAATCATCTATCAATCTCATTCCAGCGTGGAAAACATTCCAAAAGAAAAAAGAAATCATCGTCGCTGTTATCGATACCGGCATTGACCCAGACCATCCCTATCTAAAAGACAACCTCGTAGTAAAAGAAGGGGTTACTTCTAATAAGAATTACGGAATTGATTTTTCTAAAAATAGAGTCAGTAGACTGCAACCAATCGATGCTCACGGTCATGGAACTCACGTCTCTGCGATTATTAAAAGTGTATACCCAGAGGTTAAGCTTCTTCCTCTTAAATACTACAACCCACAAGCTTCAGGTCAGGACAATCTCAACTCAACCATCGCTGCCCTAAAATATGCTGTTGATCAAAACGTAGATATTATCAACTACTCTGGTGGTGGACCAGAGCCAGCAATTGAAGAACTTAAGATTCTTAAAGAAGCTGAAAGAAAAGGCATCCTTATCGTGGCGGCTGCAGGTAATGAGGAATCAAATATCGATGTTCGCTCAAACGCTTACTACCCAGCAAGTTACGGTCTTAAAAATATCATTACTGTTACTGCTCACGATAAAAATCTCCAGATGCTTAACTCATCAAACTGGGGTAAAGAAAGTGTAGATATTTCTGCTCCTGGTTACCGTATCCGTTCAGCTCTTCCTAATGGGCGCTCTGGATATCTTACGGGGACGAGTCAAGCGACAGCTTTTGTCTCGGGTTCAGCAGCCCTTATTATGAGTCAGTACCCAGACCTCAACACGGCGGAGATTAAGGCCATCATCAAGCGTTCAGCTAAGAAAGAAGTTACCTTAAGAGCAAAGTGTTCAAGTGGTGGCCGTCTCGATGCCGGTAAAGCACAGCACTTTGCTGCAAAATATCTTGAGGCTAAGAAAGCGAGAAGCCTAGCTGCTAAAAGAGAAGTGGCTAATGCCAAGAGAAATGAGAAAAAGAAATATAGAAAGAGAAGAGTTCAAAGAAAGGGTAAAATCACTTACAGAAGACTAGCGAAGTAAGGCAAGAAAAGTTAAGTAAGCTGAACCCACGATAAAAATAATTCCCACCAATAATTTTAAAACAAAGGAAGGCGGTAAAAGGCCTTCCCACTTAAATTGCAAAGGAACTCTCTTTCTTTGCTCATATTCTTTTAGATCTTCAATTAAAGTCATAAAAAAGGGCTGCTCTTCAATTCTCTCTGTCATCACCCATAAATGGGAAAGTTTACCGTGACAATTCCAATACTCTTGAATGATTTCTCGCGCTTCAAATAAAAAGAGCTTACGCTCTTCATTCGAACCCTTCTCAAGAGAAAAATAAGTCATAAGAGTTTCAAAGCGCCGACGTAGAGCACCTCGGTACTTAGTGAGACCTTTACTTTGAAGACCAAAACCAAAAGGCACGAGGCGAAATAGCCAAGGATAAGAGAACTGATACTCATCCCTGATTCCAAAAAAGCTCTTTAATCCAAAGGGCTCACCTAATTTATCGATTCCTATTTGGTAACCACAGGCCTCACACTCTTTCTCTGTTACAAAAATAGAATGACACTTAGGACACATTAGTGTCTTTGAGACTTGGCCTATTTTGTAAAGGGAACTGACGCTTTTTTCTGTCTGAGTATCCATAATGAAAGAATGCCTTTTAAAGAAGAAATTGGCAAACACCGCAGCATAAAGATATGATTAAGTCATG
>JASBRV010000045.1 GCA_030149295.1 Bacteriovoracales bacterium | reverse complement strand
ATACTCTCAAATAAAACTATCGATTCTCTCAAGAGCTGATCTCATCTCCCTTAAGGTCTATGCCTATCACCAGCGAAAAGAGAGAACACGAAGGGATCTTAGTGATCTTAAGAGGATGAAGCCAAGTATTTCTGAAATATTACAGGGACTAGAGTTTTTAAAATCCCAAGGCCCTAATGTTGGGAAATTTAGGAAAGAATTTAAAAAAGATGTCCTAGAAACCGCTGATGAGGTCTTTGATGAGCTTGGACTCTAGAGAGGTTGAGGAGTTCTCGGCGAAGCTTAACTATCTTGGAGGGAGGGTTTCATCAAAGGTGGAGTTTGATTCATCCAGGTATTGTGATTTAGAGGAGTTTTTTCTTATTGGAACTGAGTTTTCAAAGAATGATGAAAGGCTCTTAAACTGCTTTGAACACTGGGTAAGACGGTTTGCAGGCTATCTCTCCCCTTCTAAGATTCGAAAATATCTAGATAGTGGTGAGGTCTCTTTTGACCCTTATGTGTTAAGAGCGATGATTGAAGTTACGAGTCTTCATCATTGGAAGATTCTCCTTCCCTACTCCAAGGTTCACACCCCTCAAGTCGATCTCTTTGGCTTTAAAAGCCAACCAAAAAACCCTGATAAAGACTGGCTAGTTGCCGGTATAGTTAAGACGAGTTTTTATCCTGAGTTTAAAAAGAACATTAGACCATTTGAATATTTTAAAAAAAAATGTCCCGAGCTTTACTGGAGACTCTTAGGTGTCTCTCAGCCCAAGGCAGATTTTAAGGTGATAAGAGAAAAGATGCCTGATCTCACACTTTATGCCATAGCGAAAAGGTATAAAATTGATAAATCTATTCTCTATAAAGAAAAACAAAGACTCAAAGAGCTCTATATACTTTAGTGATTTGGTATTTTAAGAAAAATAGGTGGATTTTTTGAGATCTTCTGTGAAGGCCATTATTGGGTCTCAGAGTGATTCTATAAAAATACAACTCATGACATAGAGAAATTCTTAAAATTGAAGATTCGGAAAGTCCCCTCCCCTATCCTCAGTTTTTACGAAACAAAAAGCCCATCATCATTATAGAAAGGGATGTTCGAAAGTTTCCACCTTTCAATGTTTCAATAATGAAAAGATGTAAACAGGTCAGGGTTGAAATATTCAACTGTGTAAATATTCAGACTTTCCAAGTTTGAAACATGAATACTCACAATATTTGAAAGTTGTAAGATTTACTATTTTACAACTTTCAAAGTTTGCTACAATTAATATTGCAAACTTGGAAACCTTGAAAGACTCAAACTTTGAAATTGGAAAACATGAAGGAGATCATTATGGCCAAAACAATTGCTGTTATTACTCAAAAGGGTGGTGTTGGAAAAACAACCTCAGTTCAGCATATCTCTTATGAACTCAGTCAAAACGGAGCTAATGTTCTCTTAGTTGACCTTGACCCTCAAGGAAATCTAACAAAAACCATAGCAGGTGATATGTTTTCTCAAGGCATCTACAATGGAATCTCTGATTGCTTAATAAATGAGACACCTATAGAGGAGAACGTTTTAGAAACTAAATATGAGGGTGTTTATTTAGTTCCCAATGAAAAAAAGAGCAAGTCAGGAAAAAGAAAAAATCCAGAGGGAACATTACAAGCTGAGGGGATTTCAGGTTATACAAGGCTTCAAAAGCTTCTATCAACTGAGTTTTGTCAGCAGTTCGATTTTATAATGATAGATAATGGACCTAGTCTTGGGTTATTGGCTGTAAATAGCCTTTTAGCAAGTGACTATTGTCTCATTCCAATTAAAACTGATGACTTCTCAATTGATGGCCTTTTAGATACATACGAGACTATTAAACAAGCTCAAACAACTAATTTAAAATTAAAGCTTTTGGGTGTATTTCAATCAATAAGAGATGGTAGAACAAAAAAATTAAATAAAGTAATTGATAATAATCTCGCTCAAATTTCTAAAGAACTTAATATAAATATTTTAAATACAAGGATAAAGGTTAAGTCCACTTTTGGGATGCTTCCTAGCTTGAAAAAAACAATTTTTGAAGTTGATCCTAATTCAGAATCATCTAAAGATTATCAAACTCTTACAAGTGAGATCGTAGATTTAATCAGAGAAGATATAACGAATAATTCATCACGAAATAGGGAATTGGAGGTTTAAATGGAGTCATTCTTTGACAATTCTAAAAGGAATCCAATTAAGAAAAATATTAATAATTCCAAAACAGAAAATAAGGCTGAAAGCATCGAATCTAAACCTAAACTTAGAGAGGTTAAAAACAAGAGGTCTTATCCTATTCCTAAACATGGAGTAACAAAGAGAATACCTATCGAGAAAGAAGATTGGTTTTCATTAAAACAGCTTGAAATTTTTATTTCTGAGAATCGGTCTGATCTCGAAGAACCCAGGGCTGATCTTCCTAGAGTTACTGCTGGCTCAATTGTTGAAATTATCGTTTCTGAATTTATGCAAAAGCTTGAGCAAATAGAAGGGAATAATTGGCCCGATTCATTTCCTAATATTTACAGTGAAGAAGGAATGAGAAATTGGGTAAAGAAAGTTTTGAACTAGATCAGTAGGCTTTTAAATTTATAAGTCCCAAATTTTACTGACAATAATTAATTATTTATTTATTTACTTATTTATAGTCAGTAATATTTGGGATCAAACGATGAGTTTTCAGTAGCCTATCTAATCGATGGTCCCAAAAAGCACGGCCCCGCGTCAGTAATATTTGGGACGATACCATGGAATATTTAGGACTTTTAATGTGTAAAATTAGGGATCTTGTCCCAAAAAATACACATACTGAGTTCTGAGCCCTAATTTCACTCAATGTTGCTCCCAAATATTACATATCTTCAGGCTACTTTTTAGTTTTAAATATGCCTAAAATTGAATTATCTACTGAAATACATTTTGGTCCCTAATATCACATATAATAAATAAGAAAGTCCCAAATATTACATATGGGGTCCTCTCGATAAATCGAGTTCTCATTTATTGGTGAAATAAGTCCCAAATATTACGTATAAAAAGCAGCTAATTTTCTCTTCAGAGTCATATGATGGGAAGAATATGCCAGCAAGGTACGCATATTATGGATTAGGTATGTAATATTTGGGATCAAAACTCTTAGAAACCATTCTATGGGTTATTTCGTATGTAATATTGGGGACAAGAAAATTGACAGGAGTGTCCTTAGAATCATCAGTGACCGAAAATCCTTTTTAATATGTAAATATCGGGACCATATATTTTGAATGTAATATTAGAGATAATTTTAGGCGTATGTAACATTTGGGACCATGTACTCTGTGTGTAAAATTTGGGACTTGTCGTAGGTGGGCGTATTATTTGGGATTTTTGTTGCATGTTCTGTAAAAATAGGGACAATTAAGTAAGTAACGATTTTCTAGAGGATCTGGTAATGGAAAACCAAGAACAGCTTGCTTTACTCTCTGACCCAGAGACCCACCTTCCTGAGGCGCTTTCTAATGATTTTGTAATGGAGGTTAATTGGGGCTTAGCGCTTCCAGTTAGTTACTATAAAAGGGGGGATTCTGCTCAGACAGACATATCTGCGAAAAGAACTGTCACGGTTAAAACTAAGACCCCTGATGGTTTGAAGGTTACAACTATCGCAACACAAAGTGAGCAAGGGCCCCTTGGTGCTTATGAGATAGATGTATTATTGGTTCTTTTAACCATGACTCTCGAACAAGAAGGGATGCATGCGAGTATTGATGGTGAAAAAAAACACGTTCTTTATTCAATACCAGAGCTTTGTAAAAGACTAAATCTACCCTATAAGCACTATGCTACAAAGATTAAGGAGTCAATTCAGATAATTAAGTCTCAGACCGTTTTTAATCACTCCTTCGGTGTTCTTGATGGTGGTGGAATGTATGATATTGAAGACGAGGATGGAGAAAGACTATTTACAACAGAAATAATAAAAACAGGTACAAGGGGAACCAAACTCAAAAATTTTAAGAAAATTTTTAGAGGTGCTTGGCCTAGTAACATATACCGAAACCTTCTTAATGAGTATGTAAGTGTTCTAGACTCAAGAGATTATCTATTATTGAAACGAGGTGCCCAAAGAAGGGTTTTTATTTTTTTAAGCACAAAAAGAAAGAAATCACACGGCGATGAGTTTTGTTTTAGCTTAAATGATCTTGCAAAACTATTAGGCTTGGAAAATAGCACTAAAAGAAGACGTCAAATTAGTGGTTTTCTTGACGGCATACAGTCCACTACTAATTCGATTGAATTTAAGATAGGTCCAAAAAAGGATGATGATTGGATTGTTTGGGTAAAGTTTATAGAAAATAAAAAATTAATAGGATCTAGCGAAGCTCATATGGGTGAATTCTTTCAAGCTCTTGAGAAGTACTATGGTAATGGCGTATTGAAGAAATATAACCTAGATGAACGAATATTTAGTCTTTGGAAACGTGAAATGCTGCCACCCTATAGAAAAATAACAGGGAAAGACACATTTATCCTTCATACAGAGGACGATCAGGAGATATGTGTTGTGTCGC
Organism: Bacteriovoracales bacterium; assembly: GCA_030149295.1. Classification (GTDB taxonomy): domain Bacteria; phylum Bdellovibrionota; class Bacteriovoracia; order Bacteriovoracales; family Bacteriovoracaceae. The sequence goes on along the minus strand of JASBRV010000045.1, from coordinate 2,099 downwards.
TTGCTTTAGATTGCGCTCTTTGGCAGGGCGAGAAGTGTGGCTATTCAATTACTAGTCTAAAGGGTCTGACGAATGAAATAATAACTAACAATCTTGCTACAGAGAATATCAAGTTTCCTGATGGATATGGGGACTTTGTCTTTGGAAGGCTTATAGCTAGAGAAGAGGAGGAAGTTAAAGAGAAAATAAGGAAAGGAAAAATAAAGATTGATGAAGAAAAAGCTAGAGAACAACAGTCCATGGAAAACATTGAAGCTGAGGTTTGGGATAACTTCTCTAATGACCTCGATAACCTAAAGGAACTCGCTTTAAGGGCTAATGAAAGAGGCCTCTTAGAGATTTCTGAGAAGCAAAAAGAAAAACTTTTAAATTGCATTAGTATAAATGACTTTTACAATTTAGATATAACTCTTCTACAAAATGGCGTAAGAGCACAATTTAAAAATGATTTTTTGAGTGGGCAATGGCTTAGAAGTAGTCGCGTAATGGATAAACAAAAGACCGAGGGGTCCGTTGTGAATAAAAACCAGCACAAGTCCCTTGCTTTCCAAACGTAGTGGCTAAAAGATTAATCGTCGGCGTATCTATTTGCTTGTTATAAGTGATCCATCTCTTAAATACACCGAGTCTATTTGTGATATTTGAGTTTTATCTAAGTTCAAAATATCTGATCCTTCAATTCTGGCACCGCTTTTTAGGATTATTTCTTCTATATTATTTTTAATGTTATGTTTATCCTTCTCAGTTATCCAGTGTTGCTGGATAACTTGTGAGTCTAGGATTAATCGTGGCCCACCGCCATGACCACCTTCACCAGCAGCAATATTTATTTGAATAATGAAAGAAAGGATAATGATTCGAATTACATTCATTGTAATACTCCCTCTTGATTATCTTTGTACAGCAATTGACCGTTTAATGTGTCGGTAAAGCTTATGGTCCAAAAGGGAATATTTCCTTTATTATCTTTATTTGAAAGCAAAGCTTTCATTTGATTCATTGAGTTCCATCTTATTCTTAATGCTTCATTATAAGCTTCTTTAGTAAGTCCCTCGAAATAAACATCGAAATGATTTTCGCCACGGAGACCACTTTTATCTAAACTAAATCTATTCTCCAATAAAAATCTAGCTAATTCATAAAGTGTTTCAGGTGTTAGGCAACCTCTTTCAGTGGATGTAGTAAAAATATCTGGTTCGGTCTCTTTTACAACGTTAAGCTTAACCATTTTTTCTAAGACTCTTAGTCCATGCTGGCCATGTTCATAACCAACTTTATCTTTGTGAATAGTTCCTGTCGCAGTTCCGACATAAATTGACCGGAATACAGAATCGTTGCGAATTAAATCATCTACATATTGAGAGAAATTAATATTCTCCTCTTCTAGAAAGGAGAAGTTATCATGCTCAAGTTTCAGGTACTGCGAAAGTCCCTTGGGAAGAGCCAGAATTGTTTCTCTGTCGTTTTTGGTTCCTAAGAGATATCTGTAAATCTTAAGAATAGACTGGTAGCTAGGTGAGTGACTTCCTTTAATAATTCTTTTAAGTGTTCTTGCATGCAGACCCATCTTTTCAGAAAGGATTTTCACGCCTGTGGACTCTCTAGGAAACTCTTTTAAGGCTTCAAGTAGGTCTTTTTGTACTATTGTCAGCCTTGCCGCGTTTTCTTGTGATGATTCTAAATCAACATTCATATTCTAAATCTCCTGTAACTTAACTAAATCAAGAAATGGACAACTATGTAAAGCTATAAATTTTGATGTTGAGATTTCAGGTGCTTGGCTTGCTTTTTTGGACACTTTGTCTGGATGGTCTCGGAAACTTTGAATTTTTTAATAAATCTTTTTAAGAATTTAGAAAATAAATTATGGAGACTCAGTCATGAATAAATTTGCGTTTATAGTTTTTGTTTTGCTCTTCGTCATTAGAGGTGTTTCCTCTCATGAGGAGGGAAGTGGGGGTGGTGGTCCAAAAACGCCATTTGAAGAAATAACTGCTGGCGATATGGGTGGCGGTGGAAAAATACGTTAAATGAAAAAGCCTCCGAGTGTAATAGCCAAATTCCCCTCGGAAGCTTTCGAGTAACTAACAGGACATGCC
>JASBRV010000096.1 GCA_030149295.1 Bacteriovoracales bacterium | reverse complement strand
CCAAGAAGAAGTTTCTTCTTGTCTAAAGGGAATTCATAGATGACCTCGCCATCTTTGTAGCCAATTAAATAAAAGAGATTAACTTCGGTTTTTCTAGCACGTAACACTGGTTTCACTCCCCGGCCTCTTCTTTAGCTTTTTCAATTCTTTCTATCTCAAAATCAACTAAATCCTCCAGCTTACGTGCACTCTTTTTTATAGGATAGTAGTTGACGAAGTTTTGATCATTTAAAACATCTTTGGCAGCATAGTATTTTTTCTGTTCATAGAGGGTAATCGCATTTATTAGCGAGACGTCTTCTCTTTTTCTAAATTGTGAGGGTATTTGGCCTAAGTAATTCGCTGCTTTTTTTGTATTTCCTTTCATGAGGTAGCCACTAGCGAGACTAAAGAGTAAATCTGGGTCCGTTTTAATCTCTCTTCTTAAGTCTTCTAGGACCACCAATGCTTTATCAATAAGATTGAACTCCAAATAAACCTGAGAAAGGTTAAAAAGTGGGACTTTGTGATTTCTACCTTTCGCTTTCTTAAATAGTTCGATCGCCTCTTCATAATGACGATCTTTTAATTTCAGAATTCCCAAATTGTTGATTGCTGGGGCAAAGTATCGATTGCTCTTTTGATCAAGGCTTAGGTTGAAGTAAAACTCCGCCTTTGGGTAATTCTTTTGTAAGAAGTAGCACATTCCGACTTGATTCCAATAGTCAGGATTTTTCTTTTGATCTTCTAACTCGTCTTTTAACGCCGCTAGTCCTTCTTCAATATCACCCTGATAGCAAAGACTCAGATGAGAGTAGCGTTTATCTTCGATCCTTTTTAATCTGTCACCTGTGTAGCGAAGAAAGCTTTCTTCTTTGAAACCATCGAATTTCTCATCGCTTACCTTTGAAGCCAGGTGTCCCGTGGAACACCCCATCAGTGAAGAGAGCAGGACCAAAAAAGAGATGGGAAGGAAAAGTCTAATATTCATTTGCGACCTCCCATCTTGTCTTTAGGAAGAGCATAGAGGCTTGCAGGGTGACGATGTCCAATTTGGCTGATGACCTGAGGTATTCCCATGAGAGGTTGCACCTTAGGATCAAGGATTCCTTCTTTTTGAATGAGCTTATAGGCGAGGTTCTTTTGGGCTCTGGCCTCATTAAAGAAGTTTCTGGCGAGTCCTGCCATGGCATTTTTAAAGCCCTCAACATATTCCTTAGGTAATCCTTGGGGAGTGTAATTGCTTAGTTGCAAGCCCATTTGACGATAGTTCTCTTCAAGTATTTTATAAGACTTAGTTACCATATGGGGGTAGCCCATCTTTATATAGGGAGTAAAAATCGCCGTAAGGTTTTTGAGGTTTTCAATATTTTTTTCTAAAGCCTTATTAAAAGCATCTTCATTGAATTGATTAGGGGTAGGGAAGAAAGCCCATTGAATTTTCTTTTGATAAGTTTTGAGGGTCTTTTCAAAAGCAAAAATGGCCTTCATTTCTTGAATGGCAGAACTTTCCTTTTTGGCCGATTTCACAGTTCTTCTCAAAATGGCCTTTGCTTGTTCTAAGCCTTTCTCGTTATCTTCTTTATAATAATTCCAGTAAATATTAAGAAAACTGTTTTCAAAAAATGAAGTTAAAACTGGTTCCTTTGAAAAACCTTTATGAAAGCGCAATAAATCTTTATATTGTCTATGTCTGACAAAGAAACTTCCG
>JASBRV010000037.1 GCA_030149295.1 Bacteriovoracales bacterium | reverse complement strand
TCTGGGCTATCTGAATAACTTCGATAGGTGAGTTCTATGGAATTACCAAGACCAAGGCCACCCGTTCCATTGAGGACATTATCTTTAGTGCTACCCCGATCAGTTGAGACATCAATGGTGGTGTCAAAAATAGTACTTTGTTCAAGCTTTGCGAGCTCAAATTTTGTCGAATTGGTGTAAGTCCCTTGAAGGCGAAAGGCCAAGCTTTTTCCTACGACTTCGGGTGAAGCAAAGTTCTGGGTGGGTGTATGAAAATCTAAAGTAGAAGAACAAGCACTCAAGTAGAGAAGAACTATGAATATTGGCATTAATTTCATTATATGAACCTTTTTAGAATTGAGTTTATAATAGAGGAGTGGAAAACTCTATAAAAATTCATTGTCTTCGAGGTTACATTCAATCGATGTATTTGATTGAATACGAAAAAGGTCTACTTCTCTTTGATAGTGGCACGAGGGCCGATGTGGATCTTGTTAAAGACTATATTGTGAATACTCTTTCCCGTCCTATGGAAGACTTAAAACTGGTATTAGTCTCTCATGCCCACCCGGATCATTCTGGTGGAGCTTTTTATTTCCAAAAAATGGGAGTGCCTATAGCGGGAACTGACCTTCTTAATGAATGGTACGCGGGAGTAACAGGCTTTATCGTTTATCTAGTAGATGTGGCCCTCACCTATATGGTTTGGATGAAAAAGAAAAAGGAAGGGGATAAATTAAAAAATCTCTTCTTTCCCCGAAAACTTCATTTCGATTTTTTGTTAGAAGATGGCAAAAAACTCCCGGTATTTAGTGATTGGATATCTTTAAGTTGTGCCGGCCATACGGAGAGTGACCTTTCTTTTTACCATCAGAAAGACGGAATTCTGTATGTTGGCGATAACCTCATTTCTCAAAAAAATGGCTTTATTGTGCCATACCCTATTGTTAATCCCAAAGCCTATAAAGAGAGTTTAAGGAAATATCTTGAGCTTAAACCAAGAAAGTTCCTTCTTGCCCATTACGGGGAAGTTCCCTATCAAGAAGAGCACCTTGTGAGATTAATAAGGACAGCTCCTGAAAAATCGAGGCGCCACGGAAATGCTTTGATTCCCATCATTTATAATTTCATGAAAAAGTTCTTCTTTGTGCATTAAGGTGGCCAATTTTAGGGGAGTTAGGTTATGTTGGCGGCATGAAAAAATTAATTTTATCGTTTCTCATTCTTATTACTTCACTCAATAACTTTGCACAAAAGAGAAAGCCTCTCGATTCTAAGACAAAGACTCAAGTGATTAAAGCACTTGATCTTAATGATGAACTTCATATGGCCTTTTTTGAATACGATGCCAAAGTTGTTATGAAGCAAGCCGTAGCACTCAAGAAAGCCCTGACAAAGCTAAAGGGGAAGGAGTTGGAAAAACTTTTTGCTCCCGCTATCAAAGAATTGGGGCAAATAAGCTCAGAGAGTAAAAGAGCTGAAAATAATGAGCACTATGCCAAAGCTTCATTAAGTCTTGTTTACTTAGTTAATCATTATGACGTAGGGCCCGGCTACAATGCTTATATGTGTCCTATGGTAAAGAAGAAATGGGTTCAAAACTCCAAGAAAAGAGACAGAACTCATAACCCCTATGCCCCTGAGATGCCTCATTGTGGGGGCCGAGTTACTGACTACTAAGTCCTTAAAATTTCTCCATTTTTGTCATTTTCTCCGATAAGATTGAACTATTCTCAGCAATTAATCGTCTAAGAATTAACAGGTCAAATCTTAACCAGGAAAACACTATGAAAATGACCCTCATTTCGACAATCTTATTTTGCTTGCTTATTCCCTCGCTCTCATTTGCAGAAGGTGGGGGAAAAGGAAAAGGTAAGAAAGGTTTTCTCAAAGAGCTTCAATTGAGTGAGCAGCAACGAGCGAAACTAAAGGAACACAGGCAAGCTAATAAAGGACAGATGAAAGGAAAGCGTGAAGAGATGAAATCTCTGCGTGAGAAAATGAGAGAAGCCTTTATCAATGGCTCTAGTGATAGTGAGTTTAAAAGCCTTAATAAAAAAATGAACGAACTTAAGAGTGAGATGGAGCAAAAGCGATTTGATAAAATGCTCTTTTTTAAAAATCTACTGACAAAAGAACAGAGAAGCAAGTTCATGCAAAAACGAAAGAGCTGGAAAGGAAAAAAAGGTAAACGAGGAACTAAGAAATAGTGAAACTTCTTCACCAATGGAATAAACAAAGGCGCTTCCACGAACTCTATAGAGAACATCAAGCTTTCATTCGGGCCAGTCTATTTTGGGTTGGCCCATCTTTAGAAGTTGATGATCTTGTTCAAGAGACCTTTGTAAAGGCTTGGAGGGGTTGGGACAAGTTTGAAGGTTTTTCGAAGGCACGTACTTGGCTTTATCGAATTGCGATGAATGTGGCGAAAGATCATTTTCGAAAAATTAAAAATGAAGAGAAGTTTGAGGAAAGAGAGATCGTTACTGAAAACACAGAAGATGATCAAAACCAGATCCGAGATTTGAGAGATGCCTTGAAATTATTAAGTTTCGAACAAAGAGAGGCTTTAGTCCTTTCTTATTATTGGGGCTATACCATAGCAGAAATTGCTCATTTGGTGGGAAGGCCAGAAGGGACGATTAAGTCTCAAATCTACCATGCTAAAATCAAATTAGAAAAAGAACTTAAAGGGGGAGATCAAAAATGAAAGAAAAAGACAATCACCCTATGAGTGAAGACAAGTTGAGAGAGCTTTTTCAGCAAGCTGATAAACCAAAGAGTAAAACTGAGGCTGATCTCGTTGGAGAATGGAAGAGCATTAAAGCGCAAACGATAGGAGCTCAAATCAACCCACCTCCAAAGCGTATGACTTATCAGCTAGGAGCTGCTGTCGCTCTCATCTTTTTATTTTTTTACTCCTTGGAGCCTGATATCAATAAAGAAGAGCAGGATCTTGCTCGTTATCTTTTTGAAGACTCTATGCCATTTGAGGAAGAATCGAGAACCTTTATTGATGGACTCTAATTAAAAAAAGAGAGACACCATCTTGTGATATAAAGGGATACCGATTAGGACATTAAAGGGAAAAGTTATCCCCAAAGAAGCACCTAGGCTCAATGAAGGATTGGCTTCGGGAACAGAGATTCTCATTGCAGCTGGTACAGCAATATAAGAAGAGGAAGCTGCGAGAATCGCAACAACTGTTGCACCACCCAGGCTTAATCCAAGTTGATATCCAAGAAAAGCACCAACCATTCCAGAAAACAAGGGCATAAAGATGCCAAAAGCAATGAGGAAAGCTCCATAACTTTTAAGAGAGCGGACTTCCTTAGAGGTGACAACACCCATCTCTAAGAGAAATAGACATAGTGCTCCTTTAAAAAGGTCTTTAAAAAGAAAATTGACACTTTCCACTTGTTCGGGACTTGATAACCATCCAACAAAGAGACCAATGAGCATAAGCACGATACTTTTTCCTAGAAAAACTTCGTGAACTAATTCTTTCCACTTGTAGCCTTTTTCAATTCCTCTCGCCAAAATAATTCCAATAATAATGGCCGGGATCTCTAATATAACAACGAAGAGAGGAACGTAGGGTTCAAAGGAAATATTTGAGCTTTGCAAGAATGTGAGTCCTACCGCAAAGGTACCAACACTGACTGAACCATAATGGGCAGCGATGCTAGCAGCATCTTCTTTTTTAAAACGACCAAATTTTTTAAGTACGGGATAGGCAACTAGGGGAAGAAGCATTCCTAAGAGGCCAATGGACAGTGCCTTTGGAGCTAATTCGAGAACTGGGCTATGGGATAGTTCTATTCCGCCTTTAAAACCAATCGCAAGAAGGAGGTAGGCACTTAAAAACTGATAAGCAGAATTAGGAAGTTGGATAGGGGAGCGCATTAATCCCGCAAGGAAACCAAAGATAAAAAAAGCGATGACTGGATCCATTAGTTTTCCTATTTAGCTGAGATAAATCTCTTTCGTTTTAGCTTCTTTCCATTCTCTTTGGCGTCTTTCTAGATACTCATCTGTTATGACCAAATCTGCTAGCCACTCTATAAAACTTCCAATGGGTGTTAGCACTTTATGAAAGTAAGTCATGCTCTAGTTCCTTGATGATGCAAGCTTCGGCGCTCTTAACGTCACCATCGTTATTGAAGCCTATACAAAAGCTTAGTCCCAAATTTGTATCTTTTAGTTGAAGCTTTAGCGGGGTGTATTTTCTTTCTTTCGCTATCATGGGCGAGACAAACTTAATCTCTTGGTTGGGAAGTGAATAGCTGGTATTTGAGTCAGTTTTTTTGATGTTTATGTTTATTTTATCTGATGTTTGAAATGTGTAGTTTGGGCCCCAGTCGCCGCTAACTTGGAAATTAGATTCTTCTAGCTCTGGTATTTTGAGCTCAATACCAAACGGGAAAAGCTCTGAAAGGGTTTGAGGGAGCTTGAATTGGATACTTTTAGCTTTCGTTAAGTTTTTCATAATAAACCCTTCAGTAATTCTTAATAGTCGATTAAGTATTCTTGATTAACCTTACGGCCAAAACGGAATGAGAGTAAAATAGATAATAGAGATTGCATTATTCGGAAAAAGAGATATGTTTAAAACTATGGAATGGGTTAACTTTCGTCATTTGTATTCTTTTTGGATGGTTGCCAAATTAGGTGGTTTTAAAAAAGCTAGCGAGGCTATCTTCGTGAGTCAATCCACAGTAAGTGAACAGGTCTCTTCTTTAGAGGACTATTTAGGTGATCCCCTTTTTGAGAGAACGACGAGAAGCCTTCATCTTACTCATTCCGGTAAAAAACTATTTAGTTATGCAGATGAAATTTTTCAAAAGAGTCGAGAAATCAATAGAGTGATAAGAGACGGAGAAGGAGATAGTGAGCCCACCCAGCTTAATGTCGGAATTGTTGGTGGTGTATCTCGAAATCTCATTTATCGTCACTTTAATAGTTTTTTAGAACAAAATAAGAAAGTGCATTTTGATGTCGTTAATGGTTCTTTTCAGGAGCATGTGAGGCGTTGTCAAAACTTCGAACTGGATCTGATCATCACCTCAGAGGTGCCTAGGGGAAAGGATTTGAGTGATCTTAACGCGAGGATTATTGAAACCAGTAAACAGGCCATTGTGGGGAGGAAGAAGGTTATCAACAAAATAATAAAAGAAAGAGCTTTAACTCAAAAAATTCCGGCTTATTGTTATACTTATCCAACAGGGGACTCACTCCAAGAAAAATTAAATAATAAGTTCTCTCATACCTTCGAATTCGTTCTTGATACAGATGATGTGTCTTTATTGAGATTCTTTGCCAACTCTAATGAAGGGGTAGCGGTTATGCCTGAGATAGGGGTTTATGAAGACCTAATGAGAGGAGAGCTTGAAAAAATCTCTATACGCTTTGTAGAAGATGTAAAGTTCTATGCTGTTTATAACAGAAGAGGCATCCATAAAGATGAAATCGAAGGCATTATAAAGAACTTCTAGGCCACCTCTAAATTTTCGCTATCTTCGACAAGAGGGAAGCTAATGGTAAATATGGTAAGTCCATTTGTTGTTTGGAATGAAAGGCTACCTGCATATTTTTCAATGATTTCGCAAGAGACACTCAGGCCAAGTCCTATGCCTTTTCCTAGTGGTTTTGTGGTAAAGAATGGCTTAAGAACTTGATCCTTAAACTCAATGGGTATCCCCACACCATTATCTGATATTTCTATAATGGCAAAATTGCCTTTTTGAGAGAGTTTGAGAGTGATTTGCTTATAATCATTATTCTCAACGGCATCCATGGCATTAGAAAGTAAGGAAAGAATGATTTGCTCTAATTCTGGGCGTGGAATGTCACATAAGATAAGCTCTTTAGGAATTTCGATTTCATAATTTATTCCAAGATTAACAAACCTTTGTTGGCATAAGTGGAAAACTTTATTGAGGGTGGTGTTGATCTCTATTTCTTGGCATTTGCCCTTAGGCAGAGTTTTTGAAACCTCTCCCAGATCATTGACGATTTTAACAGTTCTATCGACTTGGTCGATGATTCTTTGGAGTTCTTTTTGATGGCGCTCTTCACTTAAGTCACCTCTTTTAATTCTTTTGAGAGCGAAGTGGGCAGAGGTCCGGATGATGGCGAGTGGGTTATTGATCTCATGTGCGATTCCTGCGGTCATTCTTCCTAGGTCACTTATGCGATTATTATTTTGGTGTTTGTACTGAGAGAGGACAAGCTCATTATAGTATTGGTTATGAAACCTCTTAGAGAGGTAGGTTCCCAGAATAAAGATAAAAGAACTTAAAACAAGTAGGGCAAGGTTTAGTTGTTTCTCCATCACCTGGGAGGAAAGATCATGCAAACTCCAGCGACTAAGAAAAACTGCGACAGCGCAAATTATAATAAAGAGAGAAAGGTTTAGATAAGCCTTTTTAGAATGACGGGGTAGAGTAAGGTTCGACAGGGGTAAAAAGGCTAAGAGTAACAGATGGGTATCCAATTGAAAGTGCGCGACATAGTCCATTGCTAAAGTTATAACGCATATAGCGCCAGTGTAAACAATGCTTGGTGAATACTTATGGCCTTGATGATTAAGGTAAAAAGAAATGAGACAACAGGGCATCAGAAGCATGGAGATGGATGCCAGGAGGGCCATCTCGTGATAGAGAAGAAATGTTGAAAGAAGGAAACTTGAGACAAATGAAATAACAAGGAGTTCATTGATAAATAGGACCCTTCTCTTCTCATGAAGAGTGATATTCCCAGAGCTCTCGAAGTTAAGTTTTATCATTTGGGTAAATTTCATAAATCTCATATCGGAGTTTCTTTATAATCCTAAATAATTTTTAAAGAGGATTTTGATTTTTATCAGCCTAAGTGGCTGTAATTGCGAACTTACTTACATTAATCATTATAAAGGAGCAGTTTTCTATGCAGTATCTACACACAATGGTGAGAGTGAAAAACCTAGAAGAATCTCTCGGTTTTTATTGCGAAAAGCTAGGACTAGTTGAGACTCGGCGCTACGAAAATGAAAAGGGACGCTTTACTTTGGTTTTCTTAGCCGCTCCTGGAGATTTAGAACGTGCCAAAGAGGACAAAGCTCCCTTGGTTGAGCTTACCTATAATTGGGATCCAGAAGAATACACTGGAGGAAGAAACTTTGGTCATATAGCCTATCGAGTAGAAAATATCTACGAAACTTGTCAGAAACTTCAATCTCTTGGTGTCACGATCAACCGGCCACCAAGAGACGGTTACATGGCCTTTATTAAATCCCCCGATGGAATCTCAGTCGAACTATTACAAAAGGGTGAACCTCTTGCTCCTCAGGAGCCTTGGAGCTCTATGGGAAACAAGGGTTCTTGGTAGTCATAATCCATTCTTTACGCTAGGCTTCAGGGAAAAATTGAGAGGAGTTTACAAGTATGATTAGCACGGAAAATGTGAGCCTAAGCTTTGGTGGCAGAAAATTATTTGATGAAGTGAATATTAAATTTAACCATGGCAATTGCTACGGTTTAATTGGTGCTAATGGGGCAGGGAAATCAACATTCATTAAAATTTTATCCGGTGAAATTGAACCTCAGACTGGAACTGTTTCTATGGGGCCGGGAGAGAGACTCTCAATTCTCAAGCAAGATCATTTTGCTTACAACGACTATCCTGTCTTGCAGACCGTAATGATGGGAAATCAAGAACTTTATCGCGTGATGAAAGAGAAAGATGAGATCTACGCAAAAGAAGACTTCTCTGATGAAGATGGTATCCGAGCTTCCGAGTTAGAAGCTGAGTTTGCAGAGATGAATGGTTGGGAAGCGGAAAGTGATGCGGGTATTTTGTTGGCCGGTCTTGGTATCGGAACTGAATATCATGACAAAATGATGAAAGACCTCACGGGGAGTGAAAAGGTTAAGGTTCTTTTGGCCCAGGCACTCTTTGGTCAACCAGATGTTTTGCTTCTTGATGAGCCTACCAACCACCTCGACATTAAGGCGATCCGTTGGCTTGAAGACTTTCTCCTAGATTTTAAAAATACTGTGATTGTTGTTTCTCACGATCGTCACTTTCTCAATAAAGTCTGTACTCATATTGCCGATTTAGATTTTGGAAAGATACAGGTCTATGCTGGAAATTATGATTTTTGGAAGACATCGAGTGAGTTAGCACAAAGGCTACGATCAGATGAAAACAAAAAGGTGGAGCAAAAAGCTGCTGAACTTAAGGCCTTTATTCAAAGATTCTCTGCCAATGCTTCTAAGTCTAAACAAGCGACTTCTCGTCAAAAACAATTGGAAAAGCTCAATTTAAATGATCTTCCAATCTCTTCAAGAAAATACCCCTTTGTTCATTTTAAGCCTCATCGTGAGGCGGGAAAGGAACTTTTACGAGTTGATGGTCTTAGTAAGACGATTGATGGGGTTAAAATCTTAGATAACGTGCGCTTTTCTCTTAATAAAGGAGAAAAGGTAGTATTCTTAAGTGATAACTCTCT
>JASBRV010000034.1 GCA_030149295.1 Bacteriovoracales bacterium | reverse complement strand
GGCAGCTGGCTTTCAATCTGTTTTCCTATGGTCTACTGCCATGGTCATTCTCGCCTTTATCCCGATCCTAGGTATTTCCATCATCACCATTCCAGCAAGTATTTATCTTTATGCCAAAGGAGAGATCCTTTCGGCTTCTCTCTTTCTCGTTTTTACTAGCGCGGTTGCACTTTTAGTAGAAAACTGGTTTAAGCCTCTTTTCATGGGAAAGAGAATTAAAGTTAACGGACTGCTCGTTCTCTTTTATATCATTGCAGGAATGGGAACCTTTGGCATGGCAGGAATCTTTTATGGTCCCCTCGTGTGCATCATCTTTCTTACCATGGTAGATATTTTTCAGGAATATTATCTTCCCAAAATCCAATCCTCTTGAGGAGTTTTTAGGAGTATGTCATGCCAGTTATTGATCACTACCGAAATATTCTTACCGTTCTTATTGAATTTGATTCCACTCCTGAAGAGGTTGAAAATCAATTGTCTCAATTGAAAACTTTCACGAATGAAGTGGTGAAGCTCCAGCCTGGCTTTATTAGTGCCAATCTTCATGTCAGCACTGATAATCAAAAAATTGTGAATTATGCCCAATGGAAGAGTGAAGAAGATTTTCAAAACTTTTTGGATAATCAAGAAATTCAAAAGACGATTAAAGAAATATTAAAGAGCAAGCCTCGATTCACTAAAATGAAAGTTGTTTTTACTTCCTAATAAAGAAAACCAAGCGAGAGAGCTCCATCAATGGCACTTATTCGCTCGTTTTTTCCCTCAATAGTGAACTCACCTTTTGCCAAAGATAAATTAACAAGAAGGTTATTGGCTTGCCATTGAGTCCCAAAGGAAAAACCCTTATTACTGATCTCATTAATAAAAGTGTTTCGCACCCCTGTTTTAAATTTTAAGTTATACCGACCATCATCAAGAAAATAGCCACCATAAACAAGAAGAGAACCCAAAACTCGGTAGCCCACCATTAAGTCTACAAGTCCATGACCAGACTCTAAAATATAACTTCTTCGCGATTCATTCCCAATAATTTCATCACTTTCAAGACTTCCTCCAGAGACAATAAGTCCATAACCAACTCTCATCCCAAGTGAGAAATTTCCTGCTCCAGCACTTTTAGTGGGAGCTCCAATGAATTGAAATTTTAAGGCCAACATTGCAGCTTGCTCATGGCCCCAGCTCACCTCGATATCCATAAAGTCACTGAATCCGAGACTATTTTTGACATTAACGGCCGCACTTGAGCTTAGTTGGGGATCATCTTGAAGATCATTAGCTCTCTCCCCCAAATTGGGACTTGGCTGGAGTCTCACGGCCTCACTGCCGCTTAAGTCCAAACGAGCTGTCCCCACTCCCGTTACCTCAGGAGTCACCAAACGGGTCATGGTGTACTTTTGCTGAGTCGAGCATCCAAAAGAAAGGAGAAATAGGAAAGGAATTAAAATTCTCACTGGTTCATTATAACCAAAAAAAAAAGGGCTCCCGAAGGAGCCCCTCTTTTTCCTGCTTCTGACGATACTTTGAGGAGAGAATTCGTCAGCTATTAGCTTATCTTCCTTGAACCTACGATTTTCATCCTTGAAAAAACTGGTCTAAAAGAATCTTAATTATGAGAGTTGCCTACCAACACCTGAGAGACCTTTTTTATTGTCTCCACTATTGTCAGTAAACTGAAGGGATATGACATTAGAATTGGCAGCTGAGATACCAGTGCCATGAGTATGCGAGCGCTTTTTATAAATAATATGTTGCTCTGAGTTTTCCTGTTCTTCTTTACAGCTTATACAAAGGGTTGCCGTAGGTCGGGCAAGCAAGCGTGACTTTGAAATATCACCATCACACTCTTCGCATTGACCAAAAGTTCCATTATCGATTTTCTCTAGAGCTGTTGTGACTTTCTTGAGAAAGAAACCTTGCCTGCCCTTTAACTTCAATTCAAGATGCTGGTCTCTATCTCCTGTCGCTTGATCGACCAGGTCTCCACCGGCCTTGGCCTTAAGAGCTTCAGTAAGAAGCGATCTTTCTTCTAGGTTCGCTTCATTGAGAATGTTTTTAAAAAGTTCTTTGAATTGTTCTAGGGTTGCCTGGTTCATCACATTATCTCCTATGCTTGAATTGGGTTATCTCATATCTCCTAATACGACTAAGCTTCCTGCTCAGGGGACCATCCTGGTCCTCTTAGATGTGCTATTAATAAGCAACCTGCGTGCCAAAAATAAAACCTAGTAAAAACAAGTACTTAAATAAAATTTATGCGATGACATTTTGGCTTTTGGGCCAAGGTGAAACCGCCTTTTTGACCCCGCGTGTAAGCGTCTGTTAGAAATAAAGGATGAAAGTCTTAGTTGTTGGAGCCACAGGCCTTACCGGTGGACAT
>JASBRV010000095.1 GCA_030149295.1 Bacteriovoracales bacterium | reverse complement strand
GGAAAAAGCAGGCATTCCTCTCATCCCTGGTTATCATGGTGATAACCAAGAGGGAGCTTTTCTTAAAGAGGAAGCTAAAAAAATTGGTTTTCCCGTTTTGATAAAGGCCTCTGCCGGCGGTGGTGGCAAAGGCATGAGAATCGTTGAGGAACTCGGTCAATTTGATGAAGCGTTAGAAAGTGCAAAAAGAGAAGCCCTCAACGCTTTTGGTGACGATAAAGTGCTTATTGAAAAATTTATCACTGACCCACGTCATATTGAAGTGCAAGTGATGAGTGATAGTCACGGAAATCACTTTCACTTTTGGGAAAGAGAGTGCTCCATTCAAAGGCGCTATCAAAAAATTGTGGAGGAATCACCTTCTCCAAGTCTTGATCAAGAATTGCGAGAAAAAATTTGTCAGACTGCTGTCAAGATCGCTCAAACGATGAATTATGAAGGGGCGGGCACGGTTGAATTTATTCTTGATAAGGATGGCTCTTTTTATTTCCTTGAAATGAACACCCGTCTCCAAGTTGAGCATCCCATCACAGAGATGGTGACGGGTTACGATTTAGTTGACCTTCAGGTTCGTGTGGCTCAAGGAGAGAAACTAGACTTTGTTCAGGGGGATATTCCTCAAAAAGGACACGCTATTGAAGTTCGTCTTTATGCGGAAAATCCCGACAAGGATTTTATGCCTTCCATTGGGAAAATTTCCCATGTGGGTGAATCTCGACTTTTAGGAGTTCGCCTTGATACGGGTTATACCGACGGCAATCAAGTTACGGTAAGTTTTGATCCCATGTTAGCAAAGCTCATCGTATGGAGCAGTTCCCGCGAGCAGGCCATCGCCAAAATGGAAAAGGCCTTAGAGGACTATCCCTTTTTAGGTCTTATGACGAATCGAGATTATCTTAAAAGAATTCTCTCTCATCCCAAATTTAGAGAGGGAGTGACTTATACTCATTTTGTTAAAACTTATGAGAACGACCTTAAAAAGGCGGAGCTAACTTTAGAGGAGAAACTATTGGCAATGGTTGCTTCTCAAGTGATGAAGTCTTCAGGAAAAAAGACAAACGTTTTAGCAGAATCAAAAGTACAAGGTGCCTGGGACAATCTTAATGATTGGCGTCTTTAAACCAAGGAATTATACGTGTTAAAAGAGTGGAAATTTAATGGAGAGCAGAGCCAATTCGATTGGCAAAGGGGAGATGATGGTCACTTTAGTCTTACCTTCAATAATAAAACTTATACCGGCAAGGTTATTAAATATTTCAACGAACACAAAGTCCTAGTGGACTTCAATGGAAAGAATCACATTCTTTGTCAGTCAGGGGAGTTTGCTAGTGTTGGGGCTAAGACCATAGAGGCAATCGATCTTAAGGCCAGAAAAACCTCGCGTGGTAACACCTCTGAGAATCAAATGAGCTCTCCAATGCCAGGGAAGATTCTTAAAGTAATGGCAAAAAAAGGTGACAAGGTATCTGAGGGGCAGGGACTCTTAGTGATGGAAGCCATGAAAATGGAACATACCATTAAGGCGTCTTATAGTGGTGAGGTCGAAGAGGTACTTTTTCAAGAAGGTGATCTGGTCGATGGAGGAGTTGATCTCGTAAAAATCAAAAAACTTGAGGAGGCTTAAGATGGATTATCCTAAAAGCGTTCGCATTGTTGAAGTGGGACCGAGAGATGGTCTTCAAAATGAAAAGAAAGTCATTTCCACAGAAAAAAAAGCTGACTTCATTAAAAGATTGGCCAGGGCCGGCCACCAAACGATTGAGGTGACCAGTTTTGTAAGACCCGATAGGATTCCCCAAATGGGTGATGCTAAGGAGCTCTATCCCTTACTTTCCAAGATTGACTGTGACCTTGTGTGTTTGGTTCCTAACTTAAAAGGCCTTGAAGTCGCGCACTCTCTGGGAGTTAAAGAAATAGCCGTCTTTACCGCCAGTAGTGATTCTTTTAATCAAAAAAATATTAATGCCACTATTTCTCAAAGTTTTGATCGGATTGAACCGGTTATCGAAAAAGCACTTGAAAGTGGTATCAAGGTAAGAGGTTATGTCTCCACTGCCTTTGGTTGCCCGTATGAGGGATTTATTGAGCCATCAAAAGTGGCTGAAGTGGCGATTCGTTTACACAAAATGGGTTGTTATGAGATTAGCCTAGGAGACACCATTGGATCGGGAACACCTCTTAGTGTCGAAAGAGTGTTAGCTGAAGTCACGAAAGGGATTAAGCCAACTCAGCTTGCTCTTCATTTTCATGACACCAGAGGTATGGCCACGGCAAATATTGTGAAAGGCTTAGAATTTGGTGTTAGTGTTTTTGATGCCAGTTCTGGTGGACTTGGAGGGTGCCCTTATGCCATGGGGGCTACCGGCAACGTGGCTACTGAAGATTTACTCTATCTCTTTCAAAGTCTTGGTATAGAAACTGGTATTAATTTAGAAAAACAAATAGAGGCATCAACATTTATGCTCAATGATTTGGGGAAGGTTACAACCTCGAAGTTTTTACAAGCTTATTTAACGGCTAAGGATAATCATGGATCTCTCTACCTTCCAACACCTTAAGTGCGAACTTAAAAATCATCAATTATGGGTCATGCTCAATAGAGAGGAAGCTGCTAACGCCTTTCATCTGCCAATGATCGATGAGTTAGTTTCTGTCTTGGAGTGGGCCGATTGTGAAGATGAGGTAAGAGTGATTGTTTTTCGTGGGGCTGGAAAGAACTTCTGTGCTGGTGGAGATGTGGCCGCCATGGAAGAAAAAAGGGAGATGTTCTCCGGAGAGCCCGATCAACTAAGAAGAAATTACCAAAAGGGCATTCAGCGCATTCCAAAAGCAATGGAGGCACTTCAAAAACCGACGATTGCTCTTATGAATGGTGCGGCCATAGGTGCAGGTTGTGACTTTGCTTGTATGAGTGATCTTCGCATTGGTTGTGAGTTTACGAAAGTTGGGGAGACTTTTACCAGGCTTGCCTTAGTTCCTGGAGATGGGGGGACGTTTTTTCTTCCTAGGGTTGTTGGTTACACCAAGGCCATGGAAATGTTCATGACGGGAAGAATCTATAAGGCCCAGCAATGCCTTGAAATGGGTCTTTTAAATGAGCTTGTTTCCTCTAAAGAACTTTTGGAAAAAGGGGAGCAACTTGCAAAGGAAATTGCTCAGAATGCTCCCGTAGCCGTTCAAATGACTAAGAAGGCCTTAAAAATCTCTCATTTAAAAGATCTTCAAACCAGCTTAGATCTCTTAGCGGCCTTTCAAGGGATCACTCAGAGAACCTCAGATCACTTTGAGGGGCTCGATGCACTTAAGGAAAAAAGAAGCCCAATCTTTAAGGGAAACTAATCCTGGCAAAAATGTTTCGTTAATTCTTCATAGATTCTTTTAGCGACTTTCTCATGCCATTTTTGATTGGGGTGAAAATCATTGGCAATAAGATAGTTACGATTATGGGTATTTTGGGCGCGAACTGCTGAATATCCCGATCGCCCCTTTGCTTGTTGATTCCACTCTTCAAGAAGATTAATTGTTTTCATCCCCAGGGTTTGAAATAGTTTTTCACTCTCACGATGTGAACTCAACTCACTTTCATAACGAGAATCCATAACGACAAGGGTTGGGGTTTTTTTGCCTAACTTGGACATAAGAGTGTAGCTTGCGGGCAAACCAGTTGGTTTGGCAAATGGGTACTCTTTATATGGCTTCCAAAGAGGGGGCTCTCCCGTAAGGGAGGTTACGATAAAGTTCATAGCAAAGGAGGGACTTGAAAAACTTGATATATGTCTTGGGATTGCTTCATTGATCCAATCATTTCCTACGTAGCCCATGATAATGAGGTCAGGCTGTTGTTCGGCACTTTGACCAGCAATCGCCATATTATAAGTTTCAATTTTTTTGTTGTTACATTCTTTCTTACTAAGAAGAGAGAGGTAACTTTTTTCCCTTCCTTTAGTTCATTGGGTGTTTGGGTTTTTACGTAGTAAACAACGCGAAAGGCTAACTCGATAAGGACTAATGTAAGAATAGGGATAATGACCGGTTTAAAGAGTGATGGCATCTTTTTATTTTAGGGTCTTTCGAAGATTTGACAAAGTGTTTCTCTAAGCCTGACAATTAAATAAATCCAAGGACATAGGAAATCGACTGGGGAGGAAAAGCGTGGGAAACGATTTTCCACCGTCTATTTTGTTTTTGATTTGTGCTCTGCTCTTAACAAGTTGCACACAACTGTCATTTCAAGGAAACGGCTACATTCCTCTTTATCTAACTCCTCGACCTGATCACAATGTTTATACAGAAGCCTCTGGTATTAAAGAATACTATTTGTGGGGAATTATAGGTCCTGACAACACAATTGATGTCGATAAGGTTCTTTATGAACAAGGCTTAGTTAGTGCCGCGAATATTACCATGCATGACTATCAAAGCACTTCGAATTTCTTTAAAGCGCTCTTAAGTTTTGGTTTTTATATTCCTAAAAATTATAAAATCACAGCAAGAGGAATCGCTGGAGGAGGAAAATGAGGATTTGGCTCCTTCTATCTTTTATCGTCCTTTTCCAAGGCTGTGCGGGAAGTGTGAGAATCTCTGGCTCTGGCTGTCAGGCATTTAATGCCCAAATTATGAACAAAAACGAAATCTTTTCTCCTCAGCACCAATGGGAGAAGAAACTTTGGACCTCTGGTGGCTCCGAAGATGATGCGGTTGTTTTACTAATGAGAGACTTACTTGCCGAAAAGAATTTTACTTGTAAACAAGTGAAATCCATTCGCTACACTATTTCTCAAAACTTTATGGATCAGGTTTTTAGCATAGTGCCTTTTAGACAAAGAATGACCATAAAAATTGAATTAGAAACGAAAAGTTAAAGCAATTTATGTCAAGGATGACATTAAAGCCCACGGATGGGGCGTTCAAAGCTCAGAAAGAGCGCCCCGGGGCCACGAAGGCCCCTCCCTTTTTGGGAAAAACTTGTTATGATTTTTTCACAGTCTTTTTTCATGAAAACATGAGGAATCTATGAAAACTATCCTACTTTCTTTAGTGATGATGACCTCCACTTTTGCTTTTGATCTTCCTGCGAGACCAATGGATCCTCAGCATCCAAGTTCGCCATCAAGAAGTTCTTTTGAAGAAATCAAAATCAACCATATCAGAAGTGGAAGTGTTCTTCTTTTACCGACGGGAAGAGAGGAAAAGGTGCCCCTTTTGGTCTTTGCTCACGGTCAGGCCTTAAATCTTAAACATTATCGAATTTTACTTGAGCATTTTGCGCGCAAAGGAGCAGCTGTTCTCTATCCTAAGTATGATCGAGGCTTCTTTGATACCGACTGGGACCGGATGGGAGAAGATTACGCGCGCCTCACCAATTTTGTCCTCAATGATTTTCCTGAAATAGATAAAAGTAGGGTTGTCTACAGTGGCCACAGTAAGGGTGGCTATGTGGGTTTAAGTGCTCTCAATAAAGGCCTTAATCCCTTGGCCGCTATTTTCTTTAGTCCTGCAGGAGTGAATGAAAATGCTTTAAGGGAAATGAATCCAAGTGTTCCTTTGAGTATTATTTATCCTGAAGACGATAGGATCATTAAAGAAGAAATCATTTTTGATATTTTGAAATTGGCTGCAAGTAACAATAAACAGCTTATTAAGGTCGCTCAGTATCCAGATTTTTCACCCGGTCATTTTTTTCTTTTAACAGAGAAGTCCCTTTTTGGTGGTCGTGATGGATTAAACGCCTATCATTTTTACGGAGTGATTCCTTGGCTTTTTGGAGCCTTGTATCAGAATGATTTTCTCTATGGGGATATCGCCCTCGATTCAGGCGCACAGGGGATTTTTCACGAGAGGGTTCTCTACCCTTAGTCATCATCTCCAAGAAGATCGGCGAGACCCGCAAAGGTGGACTTTATATGGTTTTCCTTTTCATCTTCACTCATATGACCAAAGGTGGTGCGGTCTTGCTCCTGATAGAGTGAAGCCAATTCTTTGATGAATCGAGAGGGATGGCGAGGTACTTTTCTTCCATAGATTTTTCGCTCTTTACAATAGGTCATGATAAGTTTTTCTCTAGCCCTAGTGACCCCCACATATGCGAGTCTTCTTTCCTCTGATATATCTTCACCATCGATGATCGTTCTCTTATGGGGAAGAATTTCTTCTTCCATACCCACCAGGTAGACGATATCAAACTCTAGTCCCTTGGAGGAATGGAGAGTCATCATGGTGACCTCATTCTTTCTAAGATCATCATCTTCCTCTTCATCAAGATCATTGTCTTGGGCATCTTGAAGAAGGAGTTTTTCCACGAAATTCTTTAAGGTTGCTTGTTCCCCATGAAATTTTGTAAAGCGGGCCGCAGACTCTAAGAACATCATGATGTCGTTTTTACGCCGGTCAGCCTGTTTGAGGTTATCGTATTGCTTATCAATGAACTTGAGAAAATGAATCTCATCAATGAGTTGAGAGCCGACTTCTGCCAGAGGTTGTTTTTTGAATTGATCTTGGTAACGCCTAATCAAAAGGATAAATTTTTTAATATTTTCTGATCGTGGGCCTGCAATCTCTGGGCTTGCTTCCATCACCTCGAAAAGACTTTTTTGGTCTTGTTCACTTTTTAAAAGAAATTTATCGAGGGTGGCATTACCGATGCCACGATGGGGAACATTGAGAATTCTTCTTAAGGCCATCTGATCATGAGGATTGAGAATGACCGAAAAATAGGCAATTAAATCTTTGATTTCTTTCTTTTCATAAAACTTTTGACCGCCTAAGACGGCGTAAGGGACCTGGGCCAAACGCAGTTCATCTTCTATGGGCTGGGCCTGAGTATTAGAGCGATATAAAATAGCGATGTCTCCCAGGTGACCACCATTTGATTGGTATTTAGCGATTTCATCGACAATGACTTGCGATTCATGATCAGTGTCTCCCATTGCCCATAAGAGGGGTCTGAGGTCGCTTTCCTTGGTTGACCATAGGGTCTTTGCTCTGCGATTGGGATTGTCCTTAATGACATGATTGGCGAGGCTTAAGATAGGGGAGACAGAGCGGTAGTTTTGTTCAAGCTTGATGACTTTAGCGCCGGGAAAGGCCTTTTCAAATTCAAGGATATTGGTGATGTCAGCCCCCCTAAAAGCATAGATACTTTGGTCATCATCACCGACGACACAGAGATTATTATGGGTGGTTGTTAAACCCATAATGAGTTGGAGTTGCAGGCCATTGGTGTCTTGGTACTCATCAATCATGATGTATTGAAAGAGTTCACTATAGCTGGCAGCGACAGCGGGGAAATCTCGAAAGAGGCGAACCACGAGAAAGAGGATGTCATCAAAGTCAATAGCATTATAAAAACGCAGCTTATCTTGGTAGTAACGATAGACGTACTCGGTAGCAAGATCGTAAGGTTCTTCTTCATTGAAGTAGGGACTCGCGAGATAATCCTCAGAGGAGATGCCTCTATTTTTGAGGTAACCAATTGTTGAGAGGATTCTTTTATGATCAAATTTTTTATCTGCTTGATAAAGCTTTAGCGCTTCCCGAATGATACCTAGCTGGTCCGATGTGTCATAGATGGAGAAATTGAGGTGGTATCCGAGTTTGTTGATTTCTTTTTTTAGGATCTTAACGCCCAGAGAGTGAAAAGTGGTGAGGGTGAGTCCCCTGGCTTGTCTTTTACCAAGGAGCGTAATGACTCGCTCTCTCATCTCTCTAGCGGCTTTATTGGTAAAGCTAACACCTAGAATATTTTTACCTTTGATGCCCAAGTTAGAGACCATATGGGCGATTCTATAGGTAATAGTTCTGGTCTTACCAGATCCAGCCCCGGCAAGAATAAGAACAGGGCCTTCTACGGTCTCTGCTGCGCTTCGTTGTTCGGGGTTAAGTCCACTTAGGGAAATCAATACTGTCTCACTCTGATACTGGAAAACATCATCCTAAGGGTATAAGATTTCAAGCGATTAAGAAATCCCAAAACTCGAGGTATTTTTATGGCCAAAAAAAAGGCAACCAAAAAGAAAGTAGCCAAGAAAACAGTAAAGAAAAAAACAGCCAAGAAAAAAGCGACCAAGAAAAAAGTGGCTAAGAAAAAAGTGACCAAGAAAAAAGTGACCAAGAAAAAAACAGCAAAGAAGAAAGTGGCTAAGAAAAAAGCTCCCCAAAAGGACCACCTCTTTGACTCAATTTTAGAGCTGGTGAGAAAAACCTCCGCCGAAATCCCTGGAGATGTGCAAAAAGTTATTCTTGAAGCTCTTCACCGGGAGGAAAAAAACACCCAACAAAAAAGCGACAAACAAAAAAGTGGCTAACAAAAAAGTGACTAACAAAAAAGCGACTAAGAAAAAAGCGACTAAGAAAAAAGCTCCTCAAAAGGATCACCTCTTTGACTCGATTTTAGAGCTGGTGAGAAAAACCTCTGCCGAAATTCCTGGAGATGTTCAAAAAGTCATTTTGGAAGCTCTTGAGCGCGAAGAAAAAAATACGACGGCCGAATACGCGATGAATATCATTAAGGCCAATATCGATCTTGCTAAGAAAAAATCTCAACCTATTTGCCAAGATACGGGGACGATTCTTTTTTTTGTGAACCATCCTGTTGGTTTTAATCAAACCGCATTTACTAAAGTAGTTCATAAGGCCGTGGTAAAGGCCACGGAGAAAGGTTACCTTCGTCAAAACTCTGTGGATTCTCTTACAGGAAAGAATGAAACCATGAATATTGGTCCCGGTCACCCTGACATCCATTTTCACGAGCATAATAAAAAGCACGTAGAAATCCGCCTGATGTTAAAAGGGGGTGGGTGCGAAAATGTGGGGGCTCAGTACTCTCTACCTCATACCGACCTCGGTGCCGGAAGAGATTTGGATGGTGTCAGAAAGGTCATATTAGATGCCGTTCAAAAGGCCCAAGGAAAAGGTTGTGGACCAGGCGTCTTGGGTGTCACCATTGGTGGAGACCGCGGAGCTGGCTATGTCAATTCCAAAGAGCAATTACTAAGAAAGCTTGATGACACCAATTCACACCCTGATTTGGCAGCTTTAGAAAAAGATATTGTGGAAACTTCAAATGAATTGGGAATTGGTCCCATGGGATTTGGAGGAAAGACGACTCTTTTAGACTGTAAAATAGGAGCCCTTAACCGACTGCCGGCCAGTTACTTTGTTTCCATCTCCTATATGTGCTGGGCCTATCGGCGTTTAGGTGTAACTCTTAAAAATGATAATGCGATTAAAGATTGGCTCTACTAAGAAGGAATAACTATGATCCGTTTAGAATACCCCTTTTCAAAAGAAAAAATTAGAGAACTCAAAGTCGGAGATATGGTTCTTATATGTGGCAAGCTTTTTACTGGGCGAGATGCCATTCATAAATACCTTCATGAAGGAAATCCGAGTCCCGTGAGTTTGGAAAATCAAATCATATACCACTGTGGTCCTGTTGTTTTGGAGAATAAAGATGGCTCTTATGAGGTTAAGGCCGCAGGGCCTACAACTTCTATTCGAGAGGAGCCCTATCAGTGGGAAGTGATGAGGGATCATGGAATTGTCGGTGTCATTGGTAAAGGTGGCATGGGACCTAAGACTTTAGAAGGCAATAAGACCTATGGCTGTGTTTATTTTCACGCTATTGGTGGTGCTGCTCAAGTTCTCGCGGAGAAAATTAAATCTGTTGATAATGTCTATCTCAAGGAAAAATTTGGCTCCCCTGAAGCCATTTGGGAGTTAACTGTTGATGAATTTCCAGTGGTAGTGACCATGGATGCTCATGGCAATAGTTTACATGAGAAAGTGAATGCTGACTCCTTAGGTAAACTCAATGAGCGTCTCAATAAATAGAATAAAGAGGAAAAGATGGAAGCAATGTGGAGACCTTCTCAAAAAAGGGTAGATCTAGCGCAAATGACTCACTTCCAAAAGGAAGTGGAAAAGCGTTTTGAACAGAGCTTTCGTGACTATCAGAGTTTTCACCGTTGGAGTGTTGAAAACTCTGAAGACTTTTGGTCCTTTCTTTTAGACTATTTTGATGTTCAATATTCGGGTGAGAAGAAACCTATCTGCAGCGATCATGGTTTTTCTGATTACGGTTGGTTTCCTCACGTTAAACTCAACTTTGCTGAAAACCTTTTGCGCCACGATTCAGGAGACGCTCTTCACTTTCTTCATGAATCTGGACGTCAGTATAAATTAAGTTACCCTGAGTTGCGCTTGAAGACTGGCCAATTGGCCAATAGTCTTAAAGCACTTCTTAAAGAGGGAGATGTTTTAGCGGCTTATATGCCCAATTGTCCAGAAACTGTCATCAGTATGCTGGCGGTGAGTTCTCTAGGAGGGACTTTCACCTCTACAAGCTGTGACTTTGGTGTAGAGGGGGTCGTTGATCGCTTTAGTCAAAGTCGCCCCAAGGTTTTAGTTGCCGTTAATGGCTACGAATATAACGGAAAAAAGCATGACCTCATGGAGAAGATTGAAGAGGTTTCAATTCGGCTTCCTTTCCTGGAAAAAATTATTGTCGTAGACTTTTTAGGGACAGGAGTGAAAGCCGAAGGGAAAATCGTTTCATGGGATGATTTTCTGGGTGAGGAAAGGAGCCTTTCTTTTGTCAAAGTGCCTTTTGATCACCCTCAATACATTATGTATTCTTCTGGAACCACAGGAAAACCCAAGTGTATTGTTCATACAGTAGGGGGAACCCTGCTTCAACATATTAAAGAGCTTGGTCTTCATACAGACCTCACAAAAGAAAAGAGCATCCTTTATTTTACCACTTGTGGCTGGATGATGTGGAATTGGCTGGTGAGTTCTTTATTTTTTGGAGCCAGAGTTTGCCTCTATGAAGGCTCACCGGGGATGCCTAGTCTTGGAGAGTTCTTTGAAATAATTAAGAGGGAAGAGATTAATATTTTTGGTACGAGTCCCAAGTTTTTAAAGGCCCTAGAGGATTCGGGTTATACTAATTCAGAGCCACTAGAGAGCCTCGAGACGATTCTTTCTACCGGTGCTCCTCTTTTGCCGGAGCAATATGATTATGTTTATCATCATCTCAAAAGAGACATCTGCTTGAGCTCGATTGCTGGCGGTACGGATATCATTGGCTGCTTTATGCTGGGTAATCCTACCATTGCTGTTTATCGGGGAGAAATTCAATGCCTAGGTCTCGGTATGGATGTGGCCGCCTACGATGAGAAAGGACAGGCTATTATCGGTAAAGAAGGAGAATTAGTGTGCCAAAAGAGTTTTCCCTCTAGACCCCTAAAATTTCTTGATGATGAAAAGGGAGAGCGTTTTCATCAGGCGTACTTTTCTGTTTATGAAAATATTTGGCATCATGGGGACTTTATTGAAATTACTGAACAAGGTGGAGTCAAGGTCTTTGGCCGCTCAGATGCCACCCTCAACCCCGGTGGGGTGAGAATAGGTACTGCTGAAATTTATCGTCAAACAGAACAACTTCCTTGGATTGGGGATAGTCTTTGTGTTGGTCGTGAAGTTGATGGTGATGTAGAGGTCGTGCTTTTTGTTAAATTGGCTGCTGGAAAAAGTCTGACAGAAGATCATCTCAAAGAAGTTAAGTCGGTAATTCGCTCTAACACGACTCCTCGTCATGTGCCCCGGCATGTGTGGGCGGTTACTGATATCCCTTACACAAGAAGTGGAAAGAAAATGGAATTGGCCGTCACGAGAATTTTAGCAAAGAGAAAACTTCAAAATATTGAGGCGGTAGCTAATCCCGAATGCCTCAAAGAATACGAGCAGTATCAGGTCTAAAAACGAATGACATCGTCTTTTGTTATAGCACCACTTGGAGATATCTTAGGTCTTTGATGACCGAGGGGCTCATGATTGGTTTGATTCCATGTCTCAACGATCTTTCCCGTTTCACTATCGACAAGAGCATTGTAGCTAAAGAGACGTCCTTCCGGTGTGGTCAACTTAACATGAACCTTTTCCACATAAAAGGGATGACCTTTTTTATAGATTGTTAAAGACTCAAGTTTCTTTAAAAAGACTTTTGTCTCTGGTCGCATAAATCTTAAAAGATCGGAGCCAAAGCGTTTTTTCCATTCTTTGTGGGGTTTATTGAGGGGGCCAGCATCTTCTTTGATAAATTGACCTGGAAACTTATGAAGTTTTCTTTGAGAAGAATTGTCTTTTTGAGATGCTGGATTTCTTTTAGCGGAGTCTGGCGAAGTAGCCCTATTTTGAGCAAGATCTTGGTGTGACTTAGGTTTCATAGTATCAATTTTGGCGACTTTTTTCTCGGCCTGTGTTGTTGGATAGCTTTTTATAATCTGGTTTTCTTTTTTTACAAAGGTCTGCCACTGCTCCCTTTGTGAGCGGGTAAACCACACCACAGCTACGATTAAGGCAATGAATGAAAAAAACAAAAATCCTTTTTTCATGGGGTTGTCCGTATCCTAATCAATCACAGTAAACTTAAAATTAATAATCTTAAAAGGCTTTGGGCCCGAGTATTCATAGTCGAGATAATCATCATTGGAGCGTGTGGCATCGTGATGACAATCGTCACAGTTGGTAAATGAAGCCCGCATTCTACAATTAAAAGTGGTTCCTGGTGGAATCGAAGGGCTTACTTCCATAAAAATCACATTGCTTGAATTGAAAGTTGGGACGCCTTCTTCACTTATAAGAGTTTCGGCCCATGTCTTCTTGGATTCAATCATGGAGTAGTAAGAGTGATCAGCGCCTTTTATCGCACGGATAAAACAGTCTTTGGTTTCTGTTTCCCCACCGAGGCAATTTCTTTTGGGCAGACCCATCTGTTCTTGAAGCTTATCTTGGGTGACCCATTTCGTGGCATCATTATCATTGAGTTCTACGAGGCATACGGGAGCTAGTTCTTCGCCGCCCTCTGTTGCCGGACTTTTGCCATTGAGACGGGTGACATAATCACAGCCACCTGGTCCGCCTTCACCTGACGATAATTGGGCAGCCCCTTCTGAGTCAAGAGGGAAGTTATCACCGAGATTACCGCAAGGAGCTCCTGCCTTTGTGTGATCCCAATCGCTGGCAAGAATTCTCACTCCTCCCATAATAGAATTGGAATTGTTGTATACATTAATGGCAAGTCCAACCACTTCTCCTGGGCTGACCTTGGCATTACCATTATTATAGGAAAAGTTACTATCTATTTCAGAGGATATACTGGCTATTCGTCCACCAAGCAACAAGGATTCGATAGCATTTTTGATATCGGATTGACTGTCAATGACAAAAGCTGTGGGAGCATTTTCTCTTGGATCAAGAATGAGGAGATCCTTGGGAATTAATTGAGACTTCACTCTATTGGTGGGAGTTACGACTGTATTGGTTCCAAGGCCACCCGTAAGAGTTCCATTATTATTTTCATTGTAGGTTTTAAAAAGAAGCAGGCCATAGCTATCGAGTAACTTTTCATAATCATCACGATAATATTCTCGACCATTACAAATTCCATAGAGAGGATTGCCAAGAGTTTGCATAAAGTAGCGTGAGAATACCTGAAAGAATCTTCTATAAGTAATAGGTCTTGCTTTTGATATCCACTCAACGGCATTCGTTGGATTGAGGTTGACCTTATAATTGGTGCTTAAGGGACCATTTCCTGTCGCCGTCTGATCTCCTAATTCTGACAAGGTCTCAAAAACCAAATGCATTGTCATCTGGAGGGCATTGTCACTACCAAGGCCACAAGTCGTGGTGTCTTTTAAAGACTTATAAAAAGCATGGAAAAAGTGGCTGGCAATTTGGCCAGAATAATGAACATCTTCAAAAGGGACGTCAGGTTCATTGGGATCATAGGTAATAAATTGGGGATAGGAGAGTCTCCCCGAAGCGGTTTCTGAAAATCCGGGAGCGTGAATTGATTCACTTTCACTCATGGGACGGGCCTGTCGAAGATAGCGGCCGAGGGCCCACTCAGAAAAGATTGTCTTTTTGTTCATGAAGAAACTATAAAAATCTGCCAGCCCTTCGTTGATGGATCCAGCTTCATCATAAAAGAGATAACCCAAACTACTTTCAGCTAAAATCGATTGTTCAAAAGAGCGTTGGCGAATATTGACGTTGATTTTATTAAAAGCATGGCCCATTTCATGCCAAGTGACCTGGGGGTCGCTCGCTACCTTTAGGGGAGGGGTAATAACCACTCTCTCATTTCCGACAATGGCACCCATGCATATGGTGTTTCCCGCAGGATCATAGAAGGCATTATTTTCTACGCCACAGTCAGAGTAGCCTTTAAGAAAGCCATTTTTAAACCAATAAGCATTATCATCAGAAGAAAAGAGCTGAGTAGGAATGGCGGATGTGTAACCATAGCCTTGTGCTAGGTTATAAGAGAACTCTAAGTTATCGTGGAATTTATCCATGATGTCTCTCATATTGCCAAAAGTTTGCACCTGTAAAAATTCATCTGTTGTTGTGGGAAAGGCCCAACGATTTTGGGTAGCAGTGATAAAGTCTGAGGTGTCATCTTTTCTTACCTCAAAACAGGTGGAAAGACTTGCTCCTCCAGCACCACAAGGGGCGATGAGAAATTGATTGCTAGTAATAAATTTCTGTTTAGAACTCAAGAAACGACCCAAGTCGACACCTGATTCGAGGCTTTGGTCACCAGAGAGGGCTATGGGGTTGTCTGTGAGGTAGCGGCCATTATTGGGAGAGACACTAAAGGTGTCATTGGTCGTTCCGCCACGACTGCTTGTTCTTCCACCACTGCCACTATTTTTAGGTTGGATACAGGAACCCAGAGCAACTAAAGAGATGCTAAGTAGTGTAATGAGCAATGTGTGATTCGAATCCTTTCTCACAATAATTTCTTTTCCTTGCCCTTTTATTTGCCCATGGCCCTATTCAGAATATCCATGGCCGATACGTCCTCAAGGGATGTCGGTCCGGAAGCTGGTCCGGTCGATCCATTTTTGACAACACAGTTGATATCTTGCATTTGTTCACCGAGGCGGCTTGTGTCACTGGCGACTACTCTGTCATAAAGACGAGCTGTTAAATCGGCTGCTTTGACAAGCTCTCTATTGGTGGGGGCATAATCATTTTTCATCTTATCGTTATAACATTCAATATCTGTTTTATCCCCGGAGTTGTTAATGCAACTTTCAAGGACACTTCTCTCCTTCATTGCTCTGTAACCAATACAGATATTAACTTCACCTTTTTGAGCATTAACTTTATTAATTTTGTCTTGAAAAGCTGTTGTTGCTTTTTCGGGAATGGCGATGTCTTCACTGGGTAAGGTGATTTTATTACCATTTTGAACCTGAATATAAGGTCTAATGACCCTGCGATAATAGGCAGTATCTTTAAACTCAGAACTCCAATTTGTACTAGCTATATCCCTTCCATTATTGTTACCTTGTAGTATTGCAAGGAGGTTTTGTTTGTCTGTGTCGTTAATATCACTTGGCATTTGTCTTTCAATTTCATTGGAGAGGTAATCAGCGAGGAATTGGTAATCGGCTTCGCCACGACCATTGTCACATTTTTCATTAAAAAGCTGGAAGTCCTCTTCTCTTGAAGTAGGTTTCTCGTCTTCCTCTTCGCCCTCATTATTCGCATTTTTACAGTGGTATTGAAACTCCTGAACGGCGTAGCGAACATCTGCGGAGTTGGCGAGAAGTCCTGACACCTCGTAAACTTCTTCCGCTAGGTCATCGGCTTTGCCACAACCTGCGGCGGGGTTCATTGAGGCGTCATCATACTTATTACAAAAGTTTTGAGCAGCACCCATGGCCTCTCCTTGTTTTCCTTGGGCTTCGGCCATGCCTTTGTTTTGCTCTTGAGCCTGCTTGTTAAAGGCGGCGATGGCACCTTCACATTTTTGCTTGAGTTGAGTCCATTTCTGGCGGTCTTGTTCCATTCCTGTTTTTTGATCTTTGATATATTCCCCAAGCTGAGTAGCGACAAGTCTTCTTTGCCCCTCGAGCATTTCTTTGAGGTCATCTAATTTCTTAGGAAGGTCATCGACGAGCCCTTTAACATCGCCACCATTTCTAAGGGCAACGCCATATTCATTATTCATGATTTCCTCAGGCATCCCTACAAAAAGGCCATCAGGCAATTGATAACTAGAACCAGGAATAAATCTCTTTAAGAATTCAGCATCGTTAATAACCTGGGCCATGATTTGTTTTAGGAAAAATTCTTGTTGAGCGACAAGACCACTTACTTTTTCATTAAAAGTAGCTGCTAAGGCCTTCATTTCTGCTTGTTTCTTTTGAACAACGACATCGGCTTCTTGATAGCAGGCTTTGACTGTATTAGCGCAATTATCAGCATGAGAAATACAGAATTGACCATCCGTAGGCTCAAAAATTTTATCGTTACCGCCGCCAAAATCACAGCGATTTGTATCTGCCGCAATCCCTTCGCAATTAACTACTCGTTCATAAACTCCATTGGTCAACTCATTGAGGAAATTATTTTCTAAATTGATGGCCTTTCTCATGGCCCTTTCAGCATCAGCGATTCTTTCGGCAATCGAACCACTTTTCTTACTTAGCGCTTCTTTGGTAGAGAAAGTGTCATCTTGATTAATTCTTCTCTTACAAAGGGAAATTTGTTGTTGATAAAGTCCATAGGGTGTCATGGTTCTTGATTGAGCATCAGAGCCGGCAATTTGAACAAAAACTTCTCCCACCCCGTAACTCTTATCAAGTTTGGCAATAGCGTTCATCTTATCTTCAATAAAACCATCACTAGCGAGGATATTTTGAAGTGCTGTCTTGTAAGCACTCAAGGCCGTCGTTGATCCATCTAAACTTCTATGTCTTAAACCATTGATGATTTGTTCAGGCGAAAGACCAATACCGACTGTGCCTTCACCGGTAACACAATCAGTGATAGCTTGCTTAGTGAAATACTCCCTCGCTCCCTTAGAAAAACGAGTCATGCGTTGGTTAAAGTCTCCATCGAGGTCCTCTTCTGTAATATTGTAGCCAACTTCAGCAAGGTCTCTTTTGATAACACTGAAATCATTATCAAACTTCGCTACAGTCGCGGCCACTATCGTACCAGCACTTCCAAACTGAAAAGTTTGGCCACCAATGGAGAGGATTTGGTTTATTTTTTCTTGATTGCTAAAGACTCCAATACCCGTCTTTTCCACCTCATTTCTGATATTATTGAGTTGGTTCTTAAGATCTTTTATGTATTCGCCCTTGTTGGTTTGAAAATCGGATGCGACATTTCGTTGCCCTTCGGCCGTATCTCTTAGTGAACTGAAACCACCTTTGATAAGAGATTGTTTGCCGTTATTTTTGTAGTAGTCCTGGCAATTGGGAGAAAACTCCGCTAAAAGGTTTGTTGCTCTGACGTCGGCATTTCTAATGGGACCATAGAGAAGGTCTTTTGTGATATCCATTTGCTCTTTGATTTTTCTTTGCTCTTGATCAAAGAGCTGGGTGCTCTTTTTGACATTGTTGATAAGGGCAGTGAGAGCGTTGATTTTATCTTGAAGTTGAGCATCCGTCTTCTTAGCAGCTTCCTCAAGACATTGAAGTCCAACTGGCTGAGGAGAGTTTTGATTAACGGCCGTTAGGTTTTCATAGAAAGACTCAAAAGAAATCGCTAGCGCCATGGTGCGATCGATTTGTGAGGTAATAGCTTGCGCTGCTGGTCCCGGTGGAATAGGTCCCTGAGGAGGCATACAAGCATTTTCTGGAAAGTCAGTGACGGCCTTAGAAACACCACACTGGGGAAAGTATTTTGAAGGAACCAACTGAGGTTGCATAGATTGCATCATTTGCTCAAACTGCGCTTGTTGCATCATGGCCTGACGCTGTTGGATCATCTGCTCCATTCCGCCTTTAACAATTTGAAAAGCTGTGCCTAGGGCCTGCGCGGTCTCACTTTGGGCGTAGCTCATGGGGGAGAAGAGGAGTCCAAAACACGTTGCGTGAATCATAAATGATTTCACTAAGGTGCGTAGCTTATTTTGTGGTTCGCTTGACTTCATTTCTTTCCTTTTCATCACACTCTACCTTTCACTTTTTCGGCTAAAACAGCTGTAATATTAAGCTTTTCGCGACTTTCTTCTATTGTAATAGCTGATTGGTAAACTCTGGTAACGAGTGGGCGAGTTTTCCTCCATTCTTGGCAAAAGAGAGAGAATCCGTAGAATATACTCAAGGATTTCAATAATTTCCGAGACCCGTAGAAATAACTGGTCCTTAGGCGTAAGTGCCACAAGAGATGGTCATTTTTTTAACTCCTGGAGATAAGGGATTGAATTCACGTAAGGAAAAAAAACGCCCCTTGGCCAGGCCTTCAACCAGGCTTTTATGCCTTCTCGGGGACTATTTTCTGGGTCATTTCTTGACCTATTTCCTGCTTTCATTTTCCTTTTTTGGTCAATTAGAGGTTAGCTTGGTTTCCTTTTTTGGTCAGGCTTCAGGACTCAATACTTTCTCCCTCGGCTTCTTTCTTTACTGGCACTTGATAACTGTCCTGATGCGCTTTTTTCACACTCTCTTATTGGGAGTCACTCCTTTTGAGTACCTTGCAGGTCTATCTAATGAAGGACCTTGGTGGTGGCAACGATTGGCCGCAGGGGGCAGGGTCATCTTTGGAGGAATCGTCGACCTCTTTATCGTAGGGAATTTACCATTATTGGCCAATAAGCCTTCCTTTAAAGAGGTCAGTTTGGGCTGTCGATTAATTCGCTCAAGAACCCGTAAAAATACAAATTACCGCACCTTCGTTTTCGTCTGCGTCGCTATGGTCGTGGCGATCTTTAGCCCCTTGGTAAAGGATTTTAACCTCCTTAAAACCTTAGTAGTGAGTGTGGAGGAAGTGAAGAAAGAACAGCTAATTAAAGGCGGAGATTTTAGCTCTTATAAAACTTATAAGAGTGAAAAATTTCATCTTGAAACCTTCTCTAGCCTCGCTAATAATCGTTTCTCACTTTATCCCGACTTTGAATATATAAAAATTAAAAATAAAAAGAGAGTGAACCCCTTTCTCTTTATTTACGATCACGAGCAAAGAAGTAGTGGAGAGCTCAAAGTTGGCCACAGCCTTAATCTTTTAGAACTGTTAAAAAGAGGAGCTTATGGTAACCCTCTCTTTCGATTGAAATTTCCTGCTCTTTATAAAGAAATTCATGGTCCTTTAATCTCAAGCAAGCGTCGTCAATGGAATGAAGGTCAAGCGAGAAAAGCCCTTTTGAATGAAGCGGTGAGAAAGGATATAAAAAAACTGATTCAAGCGAGCTTTGAATTAGGAAAAGGTCGCTTGATGGGCCATATTTTTGAGTATGGGCCATTTTTAAGAGGCTTCATTCGCTTAAGAGAAACCTTTCTTTATTTGTTAAAACC
Organism: Bacteriovoracales bacterium; assembly: GCA_030149295.1. GTDB lineage: Bacteria > Bdellovibrionota > Bacteriovoracia > Bacteriovoracales > Bacteriovoracaceae. The sequence goes on along the minus strand of JASBRV010000095.1, from coordinate 33,584 downwards.
AGGTGTAACACCTGAAGTTGATTTGATTAAAATGGGAAGTGTTGATTTCTTACGATTTCGCCAAGTTTTTCCTAAAGATCTTCCTTTTAATAAAGGAGTGATAGAGACCTATGTTCCCATTGAAACTCCTTATAGTGTTTCTCTTATGATGGGATGGGACCATTCGTTACCTGGAGCATTATCGGCTAAGACATTTCGCCGGGCCTTTTTGGGAGATGCCAAATGGTATTTTGATTACAGTGCTGTTTTTGATTTTCCTAAAGAAGAAAAAGATATGAACCCAATGGTCCTTCTCGACTTCTTGAGTAAGGATTTGAAGAACCAAGACAAAAGAGAATTAAGGGAAGAGTATTTGTATCAATACTATTATCACCGCGTACGTGAGCTCTTTAAAAAAGGTGATAAGTTGGGTATGGAAGTCATCAAGAATAATATGATTCGCTTAAGCTCTCTCTTTGAAGTGAAAAACTCTACAAAGAAGAATTCCTTTTCTAACCTTTTTCTAGATCGATGGTCAGAACTCTATAGTTCGTTGGTGAGAGAGGAGATTACATATTTTAATTTATAGGAAGTTCCCCAATGGATAGCACCTCAGCGTTACTTTATGGCATCATCCAAGGTCTCACGGAATTTTTGCCAGTGAGTTCAAGTGGTCACCTCGCTTTATTACCTCATTGGCTTGAAATCAAAGATCCTGGAGTCGTCTTTGACCTGGCCATGCATGTGGGAACGGCCTTAAGTATTGGTCTTTATTTTTATAAGGATATCTTAGCCCTTTCAAAAGAGCTTCTCGTTATTTTAAAAGAGAGAAAACTTCAAAGAGCACAGGGGGCTCAGGCCCTTAATATGCTTGTTGCCACCATTGTTACTGTGATTTTCGTTTTATTGTTAAAGGATCTGGCGAAAGATTACGGCAGAAATCCTACGAGCATAGCTTTTAATCTTATCGTTTTTGGGTTGTTCATGCTGGTTTCAGATAAGATTATGAAAGATCGAGAGACAGGGGATATGAATCGCACCCAATGGTTAAAATCATCGGCGATTGGTCTTTTTCAGGCTTTGGCGATTTTTCCTGGAGTTAGTCGAAGCGGCTCAACTCTTACGATTTCCCGCTTCTTAGGCTTAGGAAGAGAAGAAGCAAGTCGATTTTCCTTTCTTTTAAGCCTTCCCATTATTGTAGCGGGTTTCATTTATAAGCTTCCAGCTTTACAAGAACATGGGGCTCGTTTTGAGATCTCCATGGCCATATGGGGCATGTTTATCTCCTTTATTACCGGACTTTTGACTATTCACTTCTTTCTCAAGTTTATTAAGCGAGCGGGGCTATTGCCTTTTGCCCTTTATCGCATGATTCTCGCTATAATTGTTTGGAAATTATTAAGCTAATTTAGAGGTCATCGCAATTAATGGTGCCTGGAAGAGCGTTGTCGAGTTCATCATCAGCACAATAGTAATGGGTGTTAAATTTTAATCCTCTATCATAGAGAGTATTGATACCATTCTCATTATTGACCAGATCATCTCCATCAAGAAAGCGTCTCACTTGCTTTGGGTTATTCTCATGGCCTCTGGTTTTAAAATTATTGAGGGCAACGCCTTCAACCAGGGCGCCCGAGTCACAAATCTTTTTACGACAGGCGATTCTCACTACCTCGATGGGGTTTTTAAGATAGCCTGTTTTATCATCAAAAGATCCTAGAACTTCATCTTGTGCCTCTGAGCTCACATACTTATTAAGATAAAGGGTGACATCTGTATAGGCGGGCAGCTGACAGGTGCCATTTCTTCCGATATTTCCTGTACAACAAATATTAGGATCGGCTCCTTCGGGAAGGGCAGTGTTAGTGGGAATACAGCAGACAATTTCATCTGGGCTAAAGATGCGCCTGAGATTATCGGTATTAAAGTTATTAATGTCTCCTGCACTATACTCCTGAAGGCCATCGGTAGAGGGGTCTCCGTCACCATCTTCTAGGGTACTGTTAAAATATTCGCCTCGTGCACTTTCAAGAATAAGTTCTTCTGGTCCACTAGTAGGGTTAAGTCTTTGATCGTTAGGGTCAGCATTACACATGACTGACTGATTTCTTGCTGTAGTGATGACGACTTGAGGAATTCCTAGAAGCTCCATAGAGCCGAGCCATTTAAAAATATCCTTAGCCTGACTATCTGAAATTTGGCGGGCACGACAATTGGGAAAATCTGGCTCATCAGTGTGATTACATGTGAAACCAAAACGAGCGTCTGATCCATCATCACCGCATGAATCGCCAGAGCAGGTATCGTAGTTGTAACAACTGAATAAGCTCTTAGGAAAATTTTGACCTTTTTCAGGACCCCAGCTATGACCGCCTCCATTATCTTCAGCATTGAAGAGGCGTACCCAATTCTTAGAACAACAGGTTCGACTTCCCATCTCAGCAAAGGTATTAAATTGTTTATTCATCTCTGTTGGGTCACCACAGCCATTTGAGTTTTGTTCATTAATTGAGCTGGTACAGGAATCATTCCTGGCTGCTTTAATATCAGGATAATTAGAGCTGGTATCTTCTAGAAGGTCCCAAATGGTAGAGAGCCTCGAATTCCTAGTCGTTGAGTCAATATTAGTGCTGACAGCAGGCAAGGTGTTAAAATCTAAATTGGCATTACTGGCCATATCATCTCCATCTACGATGGATGTACCGATAGTGACTTCCTTTCCTGTCTCGCGACAACATCGGTTGTCTCCAAGATCAAAGTCGACGTCTGTAGGGACTTTTTCTTGACTACAAACCAACTCTTCTTGCCAAAATTTAATCTCATAACGGTTAATAATTGAGGTTACTGTATTATCGTCAAAGTTGAGGTTAGCCACTTGAGAGGAGATATAGGGATTAGGCGCACAGTCAAGATCAGAGAAACAAGTGGAGCCAGGTGCACGCAAACAACGATTTTCTTGAAAGAAGAATTCATCAATAAATTCAACATCAAAGTCTTTGATGATTTGATTGGCCGTCATATTATTGGCCTCAAAGACAGAGAGAAGGTTTGTGCTTAAGGCCTGGCGTCCTGCACTTTTCACTACATCAGTATTGCTTAAAAGAGTATTCGTGTCAGAAGCATTGGCGTGATAATAATTTCCAAACTCATCATAAATCGAACACCTAGAATTATAGTCTGAGCGACCCGTCGATGTTTGGGCTTCGTTAAGGGAAGGGGTAATACCTAGTGCATTAATTTGATCACCCAAGGCCTCGCTACTAGGTTTCGTGATTTGATTATTGACAAAAATGTCATCGTTATTGTCTCTTCCCGGAATACACATGGAGTTGATACTATTTTGACTAAGATTCGTCTGTGCTTGAGTCGGGATAGTGTCCGTTCCTCGCCATGCATATGGACGACCAATGGTTCTAGCGGCAAGTCCTATGACATCGAGGTCGTCTTCATCCACAAAGTCACTTGCATTTTGACTCTTGACGCTTTTTCCGTACCTAGAAATTTTATTATTAAAAAGAGAAACAGGAATTCCTTCGATAAACGGCTGGCAATAGGTATTGGCAGAGCATGCATGCATGCCTGCTTGTGCTGTACCAGAAAAAGTTGAAGTGGCATCACCGGTAGCGTAATCTTGAAGACAGGCAGCGCCTCTACCTCTATAGACACATCTTTTAGGGGGACCAGAGGTTTGTCCAAAAAGACTACGTAAGTTTTTAAGATCACTTACACCCGGTGTTTCTAAACCATTGACATCGAATCGAGGCCAGGGACTTGTGAGGTTGGTGATGGATTCACATTTATAATCCCAACCAAGCTTGGCACCACAATCGCGATCGGTTTCACAGGTATGAACCTTTTGGCATTCAGCTCCGTCAGACTCAAAGTCTGAAGTAACCAGTGAACCTAAGCCGCTTATCGTTGAAGAGTCCTGAACCGTAACAGAAAATGATGTGTCTTGGGTAAGATCGGCAAAGTAGCCATTTATGGCCAAGAAAAGTTTATTTGATTTCGCTTGTATCCTTCTTTCATTACCGATGGAAAACCAAAGAACTCCATCAAAAGAGCCGATGACCGAGCCGTAATCAAAGCCGTACCAATCTCTTTGGTACCCATTCGCAAAAAGAAAGTGTTGAGCTGCAAGGCGATTTCTTCTTTGATCTTCTCTTGTCGAGTTCTCGACATGAGTCCAAGGGATCATCGTCGCAGGTACGTGACAGGCACGTCCAAATAAAAGGTCGTCCTTTCTATAGACTTGTGCTGATTGAGGTGAACTATTAGCGAACTCAGGTGAATAGCCTCCACCCCTAGTAATAAAGCTTTGAGGAAAGAGTTTAGCAACTTGGCTATAATAGTCGGTTCCACATAAGACACAACTAGAATAACTACCAGAGTCTGTGTAGATATCATATGTTTTACCGGCCTCTACCTGGACTTCTAGAGCGGGAAGGGCAGTAATAGAGTTTCTAGTATAGGATCCATAAATTTCATTAAATCCAATATAATTGTCCACATTATTTGGTCTTAAAAAGTCACTCGCTGTGTAAAGAAACTCATTCCCTTCTTGTTCCTTCTCTGTGTCTGCAGGACTTTTATGATAGACACCGTCTTTATCGAAAAAACGATGAGGTGTGCTTCGAGAGCTTAAAACTACTGTTTGTTGAAGAGGTGGAGGGTTGTCATCCGAGGGGGGATAGTAGCATTCATAATCAACCAAACGATCTTTATTATCAAAGACTTCCTTTAGGAAACAGTCACTAGTGCCACATGAACAGATATTTTTTATTTCATTGAGTGCGGTTTCTTTTTCTAGCAGGACATTAGCGTAATTGTTAAGATTCACGAAAAAATTGATACGCACCACCTGAGTGTCAAAGACAGCGAGGCTATCCCCACCAAATTGAACTCGAGCCGGAGTGGTTTGAATGAGGTCCCAGTCGGCAAAACGTAGGCGAGGGGCCTCATCTACAGTAACGGATATCGTTTTATTCGTGTCTGCATAATAAGGTAAGAGAAATTCATTAGAAGCAGGAAAGTGGTCACTTACTTTACTAAGATTTTGACCTTGAACATATTCCTTGTAACATTTTGCTAGGAAAGTATTGACCCTTTCACAACTACCATCAATTTTATATTTAATGATCAAAGTATCATCGGGGGCTGAATCTGCAGGCGTGGCATTGAGTGAAATGACTTGTACATCATCAAGATTGTCATTACCACTGCCATTACCACTCGGACCGATAGTCATATCTCTTACGATAGCGCCATTTTCAAATAAGGTTTCACCGGCATAAGTCACTTCAAAAATGGAGTGAGTGGCAAGAGGACTTGTCCCGGTGTAGGTTTGATTAAAGTTTCGATCATCAGCACCTGTTGAAAATTGATTACTCATCTGTGTGCTAATTGTATTTTGAACGTTTTCATAAATACTTGAGCAGATGGCCATTTCCCCCTCTATTGGAGTGGTGCATTGGTAAAGTCTTCTCAGTCTTTGAAAACGAACTTCAGCTTCTGCGATGGGATCTATGGTTGGAGTTGGATTGGGATCTCTTGGGATATTCGATCCACAGAGATGAAAAAACTCACCATAATTAAATATGGCGTTGGGGTTATTTTGAATATCTAATAAGGCCTGAATATAATCGGGATCATTTTGATCAACGCTTGATTTTACTTGACGATCATTAACACATTGACCATTGCTACAGCAGTCTAGTCCTTTGGCAATACACTCACTATTGGAAAAGCAAGAGGATCCATTTCCACCACTTGAGGTACCGTCTGTTTTTATTGAAACTTTCAGGTTTTGCAGATTGACATCTGTGATGAGGTCACCGGCTTGGCTTAGTAGTTGGATAGACTGACTAACGAGTGTGCTAATAACACAATTGGGACAAAGAGTTGGAAGATCAAAAATACTTGGTGTTGAAAAAAGAGTGCTCACTTGATTGAGGACACCAGGTTGTTGGCAAAAAGCACTATTGTTGTTGAGACTTACGGGCTCTAGATAGTAATAAAATTCAAGACTATTTTGACTAAAGTTAAAAATATTTCTTGGAAAGGCCGCTACAACCAAACTTTTTACTACCGCATTAGTGTTGAAGGGAATCACAAGGCATTGAACAGTGGATTGGTTTCCATTTCGAATATATTTATCTATTTCAGGTCCTCTAATAAAAAAAGAGGTCTGGTTGACATTAGCTTGAGAGGCCGACAAAGGGAGATTGGTGCTGAAGGTTTCATTACCAAGTTGAAAATAATTAACTTGCTTGGTGAATGTTGGTGCGTCAGGGGTATCTACTGTCGTGTCACTTCCTGCACCAGAAGCGCTTCTTCGGCTTTTACTTCCTCCACCTTCATTTTGCACACAAGAAACGGCAAAGGCTATCACGATTAAGGCCATTAAGCATTTCTTGAAAATATGGTTCATTCCTTCAAACCTAAAACACATGAATTGATTCCATCCTTTTCTTCCTCAACTTATCGGAATTGCTCTTTTTCACTTAAGAGCTCTCTTTATAGTAAAAATAGTAAATCACTTTCTGCCGGGTAACTCTGGTGATGGTCCTAAGGGCTTGATTTTATTGGTTTTCCAGGAGGCAGTGGTGGTCATCGGGAGACCTTTTGTGCCACAAAGAAAGGGCAATTTTGACCAATGATGGAGAAATCTCAATATTTACTTTTATTGAAACTTGATAAGCCCCGAATAAGATTAGGTAACCTTAATGGACAAGGAAATTAATATGCGTCCCTTTTTCATCTGCCTTTCAATTGCTCTCGGCTTTAATATCAATCCTGTGACGTTTGCCCAAAATGCAGGAAAAGAAATGCAAAGTCTTATTCAAAATATGCAATTAAAAAAAGTCGATATTGAGAATATGATTAATATGCTTCAAGCATCAGGACAGATTACTTCTGATCAAGCTGAAGCAGCAATCGCCAGACTTAGTGAAATGGATGATAGTGAAGTGAAGGGTTTAACAATGGAAGCTCTCTCAAATCTTCATGGCGCCCAAGCAATCAATGTTGACGAAATTAAGACCAAGGCAAGTGAAAGAAAACCAGCGAATTTGCCTGTAAGTCCTTTTTCAGGTCTTGCCAAAAAATACCATTCATCTGGAGAAAGTCGAGAACAAGAAGTAGAGAGAAGGAAAGTTGAAAAAGTTCAACAAGACCTGCTTAAAAATGCTTTTGATATTAAAAAATTCCAGTAATCTTAAGGCCTTTCAATACTTTCGTTTAAAAAGACTTCACTAGCTCTTGTGACGATGTCTGTTTCAAAGGCCTTTTCGTAACGAACATCAAGAACATAACTTTTAACCGAAAACTTAAGAGCAAGTTTCATTGCTATCTCACACTCTTTAACGGTTACAACCACTGGTTTAGAGAGATAGACATAGCGAGACGTAACAACAACTTCATGAAGAATTTCACTCACTCTATCTATATTGACACCTAAGGCGGTGTGAAAGTTAACCACCACCATCATATCTAAGGCACCATAATTTCCAGAGCTAACTTGTTCAGAAATCAGTCTAGTGTTGGGAATGGTGACCACATTATCATCAAGAGTTGTAAGGCGAACGGCCCTGAGACCAATAGATTTAATTTCACCATAGGTATCACCCACTGTAATTCGATCTCCCACTTGAGCAGGTCGATCAAATAACATGACAATTCCTGAAACAAAGGAGGCGACAATATCTTTTATAGCAAAACCAACAGCGACGGCAATGGAGCCACCTAAAGCTAAAAGTAGCTCTTTTGGCGGTTTTAAAGAACTATAGACTAAAAGAGGTATACCGAGAATATAGAGGGAAAAACTTAAAATGGTCGTGACTTGAAGAATGAGGAGGCGCTTGTTGTTAAAGCGGTTCCCTAGGTTTTCAGCAATTTGATAGAGAGAGCGCGAAAGGAAAAACAGGAGAAAAAGACCTAATACTAAGATCACTATCCGATTAAACTGAATCAGCTCTACAATTTGTCCAATTTGGTTTAATTGATCTTCATTCATAGATGAAATTCTTTGCCTTTAATAAATTGAGAACTGAATATTGGCCTTCAACACTGAAGCGATATCTTTTGTCACTATTATTTCTAATCAGAAATTCATTTTCTAGACCAATCCTTAGGGCGTGGCGAACCACTCCTTCTTTCATATCCGTTACACTGATGATCTCTGGTGTGGTTAAGTTTTCATGCCTCATAATAGCTGATAAAACAAAGAGAGAGTCGTCTGCTAATTTATGAAGGATAGGAAAGCTCCTGACCAAAGGAAGACCGACCTTTAGCCGTTTTCCATACATAGGTTTGAGTGCTTTAAGCCAAAGTTTCTCTGCCAACTCTGGATTACCTTGAGATTGCTCCCAGAGGAGACGAAAAAACATATTTTCCACATAAGAAACTTCAGTTCCTCCATGCTTAGTCCTTACCGCACGAATAATATCAGCATAGCTTAAACTAAAACCAGTTCGTTCATGACGACGAATGATATAGTCTTGTAGCTCTTCATCACTGAAGCCTTTTATTCGAAAAACGGTACGAAAATATTTATTTTTGTGAAAGACTTGATTGAGATAAACCCAACTGTAGGTGCTAAAGCTGGCGACCCAAAAGATGTTATCTGTTCTCACATTGAGAGCTTCAAAGAATGTCTCTATCGCTTTGAGACCACCAAAGTGAGTGAGGAAAAGGTTTTGAGCATCATCAAGGATGATGACCTTTTTATTCATTTCGCTATCAATATCAAGAAGCTCGTACACGTCAGTGAGTTCTTTTCCCGCTACGATTTGACCTAAAAACTTGAGAACTTCATTTTTGGTATTAAGCTTAGGCGGGATAGAGGCGACAATAACTTCTGGCTTTTGTTCATGTTCATTTAGGTAACCTTCAAGATGGCGAAGAACCTGGGTCTTACCGATTCCTTTATCGCCGTAAATGGCGAGGGAGTGCTCTTCACTTGTATCTTTTAACCAGTCGTCCAATTCACTTTGAATATCTTGAAGTTTTTGATTTTTAGAATGGATCCAAAGATTTTCATCGTCATCTTTTTCTGCACTAAACCAGCCAGTGTATTCTTCTGGAAGAGTTTCTTCTGTTTTTTCAGATAGGTCCTCACTGCTTTCAAGTTTCTTTTGAAAGAACTTTGCAATCAAGGTTTTTCCTATTCCCAATGATAGTAGACGCTCTTTGAGCCAATTGTATGGCGGGTGAAAAAGAATAATAAGAAAGCTAATTGTTCGGGTAAGAAAAGATAATATAGGAAGAGATTTTAATTTCTGATAAGAGTTAATAAAGGAAGGATAGAGGATCTTCTCCATGTAACCGTCTATCTCAGAAGACCATTCTTTTACTAACCAAAGATAATGGAAAAGTCCTAAAACGACAGAGAGATAATAAATTTCTTCATAAAGAAGACCTTTTCCGGCGACGCTGGAGACCAGATGGAGCATCATAAGTGCAAAGATAAAGAAGCGTCCTAAGACTTTAGTGCTAGAAAAGATTTTAGCCTTTGCCTCACGACTTTTTCCCAGTCGAGCAAATTCTGAAAAGAGGATGAGAAAATTGATAGTGAGTTGGCGAAAGAGCCGGTAATAAAGATAATAGAGAATAAAGGGAATTAAGAGGGCGATTTCTGAAAGGACCGTTTTCGTGATAACCTGACTAAAGATCTTGAGGGCCGTAATCGTAAGAAGTATGGGGATAAAGGGTCCTACTCTTTGCAGAAAAATCGCAATTCTTTGCCTATTGGGTGTAAAGCGGTAGGGGTCACTGAGCGAATTTCTTAGCTGATCGAATTGGCGAACAAAGAAATGATTGCCTCTGATGACGAAGAAGGGAAGAAGAAAGAAAAGCAGGATTCCAAAAATTTCAGGGAGGGCCTTTCTAATTTGATTACGCCCTTCTGTGAATTTTCGTTGAATGAGCTGGTATTTGAGTTCAAAAATATTAATCCACCTTTTGGGAATAATTTTAAGTTCAAAGAGTGAGTCTTTAAGAAAGACATGACTTTTAATTTTGACGTTATCTGATTGGATGACTTGGTAGCGCAGTTTTCCAACTTTTAATAAAAGTGTGTTCTTTTTTTCCTCCCACTCTTTGATTTGGTAGCTTGAATCTTCGTTGTGTTTTAATAGGAAAACTCTCTTCCATAACTCAGTTATTTCTTCATAGGTAATTGTCTTTGTGCCTCGAGTTAGGAACTGTTCGTAAGAACCTTGCAGGCCATCAAGGCCATGGGCGAGGGCTCCCATTGTGAAAAGAAAGAATAGAAGACATTTCCATTGCATAGACTTAAATCTTAACGTTTCCCACGAAAGAAGTCTTCCCAATAATGAGATAGGCTTACTTTAATGGCTGAGCTTTTTCTTGATAAGCTTTAGGCTAGTACCTAATAGAGGAATGTGCTCATAAACCATTTCGCCTACATCAAAATAGTCTCGATGGTAATTGACTAGGTTACTATCTTCTTCAAAACGCAGGTGGCTCACTCCTTTAACGAGCACGGAGTTGCCTTTGTTTAAGCCCTTGGCTTTGAGGTCCATGGTCCATGTCCCCATGATGGAATCGCCCTCTTCAATTAAGAGAGAAAAATCAAAAGAGATGTCAGTGACATTTTGATACATGGACTGATAATAATTCTTGAGGGCCGCTAGGCTTTCAATCTTTCCCAAGGGATCCTCAAACAGCACATCGGAGTGATAAAAGTCATCAAGAATATGGAGGTTATCCGCCCTAAGTTCATTGAAGGCTTTGATAATGCGCTCTTTTCTTGTCATGACTTTTTCACTCCTTATGGCCAGGCTTTAAGGCTTATACCAACATAAAGGTCTTACACCGGTATCGTGGTCTGTGCTTCTGTTGCAGGTCCCCACTGTGGCATCTCTTTTTGAGACATCGACCGTATGAGGCTGATCACAGAGAGCACCTTGGAAATAGGTATCAAGACGACATTGACCTGCTGGGTGACGATCATTTGTTCTATCGACCACACTACTATCAGGTGTTTTAAAACTAATGGATCTATTATTACCGGCAAGAAGAGTCGCTAAAGACTTCCCGGCCATGGCGGCACGAATACAAAGGTTCTTGTCATCTTCGTTACCCCATTGGTCAGAACATTTTTTAACGGCAACAGGATCCAACTTCATTTGAGAAATAATGCTAGCATTGTCGTCATCCCCAAAAACTTTTCTAAAACACTTTAAGGAAGCGAAGTAATCAGACTGCCCTTCATTTGATGCCCAAGTCATAGGAAAGCTATTCTTTGGTGCGCCTCCTAAGTGGTGACCAAGTTCGTGACAGACAACAAGAGCGAAACCATCATCTGTAACGGCCGGATGGCGTGCAAGACCCCCATACATATTAACAATCCACAGTTTCCAGAATTGTTGAGCGGAAGCATTAACTGTTCCATCATCCCATTTGCGATTAACTTTAAGGCGGGCCCTTCTGTCTTTTTTGATAATGGGGGCGTAGACGGCCTCAACTTTATCGATGATTTCATTGAATCTTTCTTCTGTCATCGAGTTGGTGTTTTTCGCTCCGACAGGAATATTCATGTCATTTTCAGGCATGAATCCTTCTTTACCATCAGGGCTACAGGTAAAAGATGTTTGAATAGAAAAGATCGCTAGGATCGTGAGAAGTTTTCTCAAAATATCCCTCCTTGGAAAATTGAGTGTTGGGTTCCTTTCTATTATCTCTTAATTAAAATCTTAGTGGCGCTTTTCCCCTTATACTTTCTTACATTAGACCCAGGCGGCCTGAACCCTTTTTACCTGACCAAATTGATTGAAGTGAACGGAGAACTCTAAACCTGTTTGATCGTCTTTGACTTTGAGCAAAAATCTGTCTTGGCCCACTTTATTGAGTTTCAAAGGCGCATCTCCTAGAGAAACAGTCTCTATTTGATCAGTCTTTTGAATTTCAATACGGATTTCCTCTTTAGGGATTAGCTCCCAAAGAGTATCCATTTCACAGGGATTTTCGCCATAGAGTCTTGGTATGTGCAGAGTGGCAAGTGTGGGAGAAAGGGGATTATCAAGCATACACTCTAAACTAATTTGTTGGCTTAAATTTTTCATGAAGTATTCTCCTTGGCAGGGCATTGTTTTGTCCTGTCTTTAAGCCTATCGAAAGCTGTATTATTATGTGAAATAGATAATATAAATTACTTATATCGTATTTTCCGATTAATGATGGACGGCCATTGTCTAATGAGAATGCCTATGGTGAACTTTCGATCGAGGTAAATTTATGGAAGAGCGAAAAAGTTTATATGAAGTGGTGATAGTGGGTGCCGGACCTGCGGGAATTAGTCTTGCTTCTGAGGCCGTGACTCGGGGGATATCGCCTCAAGATATTCTTATCCTTGAAAAAGCCCCGGATCATTCTTGGTCCATAAGAAAGTTTTATCCTGATGAAAAACTTGTGACCGCTAACTACAAGGGGATTGACGTAGGTTGCACAGGTGTTCTTTGTTTAAATGATAGTTCCAAGGACGAAACTTTGGACTACCTTAGTGAAGCCATTGAGAAACACCAACTCACCGTTCTCTATGAGCATGGAGTAGAGGCCATCGAAAAACTTCGAAATGGGCAATATGTTGTTTGCTCGGGAAAGGAATGCTTTGTGACCAAGACTGTTGCGATAGCGATTGGAGTGTTGGGAAAGCCCAATAAACCAAGTTACCCTATTCCCTCTGATGTGAATAAGTTTGTCAGCTTCGACGTTACTTCTAAAAAGATTCAAAATAAAAAAGTGCTCGTGGTAGGGGGTGGGGACTCCGCTAGTGAGTATGTTCAATACCTCAGCCAAATAGGAAATCAGGTAACCCTTAGCTATCGTCGCGATGAGCTGGTACGGATGAATGATATCAACCGCAAAACTCTTCTTGATTTGAGTGAAAAGAAAAAATGCCGACTTGCTTTGGGGACTGATATTAAAGAAATTTCTGCCAATGATGAAGGGGCAGTCTTAGTCACTTTTAAAAGTGGCAAGAAAGAAGTTTATGAACATATTGTTTATGCTTTGGGTGGCAGCACACCTAAGAATTTCCTTGAAGCGGTAGGAATCGATATGAAAAAAGAAGGTCCAGAAGTGAGTGACTTCTTTGAATCAAAAAAAGAGGGGATTTTTCTCTTAGGTGATCTCTCTGCTGGAAAGGGTGGGGGAAGCATAAATCTTGCTTTTAATAACTCACACAAAGCGATGGAAGAGATGTGCCATATGTACCTCGATTGTAAGCGCTAGCTCTAATAAAGGGCACCTTCATTTAAGCTAAGGAGCGGATATTCCTACGTTATTCTAGTGGGTTAGCTCTAAATATTGCGTTCATCGCATTTTTTTTACTTCAATATTCTATTTCTCCTTCATAATTAATCATCGTTAATATTTTTTTAGAATTTTCGTTAAGGATTACTCATGAAAAAGTCTATTCTTTATACTGGTATTTTTCTTTTTACTCTTGGTAGTGTTTTTGCTTTTAGTCCCCCTCGTTTAGATGACAATTTTAAGAGATTAGGCGCCCTTTATGAGCAAAGAGATGCCATAGCAAAGGGCCTTCATGAGCTTGGGTATGACATGTGTCTCAATAGCCGAGTTGGGAGAGTGGGAAGATTGACTAAGGTTCTTAATGAGAGAAAAAAGTTGAAGAAAGAAGACTTGGACCGCCCAATCGTTTTCACTCAAGAAGGACAGCAATGTCCTCCAAATGCAAAATGTTTGAAGCCTATCAAAGAAAAAAAATTAGGGGCTCGCTTCGTCTTACCACTAAAAGAAAAAGTGATTCAAGGTCATAGGGCCCAATTTAAAAAGTCTCAAATTTTTGAGAGAATGCTCCAAGATAGTGAGAGAAAACAATATTTTTCTGGGCGAGATTCAGACGTTTCTGATGAGGATGCTTTTCATCGTCGCTTTTTTAATAGAACTAGCTGTCTCAAGGGGAAGGCCATTGTTCGTGGTTGTCAATTATTAGACCCTAGTCGTGAGGTGAAAAACACTGCCCTCGCTAAACTTAAAAAGAAACTTCAGTCAGATAAAGAATTCCTTGCACGATTTGATGCAAACTTTGCCTGTAAAATTGCTGACTCTCAAAAGCTTTATACGGATAAGCTTAAGAAAGTTCAAAAACTTATCACTGTTGAGGAAAAAGCAATTAAAAAAATCTATCGTAAAAGTAAGAAGGCCTTGGAGGCTACTGAAGAAGCGAACCATAGGCCCGGTAGTGTAAGTGATGTGAAACGCCAAAAGAAAAGCGTTCAAAAGATTTCACCCAATTATTGATTATGATAGGCATCAATAAGAGATTGAACCTCCTTATGAAGGAGGTTCCTTTTTATGTAAGCTTTTCTTTGACTGAGATCCTTTTGCCAAGCACTTTTATCCCTCAATAATTCACATGCACGTTCCTTTTGCTGTGAAGAGTGTTCACTATGAGAAAAACAACAAAATTGAGTTAAATAGACAATATCAAGGTTATCTTTAGGGTAGTGGCTATGTCCTGTCCAATGGAACATCTCATGAAAAACTAATGATGTTGGGTTTCCTATTCTCTTTCTAAAGGGGTGGGGCATACCGGGGATGATATCTTGTCGGTTGAGCCTGGCGCCAAAAAATAAAAGGGTGTTCTTGATGTCTTCCTCATCCATATGGACTCTAAAGTTTCCGGCCATCCTGTTGGTATCAAAGAGTACGCTTGGATGTGAGGGAAGTCCTGGTCTTTGCTGAATCGTTTCGGGGTCACTGGCCACTGCAAAATAGCTATGAGTGACACCGTAATTACAAGTGAGGGTTTTTATTTGATCACTCTGGAGGATGTGATAAAGCTCATTTAAAGTATTGAAGACAAAGGGGTGAAACTCATTTTTTTCCACACAATGAGAAATTTTTCTAAAGGAAGCTTTAAGGTTTTTAGCTAAAATGAAGTTTCCTTCTGTCTCTGGGTTTATGGACCTAAAATAGGGATAAGTTTCACATTTATTAATTTGAAAATTGTAATTCAATAAGAGCGTTGACTCTTCTTCCCCTTGAGTGGAATAAATATCAAAAAGACTTTCACTAAGAAAACGAAAGTCTTTCGCTTGTATGCTTGAAATAAACAAACAGAAAATGATTCTACAGAGATATTTAAAAATCAAAACCTAAACCGATAGTCACTTCTTGCGCGTTAAGATCAATATTCGTCGATTGAAAGCTGACTGTAGCGGCAGTAGCTTCTTGACCATTAAGGGTGAGTTCTACGTCTGCATCACTATCTAGAAGAAGGCGAGAGTAGTTATATTTTATAAAGGGACTAATCCCGTGGTATTGAAGGCGAAGTCCTGTGCCAGCCGTCAAACGAGTGTAGCCTTGGTCAACTTCAGCGCCAATAATATCGATACCTCTTCCGGAGCCTTTACTTTGAATCAGCATGGCATTTGTTGTGAGGTTTCCTCTTGATGCGCCAACTTCAGCAAAGGGTTGAAGAAGTATATTATTCATAGGGATTCTTACTCGAATCTCTTGCACCACACCTATGTCATAAGTTCGATAGTCAACTTGTCCCGTTTCTAAATCTAGAGAAGAATACTGACCAGAAAGAGAAGTTGCCGCTGTTAAACTCTCATTGAGATCATAGAGTTTTCCAAAGGCCATATTAAAGCCGCGACCTGTGGCCTTACCACTGGTATCACCAGCACCTTCAAGATTTGAGACGGCTGAAATTCCTAAATCAAATTTAAGGTTTTGAATCTTTTTAGTATTTTCGATCTCAATTTCTGTCGTTTGAGCGTAAGCTTGTGAACCAAGAACGAGAGTGAAAAAAAGTGCTTGTTTCAATGTCATGGAATTATCCCTTTTAAAAGTTTTCGCTATCTTAGCAATAAAAATTTAAACTTATGGGATAGTTGAAATTTTATCAGGGAGTGTATCAATTTAAGACACATCTAAGTCATTGATAATGTTATGTAGCTTATGAAGTCCCATCTCAGAGAAACGAAGCTTAAGATAGTCTCTGCCACCTCGATAATTATATCTTTTGGCACTCACTTCATTTTTGTTTGCCATACCAATACATACTGTCCCAACGGGTTTCTCCTCGCTACCACCACCAGGGCCTGCAATACCCGTAAGGCTGACGGCGACATCAACTTGAAGAGCATTGATTACCCCCTTCGCCATCTCTTTTGCCGTCTCCACACTGACTGCACCGAACTCTTTAAGAGTTTCTTTTTTCACCCCTAAAATATGGGTCTTTACCTCATTGTGATAGGCCACAACACTGCCATAGAAATGACTTGATCCCCCCGGAATATTGGTTAGGCGATGGGCGACCAGTCCACCAGTGCAAGATTCGGCGATGGCTATTTTTAAATTCTTTTCTCTCGCCTTTTCCAGCACAACTTCTTCAATAGGTTTAAGATCATAGGCCCAGATATAGCTAGCAAGAGGGCTTTTTTCTAAACGCTCTCGCCAAAATCTTTTCTTTTCTTGAAGTTCTTTGTCGCTCCCTTTGAAAGTGAGGTGGATATCAACCCCCACTATTTGAGGCAAACTGCTAACTTTGCCATGTTGGCTAAGTTCCTTCCAAAGATTTGGCATGAGCTCAAAAAAGATTCTCTCTTCCGGGATGCCCACTGTTCTTATGGTAAGAAGCCTTTGATCATTTTGGCGCGTAGGAAAGTGTTGGTCTAACAGTTCAAGAAAGGGACCTTCTAGCATCGCCTTAAGTTCTCGAGGAACTCCAGGAGCACTGAGAAGAAGTTTTCCTTCCCTCGCACAGGCTAAACCTGGGGCGAGGCCTGCAGGATTGGGCACTACTTCTAATCCCTCAGGAATGAGGTGGTAGCTATTGGTATCGGGACTCCATTCCTTATCAATACGAGCATAATTTTTAATCGCCATTTCTTTGGCCTTGGGATTTTCAACCAATTTGCCACCAAAGAACTCACCAATGACAAGTTTGGTAATATCATCCTCAGTAGGGCCTAAGCCCCCAGTGGTGATCACGAGGTCAGAATCTTGCCAGGCCAATTTTAGGCATTGAGTGAGATTTTCTCGCTCATCGCCAGTAATAACTACGCGTGTGAGCTCAAAACCCTCTTTTAAGAGCCATTTGGCGATGACTTGGGTGTTGGCATCTTTGATTTTTCCGGCCAAGAGTTCGTCGCCAATAACCAATATTTGTGCCTTCACTATTGCTCCTTTTTACTATGAGCATTGTCTTTAAAACGCTCCTCCACTATTGTACGGATATGGCAAAGACTCTGCAATTTACTCTTTCATATCAAGAAGATCTAAAAGCTTATCTCAAGGAAAACCATCCTTGGGTCGTGGATTATCGCATCAAATCAGAGAGTTTAGATGCCAGAAAGGCCAATTTAGGCCGTGAGCCAAAAGTTCACTACAATATCTTGGCGATAGAAGAAGGGGAGAGCTTTCCCGAAAATAAAGAATCTTTTAAATCAAAAAAAGCTCCCAATAAAAGACCTGTGATCATAGGGGCAGGACCAGCGGGACTCTTTTGTGCCCTACGTTTTGCCGAATATGGCATTCCTACTTTAGTGCTAGAAAGAGGCGCTCGTGCCCATGAGAGGATGAAGCATATTTCAGGCTACTGGCGACGGGGGGTTCTTGATCCCGATAATAATGTTTGTTTTGGTGAAGGAGGAGCAGGTCTTTTTTCAGACGGAAAATTGATCACGAGAATTAAATCCCCCTTTGTTCAATACGTGATGGACAAGTTTGTCGATTTTGGTGCTCCGCCTGAGACGGCATGGGTGTCGAACCCTCATTTGGGATCCAACAAAATTCGCCAACTCATTGGTAAGATGACGGATGAACTTAAAGAAAAAGGTCATGAGATTCGTTATCATGCTTGTGTCGAAAAGCTTATCTATGACAAAAATAAAGTTATCGGAGTCGAACTAAGAGATGGAGAAAAAATTTACTCTGATCATGTGATTCTCGCCACCGGTCACTCCGCAAGAGAAGTCTATTATCACCTCAAAGACGCTGAAGTTGATATGAAGGCTAAAGACTTTGCCGTCGGTGTTCGTATTGAGCATCCACGAGAGCTTATCGATCATATTCAATATGGTGACTTTGCTGGAGCCGACCTTGGAGCTGCTCGCTATCGTCTTTCTTGGGAAGATAGTGAAACCCTTAAGGGCTCTTATAGTTTTTGTATGTGTCCAGGAGGTTATGTCCTCTCTAGTGGCACTGATGCTGATGGCATTGTTGTTAATGGCATGAGTAATTACGCGCGAAACTCTCGCTGGTCAAATGCCGCCCTCGTGGTTTCTGTCAAGGCCGGTGTTGACTTTGATCAAGAAGATGTTCTTTCAGGTCTTGAATTTCAATACAATATTGAAAAGAAGGCTTATGATTACTCCGTAAAATATGCTTCAGGAAGAGAGGTTCCAGCTCAGCCCTTAAGTGCCTTTTTGAAAAAAAAGAAGTCAATGGATTTACCGAAAACGAGTTGCCCTTCTGGTCTCGTGCCAGCAGAGCTTCACGAAATCCTGCCTGATTTTGTGAGTGAGCACCTAGAAAAAGCTCTCCAAGTTTTTGAAAGGCGCATGAAAGGTTTCACCACCGATAAAAGGGCCCTCTTATTGGCCCCTGAGACAAGAACTTCAGCACCTGTGACAATTTTAAGGGATAGGCAAAGGCTTGTTTCAACTTCTCATACAGGACTTTATCCCTGTGGTGAAGGTGCAGGCTATGCTGGAGGAATCACCAGCGCTGCCGTAGATGGAATTAGGGTGTGTGAAGAGATTGTCTCGAGCTTAAGCGACCAATAAGAAAAACCACGGCCAAAACCATAAGACCAACAAACCATCCCATCAGGCCATTTTGAATAAACTCTGGTAGGTAGTAGGGAATATGAAAGAGGTGAGCTACGATGCCACCACCAACAAGGAGCATGGCCACTGTTCCGGCCATGCCGAGTCCTTTCATTAAATAGGGCATAAATCGCACCAGGGCCGATCCGAGCTTTGAATATCCCTTTTTCATTAAATAAATTCCAAAGTCATCAATTTTTAAAATAAAGGCGACAAGGCCGTAGATAATTATTGATGCCGCCAGGCCCACTACACAGAGGGTGAGGCTTCTTTGCATCAACTCAGCTTGAATGGACGAATTGGCAATGACAATAATCTCTAAGGAAAGAATAAGATCTGTTTTAATGGCACCAAAAACCCTCTTCTTTTCATCAAAGGCTTCCTTTTTGATGGCTTTCTTAACTCCACGAGTTTGTTTCGCCTTTTCTAGGATCTTATGAACCCCTTCGTAGGAGAGAAATAATCCCCCAGTAAAGAGCAAGGCTTTTAAAAAAGGAGGGTAAAAAGCAAGAATAAGAAGAACTGCGCCTATGGCGATGACTTTATTAACGAGGGAGCCAAGAAATATCTGAAGAACCAATTGCATTTCTCGTGATGCACTCGCTCCTTGTAAAACCCCTGCATTTACGGCCAGGTCATCGGTCATCAAGGCACTAGTTTTCTTCATGGCGACTTTGGTCATGATGGAAATGTCATCTAAGGTGGTGGCTAAATCGTCTAGGAGGGCAAGAAGTCCGGTCATGGGCGAGAAGGGGTTTGGGTTGATTCACGGTTAACCAGGATTCGAATTCTCCTCTTGGCATGGAGATCGAATCTCTGGTTCACACGTGATTCATTCTACTTCCTTTTAACTCTTTCACAAGAACTTTCGCGTTTTCACCATCACTTCAACTAGAACTCGTACTTTCACATTTGACTTTAACTTTCACATTCGCTTTTACAACTTGAGCATCATTCACAACATTTAACTAATAAGATCAGTAGCATTTTTAGAAGTAGTTTTCTCTTGTCTTAACTTTACGGCCAGTCCCAATTTCGCCAAAGGTTATTTTCGATTATTGTCAAATAATCTTCTAAATCATTAAATTTTGGTTAAAGTTGGTCAGGGCACTCCTTTTTAAAGTGCCCCATTAATTTGCCAAGACTTAAGAAAGTCTAATCATCTAGGTTAGTTAGACGATTGCAGTCATAGCGATCCAGTAGGCTTTGAAGAAGTTGCGCCTTAGGTTTCGTATCATTCACCTTGAGCATAACCGTTCCTAAGTACTCCCGACGACGGGCCTTATCTCCTAAATACCTTTCTTTTGCCCTAGAAGATATATCTTCCCCTCTCATAGTCTTAAGGGCATAAATCGAAGATTTGTGATGGTCTTGGATTTTTTCAAAGACACTTCTTATACGAGTGACTTCACTTAAAAAGGGTTCATTGTGATCAGAGTGGAAGAGCTCTTTATTGGTGACCACAAAATCATAGGCCTGTTGAACGAGGCTATCCGCTTCACTGTAACGACGGATATAAGGTTTCGCGTCCTGACAGGCATAGAGAACTCTAAGTTCGTCCATGTCACTTGAATCTTTAATCACATATTTATTGTCCACCACATCGAGGTGAGAATCAGCAAAGTCAGAGAATTTTTTAGAGAAGTTGTCGTTTTCCTTTTCTGCTGTCTTTGTCGTGTACTTGAGAAACTCGTAGCCCCACTTACCGTATACCTGATTAGCGATCTCATCGTAAGAGCTTAGAATAGCCGTTTTGTTTTCTGTCCCGTCGTCGCTTCTTGTAAATCCGCTATCGCTTCCCACAATTCGTTCGAGTCTTTCTGTTATGGGACGAAGTGACTTTCTTTTGGCATTAAGTTCTTTATTTTGTTCTTCTAGTTTTTTATTAAGAGATTTCAGATAATCATCAATGCTTTGACCTTTGATCTTGGTGACTTTTCGCCAATCACTTTTGATTTTACCTTTATAATCTTTTAAGTCCGATAAAATCCGCTCAAAATGAAAAAGTAAGGATGCACGATACGTTTGATTAAACTCCTCTGCTGGCATTTTAAAAAGAACCATGAATTTATCCTGTCCTAGCGCGAGATCAAGTTTGGAGAGTTCATTCTTTAAATCTAAATCAAAGACCGTCAAAGCATTTTGGTTGAGGTTAAAATAGTTTTCTAAACCAAGAGTAAGTGGTTCCCTTAGATCAACTAACTGGGCAAGCATCTCTTTTTTTACAGTCTCTGCAGGCCTCTTTCCTTCTTCTCGATCTGCTACCTTTTTACTAACAAGAGACAGGGCAGTGGTCACAGCTTTTTCTAGAGAGGTAATATTTTGACTTTGAAGGGCGACAAATTCACTTTCTGCCGTGCTTATTGACTCAATTTGCTTAGATTTTGCCTCTTGGTTGGCCTTGATAAGATCCTCTATATTCTTTTGAATATCTTGTAATAATGAGAGGTCGATTCGGTGTTCTGGTAAGGCAATCTCAACTAAACCTGACTTTTCGATGTCTCTTCTGATGTCATAAAAGGCACAGTTGAGTTTTATAAAGGATTGCCTTTCAGAGTTATTTTCGAAATTAAACTTCTTGGTGAAAAGATTATTGATGAGTCTCAAAATGCTAGAAAGAGCAAGTCCACCGCCAGAGATATAAATTCCATTATTATTGGGAATGAGAAGCCCCATTTGGGCAAAGTTTTGAGCAAAGTCCGCACCTTTTTCTAGAACATTTTGATCAATAAGCTCACAGCTATTTTGGAAAAAGAGAGTGTTAAGATTAGAGAAGAGGCTATTAATAGAAGCCCCATTTACTTGAGTTACATCTCCTTCAGTTTCTACTCCCACAGTCGCTAATTGTTCCTGAATTCCATCAGATGTCTCAACTAGGTTGTTAAAAGTTTGAGAGAGGGCCGTTTCATCCCCTAAACAACTCGGGTCTTTAAAGAGACCGCGTATACTTTCTATTTTGGAGAGAATATCAGAGTAGTTTTTCGAAGCTAAAGGGCAAGCTGCGGGCCGAATGAAAGAGCCACCATGACGTTTAATTAGGCGATTGATTGATTCTTGTTGTTCGCTTTCAATGTCTTGAATAGGGAATTGACTGAGAGAAGCGCTTAAATCGTTTGCGTAAGTCGCTATTGTGCTGAGACATAGAGTGGTTATTAAAAAGCGTTGTAAAATCATTATTCCTCCAATTAGAACCTTAACGTATGGAAAAGTTTAATAAGGGGACGAGAGAGAGTTTCCGATTCCTGCTCGATGGCTAAAAAGTCGTCAAACGAAATAAAGGCATGATCTAGACCAAAGAGAATTTCACTTTGAGGCTTTTCAGAAACATTAAATCTTAAATCTTTATTAACACTGACAACTAATTCACTTGTGGGAGTGTTTTCTAAACCAGCTTTAGTGCGAAGAACCTCGATAAAATCGACGAAGGACTCAAAGTTGTCATTTCTTTGAATTGGACAATTGGGATCAGAGTGTGAGGTGAGAGGTAGCATGCACTGGATATTCACCCCAAGTCCTATTCTATTGATTCGAAAATAAGGCTTTACCGTGAAGCCACCATTTTTGAGAGCTTCCCTAAGTGTTTCACCATCAATCTTGGCATAGACTGCTCCAACCACTTCATTTTGATCATTAAAGAGGGCCGAACCAGAATTTCCGCCAATAATAGTACAAGAGCCTGTCGTCTGCTCTCCTAGAGTAAAGAGTTGACCCATTCCACTGTGTTCATTTTCAAAGAGGTTATTTTCTTCCAACATCTTGCAGTTTTTCTTTCTTATAACACCGATAGGGGAGTTACTATTTGGATTCATTGTATAAGCGTGAACAATCTCATCAACATTGGGTTCACTAGACGCAATGGTCACTTCTGTTCGGCTTTTTCTAGAGATGCCAACTTCAAGAAGGGCTAAGTCTGGCTCTCCACGATCTTCGCGATAAACACTGCGAACTCTTAAACATTCTACCTTTTCAGTATTCACTACGTTTTTCTCTGGTCCTGGAAATTTAACTTCAATTTGCCCAGAGCAATCAGCACCAGGATAGGACAGGCTATCTGGTACACAGTGTGAGTTCGTAAGAATGAGACCGGGGCGAATAAGGGTTCCTGAGCAAACTCCAAATTGATATTCTTCATCGACCATCTCATAAAAGGTCAGCTTGGCAACATTATCAGGACAAGCTCTCTCGCCACAGACAACGCTGCTGTTATCAAAAATTTCTTGGATTTCATCTTTATTATCTGTGGTGGCAATGATTTGCTTTTGACGAGGTACTGGAAGTTCGTCACTTCCTCCACTAC
This sequence comes from Bacteriovoracales bacterium, assembly GCA_030149295.1. Taxonomy (GTDB): domain Bacteria; phylum Bdellovibrionota; class Bacteriovoracia; order Bacteriovoracales; family Bacteriovoracaceae. The sequence continues at coordinate 10,481 of JASBRV010000095.1, read as the reverse complement.
ATGAGGCCAAAAAAAGAGAAAGGGCGAGCGCCATAAAACTTGTTTTCATAAGGGTTTCCTGGAAATGTTGGTGGCGCCAATATATCGCAATGCAAAAGAGGTAGGAGACCTTTTGAAAAATTTACTTTTATAAAATTTCTTCGTAATTTTAGATAGTTAGACATAAAAAGGGCCTTCATTAGGCCCTTTCCTTTATGTCTCGCCGCGCATACGGGATTCGAGGTGTTTTATTTCGGCCTGGTGGTCTTTTTGAATATCAGCTAAACGCTCTTCGTAGTCTTCTTTGACATGTTCGATTCGCTTATTGAATTTCTTCGTCATATATTTTTGGTTTCGTTCATTTTGAACTTTACTCTCTCTTAATTCACCATCTCGGTCTCTAATAATACTCTCATAGGAGCGTTTTAATTGATCTAATTCTCGTTGGAAGGAGAGCTTCATTTCATCTTTTTCTTTTTTGAATTTTTCCTTCAATTCAGTGAGTTCTTTTTCCTTTCTTTCGTTTGTCTGATTGATTTTTTCTCTGGTTCGCTCATTACTTTTTTCTATCGAGACGTTGAAATCGTTAACGATTTCTCGTTTATCTTCGATATTTGATTTCTTGATATTTTCTAGTGATTCTTCGTGGGCTTCTTCTTTACTTTTAAGAATGCCTTTATAGCTCTTTCGCATTTCATCGAGGTTTTCTCGGCGTTTACTTTCAAGCTCTGCTACATGTTTGGCGTGATCGGCACGGACTTGTGATATATCGGACATCGAAACTCCCTTCTCTAAATTTTAACGATCAAAGCATGAGTGTTGGAAGCCTGAAATTTTAACCCAAGTTTAAATAGCTTTAAGGGAGTATTCTACTCAACCATCTTGCTGCCTGTTTTGGATGTTCCGAGAGAACTCTGTGGCCAATGCCATCCTCTAAACTAAAAGATTTATCCATTGAAGCTGGAATTCTGTTGTAGAAATGCCTGTGGGCACCTATGGGAACAACAGCGTCTTGGCAGGCACATAGAAGATGAACTCCTCCCGGTAGATGGGCCAGCTCATCTAGTGCCTTGTCAGTATCCAATTTTAAAATACCCAGGGTAAGCCTGGTGAGGGCACGCATTTTTTTGGGACTCCAACTGGTATCAGGATTTAATCTTCCTTTAAGTCTGGCATTCATAAAGTAAAAGGGCAGAGTGTAAGGGGTCATTTTTGGAGTGAAAGGATTAAGGAAGGTTAAAAAATAATAGAGCCCAGGCAATCCGGGTTTATACGCTTTAAATTCTGAAACATAAGGGGCAATAAGGCCAAGGCCTAGGACATTCTCTGGATTTTTATGGGCATAGTGAAGAGCGACTCCAGCACCATAAGATAGGCCCATGAGAAATTTCTTTTCAATGCCATAACTTGCCAACACACTTTTAATGATCTCTTCCTGATACTCCAGAGAAATAGTCTTGAGTGAGTGAGTGTTATCGTGTTCAATCGTTTTTCCTTGGCCTTTTAAATCAATCCCCAATAAGGAGTAGCTGGGGTTAAGGGCCCTGATGAGGGTGAAGGCCTTTTCATAGAGAAAGACACTATCGTCAAGGCCCGGCAACATGACGATGGTTTTTTCTTTGTCGGGACACGGACTTTTGGCCGGTCCGTACCATGTGTAGACCTGAAGAATCTCTTTTCTTCCCTTTAAAGAGACATCAATAACCTTCTCTTTGAGGGGAGGCACTTTATAGTCGAGCATTTTGGTCTCCTCGGTCCGTTTTGGGGCAAGTTTTGATAATTATATGAAAATATAAAAAAAATTATACAAAAGTATAAAAAATTAGTGCAAGAAAAATAATCTTCATTTAACCTATTTTCTCAACATACATGGAGGTTGAAACATGAATCAAGTAAACGAATTTGCAGCTCAATTGAGCACACTGGCCAAAAACTCTTATGAAAGAGGGACTGAGCTGACTCAACTAATGACTGAGGAAGCTTCGAAAATCGCTGAGCACCAAATGGAGCAAACGAGAGAGATCATGGATCTTGGCTTTCAAACTCAAAGAACTCTTATGAGTGAATGGGTAAAAGGCATTAATAACACTCGTGATATGTGGTGGGATAGTGTTCAGTCTTGGAACCAAAAAACGAAAACAAATTTAAAAGCAACCAAAGCTTCTTAAGTTTTAAGAGAATGAGACCTGCCCCAGGGAGCATACTAAAGATCCCCTTGCGTTTGAGAAACCTAAGCCTTCTCAAAACTTCTTATTATAAAAAGAAGATTGCTGGGACGTCCTTTGATACCGTCGCTTCTAGGGGCAAGTTTCGTCTTCTTCATTTTAAGGCCGAGTCACAGGTCATTCCCTCTCAGAAGAGAATACCTTTATTGATCATTCCTTCCTTGATTAATCGTTACACCATCTTGGATCTCTATTCAGGATGTTCTGTTGTCGAAAACCTGGTTGATGAAGGACATGATGTCTATCTTCTTGATTGGGGCACTCCGCGTGTTCAAGATAAGTATCTCAGCCTTGATGATCATATCGACCTGGGCCTTAAGTGGGCCTTGAAAAAAGTGAAGAATCTAGCCCAAAAAGAGAAGGTTCATCTTCTTGGTCAATGCCTTGGTGGCACGCTCAGTGCAGTCGTTGCCTCCCAATGCCCGGAATCAGTGGAGAGTCTGATTCTCCTTACAACACCCATCGATTTCCACGTAGAGGGTCCATTTTATCATTGGGTTCATAAGAGTAATTTAAATCTCGATCAAATGGTCTCCACTTGGGGCAATGTCCATGCGGAATTCCTTGATCGCTCCTTTCAAATGATCACTCCCATGGCCTCACTTAAGCAAAAAAAAGTCCTTTGGGACTTAGGTTGGAGTGAGAGCTTTATGAAAAAGCATGTGGCCATCACCGAATGGGTTAAAGATAGCGTGCCTTTTCCTGGACTTGCTTACAAAGAGCTTATTGAAAATTACTATGTATTGAATGATTTAAAATTAGAAAAAATCAAAGTTCCCCTCATTTCCTTTTTGGCCAAAGGAGACATCATAGTTCCTAATGCCAGCTCTCAGGCCATTAAGTCCTATAGTGACCAATACAATGAAGTCTTCTTATCTGGTGGCCATATTGGCTGTGTCGTCGGAGAAAAAGGTCACGCAAAATTATGCCAAGAACTCATTAAATGGTTGGAGTTTGTATGTTAAAAATTTTTGAAGAAAATTTACAAAGAGTGATGCAGGATAAAACCTTTTTACAACTAAGTTCAATGCAAATGAATGGAGCGCTATGGTGGCAAAAAAAGATCCAAGATCTTTCAGGCCAAACTAGTGAGCTTGAGGGTCTAAAGGAAAACCTCTATGAATTAGAAAAAAAATGTCATCATTATGAAGAAGAGATCGAATTTTTAAAAGAAGAGCTCTCTCAATTAAAAGCGAAAAGAACTACTCGCACTGCAAAGAAAACTTCCGCAAACCGCGCAAAACGTTCCGTGTCTGTCGCACCATAAGGCGCTTGGAGCTTTTTTCGTACTCTAGGGTGGAGACGACTTTCTCAACAATTCTCATGCGATACTCTTCACCCTTATCGTCCATTTCTCCTTCAACAGAAAGGGATAGAGACTCAAGCCTACCATCTTGGTCGGTCTCAGTGATGTCGCCAACAATTCCCATCGAGTACTCCCCATCAGTTAACTCTCTTTTATAAAGACAAAGAGAAGCTGATTCGACCGTTACTTTGTAGCGAAGGGCTCCTTCAAGGTTACCTTGAAAAACTTGATTACAATGAGCAATGACTTCAACATTTTCACTTTTAAGAAACTCACAGGGCTTTTCCCCAAGAACAGAAGGTTGATCTTCAATAATCTCTGGAAGATCAGGAGTCTTTTGAACCTCTAAAGGCGCAGGGTAAAGGGCCATCGAATTGAGGTCCCAATTAAAGCTTTGATAATCGATTTTGTGATAAAGTGATTCATCAATACCAAAAGTTCCAAAGAAGACTTCCATAGAGCCATAAGCCTGTTCGATTTCTTTACGATACCACTTTAAAACCTTAGCGGCCTTTAACTCTTTGTTTTCGATTTTGGCAAATCGAGAGAGGCTAAGTGCTTTGGTGTTCACTTCATTAAGCTGCTCTTCAAGACTAGTGGCCTGATAAGCTCTATTTAACAATAGCCCTCGGCTCATTGTTGCCCCATTTAGGGCCAGGACAAAACGAGGGTCTAATTCTCCCTTTTTTGGAAAGAAGAGAGGCTTAATTTTATTCTTTAAAATGCTATCGAGACTATGAGTACCATCTCTTAAGAGAATGGTGCTTCTTTCAAGAATGTCGTTTTTAAAAATAGGATTGGAGAGATCACGTATGGAAGTGATGATCTTTCCCTTTTGAAGGTAACCTTTATTCACTAAACGAATGGAAGCAAAGTTATAAGCATTAATATAAAATGCTTTTTTCTCGGGGAGATCTAAAGTTTCCGGATCTGTTGTGGCCATGCGTTTTTCAATAAGGCCAACCAAATTAAGAAAATCTTTATCTTGAGAGATTCTTAATTCATGCATCCTTTTAAAGTTAATACGAGTGTCACCACCTTCAACGGTGAGAACAAAAGTTTTAAAGAAAATGTCATAGAGTTCGTTAATGGAAATCTTCTTGGTTTCTTCACTTTCCTCGATGGGAGTTTCAGGAATGAGAATATCCACTTTTTGAACTTTCTCAGGCCCACTTGTCGTTGATTCAGTTCCTCTTTCGGTAATAAAACCCGTTTTTTCATCTTTACACGATGAAAAGAGAATCAAACCAAGAATTAGTAGAAGAAAAAAGCCCTTCATTAAAACCCACCTAATTGTGAGAGCAAGGACCAGCTAAGAATAATGAGAGACACGATTAATAGTTGCATGGGAGCTTTTTAGCATAAAAATGATTTAATGCGTTAAAAAGCCCTCAGGAAAGTAATTTTTTCAGAATCTAAAGCAAATTCCAGCTCTTAGCGAGAACCTTAGCTGCACATACGTTGCTATTCACAACGAATTGAGAGGTCTTCCCGCAGTTCTCCGAGGGATTCACTGGCCAACCGTGACCGAGACCCGGGATGATGATTTTTTCGACCACCATGGATTCTCCATGAACATTCTTCCATTGTTCCTCACTATGATCCGCATTGGTAGGTTTTACGAGGTAATCCTTTTCTCCATGAATGATGGTGACCTTAGGATATTTACCTCTAAAGTTTCCAGAGGCCTCTCTAACTAAATCCCCACGAGTTTGCGCGTCTAGGTCATTAGGTGAAAACATACAGATAAAAGAATCACCTACACTGGAGGCGCAACCAAAGCTCACTCCAGAAGTAATAGCACCGGCCGCGATGCGCTCGGGATAAGTCGCCATTAAGGCGGCGCTCATCGTCGCTCCAGCTGAGAGTCCAGCAGTGAAAATTTTGTCGCTATTAATTGAGTAGTTGCTTTCCATGTATTCAATCATCGCCATGATCGAAGCCACTTCTCCCTTGTCGCGAGAGATGTCAGATTTTTCAAACCAGGTGAAACACCTCATGGCGTTGTTACTGGTATTTTGTTCGGGAAGAAGAAGGTAGAAGCCCTTTTGCTCAGCAAGTTCTTGCCAACCTGTTTCCGTGGCGAAAGGGATCGCCTGTTGTTGGCATCCGTGCATAAGAACCACCAAAGGCGCATTTCTTTGCACCTTAGAGGGTTTGTAGATTTTCAAAGTCAGATTGCCTGGATTGTCTCCAAACCTTGAGATGGTGTCGAAGTTACCCGCCCATGAAAGGGGATTGATTATAAGTAAAATAAGTGCCGTGACCAAACTTTTCATTTCTCCTCCTTATTGAGAAATAATTCTGAGAACCTGCTCCTTTATTTGTTGCTTAGCTTCTCGAAGGGTCTTATTGCCTGTGGTCGCTACATCCATGATACTTCCACTGACAAGATTTTGAATGCTCTTGGCCATAGGAGCGGCCTTTAGCGGATCAATTTTTTTAGAAAGTTTGTTAGTGAGAATGTACTGAATTCTCTCAACACCACCTTTTCGTATGGTGGCATGGAGCTCTTTGTATTTTTCATCCACTGTGCACAGATAGTAAAAGAGCAACATGACTGAGACTTGTTGGGGATTTTCTTCGGCCCAGGTAAAAGGGGTTTGAGCATAATTGACCAACATTTCCAGGCCATCTTTTGCTTCTTCAATAGCTTTAATAGAAGCTTGTTGATAATTGGCCATGATAAAGCGAATGCAGGATTCGAAAATATCGGACTTGTCTTTAAAGTGATAGGCCACGTGAGCACGGCGAGTTCCAATCTTTTGAGCAATAGCTTCGTAAGTGGTTTTTTCAAAGCCAATTGTCGCGATGCATTCGATAGCAGCGAGGATAATCTCCATTTTTTTGAGATCACCTTTACGGGGTTTGAACTCAAAAAGCTCATAAATACTTGGATCTATTTGGGAATGGTCATTCATTAGTATAGTTTATGGAGATAGACGAGCGTTGCAAACTTTTTGTACTGACTCGCCGCATTTTTGATACGCATGTATAAAAATATTTGACAATCAAACCCCAGAAATGAAATCTAAACAAACTACTAAAAGACTCCTAACCGAGGGACAAGTTAATGAGTCACACCAGAGATTTCACTCTAAAGAGTGGTGCAGTTGTTCATACAGTTTTAAGCGAAGGATGGGAGTCTTCTCAAGAACTTCCTGTACTTTGTTTGTCAGGTTTTGGTTGTTCTCATTACAACTTTGATGAAATCGAAAAAGCCTTAGGTCGTGATTACCCGATGGTCCTTGTGGATAATAAAGGCATGGGGAAATCCAGTGGAGCTACTTCCGAGTATGAACTTAGGGAAGTGGCCATGGAGGCCCTTGAGGTGATGGACCAGCTTGAAGTTCCCAAATTTCACCTTATGGGGATATCAATGGGGGGCTTTCTCTCGCAAATCATCGCCCTTGATAACCCCGAGAGACTCGCAAGTCTTTCTCTCATGTGCACAACTTCAGGTGGTGATGAATTCATTCCTCTTCCTCCTATGCCGGCCGAACAACTCAAGGCTTTCTATGCCCTTGAGGAGCCAAAGAGAACTGAGCTTGCGGTGGCGGCAACGGTTTACCCCTCATTACCTCAAACAAACCCTGAGCTCTTTCAAAAAATTTGCTCATTAAGACGCTCTCATCCCGTTGATGTTGAGCAAGTTCTTTTTCAAAAGAAAGCGGTAGATCAGTGGCTTGCTCAAAAGTGGCCTATTGAAAAGATTAAGACACCAACTCTCATTCTATCTGGTGCTGAGGATCGATTCGTGAATCCGGAAAACGCTAAAAGACTTCAATCAAAAATATCTGGCGCACTCCTTGAGTTTGTTCCTGAATCAGACCACCTCTTTTTCTTGGAAAAACCTGAAATTGTCGCCGGCCACCTTAAAAAGTTTCTCAAAGGAGCTATGTTATGACCATTAGCCTTAAACGTTCTGCTATTTGGTTGCCAAAAGAATATGAAGACGCCGCCTTTATCGCGCGCGAATCTGGTATTCCTCAAGAAGTTATTGAAAAGAAAATGGGAATCATAAAGAAGTGTCGTGCACCTCTTGATTGTCATCCCTCACAAATGGCGATCAATGCCGCCAAAAGAGCTCTTGAGGGAATTGATCCCGAAAGTATCGATCTCGTTATTTGGACTGGTTCTGAGTATAAGGACTACCATGTTTGGTCGGCCGGCATTTTTGTTCAACGTGAATTAGGTCTCAAAAAGGCTTGGGCCTTTGATATGGCCGCTCGTTGTTCTTCTAATGTTGTAGGACTTAAAATCGCCAAGAATATGATGGTTGCGGATAAGAAAATTAATCGCGTCCTTCTTTGTGGTGGTCATAGAACAGGGGATCTCGTTAATTATAAAGATGAGACTTCTCGCTTCCTTTATAATCTCTCTGATGGGGGAGCGGCTCTTTTGGTGGAAAGAACAGAAGAAGACTATAATCCCATTTTAGAAAGTGAAGTCATCACTGATGGTGCTTTCTCTTTGGATGTGATCATTCCTGGTGGGGGCACCAAAAAACGTAGTCGTGATGGTCTCGCAGACACAGATACCTTCTTAACTTGTCCGGATATTGTTGGCATGAGGGAAAGGCTTGCGGACCGATCCATTGAAAACTTTTTAAGTGTCATTAAAAATTCTGCGAAAGATTCTATGGCCAAGCCCATTGATTATCTTTCCCTTCTTCATATGAAAAAGTCAGCTCATGATGCCATCCTCGACGGTCTTGAATTAAAACAAGAACAATCCATCTATTTGGATCAATACGGTCATTTTGGAGCTCCTGATCAAGTCCTATCTTTAGGACTGGCTGAGCGCCGCGGGCTTCTTAAAAAAGGGGATCACGTTTGCTTAGCTTCTGCTGGAATTGGTTACACTTGGTCTGCCATTAGCCTGCGTTGGGATGGCCCCACGTTTAACCAAGAATCATTGGATGGTTTTGAAAGTTAATAAAATAAATAAAAGGCACTCAGTTACAAAAAAACTTAGGTTACAAAGGATATAAAGATGAAAGGATTAGAGAATAAAAGAGTCATTATCACAGGTGCAGCTTCTGGTATCGGTCGTGCCACCGCTCAAAGATTTTATGAAGAGGGAAGTACACTTGTCCTCGTCGACATGCCAAGTCTCGACGAAACAGAGCTTGCTTCGATGTTTCCTGAGCGCATGACCTATATCCAAGGAAATGTCACTAAGTCAGAAGACCTTGCAAAGATTCAGGCCGAGATGGATAAGGGCTTTGATGTCATCATTAACAATGCCGGTATCACTCGTGATGCGACCATTGCTAAGATGACAGACGAGCAGTGGGACCAAGTGATTGCCGTCAATCTTACTGCCGTTTGGAAGCTCTCTCAAATGGCCGCTGTGAAGCTTAAAGAACAAGGCAAGGGGGGCTCTATCCTTAACGCCGCTTCAGTTGTCGCTCATTATGGAAACTTTGGTCAGTCCAATTACGTGGCCACTAAGGCCGGTGTTATCGGCATGACCAAAACTCTCGCTAAAGAGCTAGGTAAGGCCCAAATTCGTGTCAATGCAGTTGCCCCTGGTTTTATTGGGACTCCTATGGTTCGTGCGATGCCTGAAAAGGTGATCACCATGATGGAAGAAAAATGCCCCATGAAAAGAATTGGTGAGCCAGAAGAAATTGCAGCCGCTTATGCCTTTCTTGCTTCTGATGACGCGAAATTTATCTCAGGAACCTGCCTCAATGTAGATGGCGCATTGGTGATTGGTTAATGGCCAAGCTAGAGCTTAATTACCAAATAGACGGAGAGGGCCCTTGGCTAGTATTAGTGAATGGTCTTTTTGCTGATCTTCAAAGCTGGAGCGAAAGTATTGAAGCTTTAAGTCGACATTTTCGAGTGCTTCGTTATGATGGCCGTGGGCAAGGAGAGAGTCCCAGGCCTATTGGTGATTATTCTCTTTCGACTTTAGTTGAAGATCTTGAAGGACTTCTCGATGATCTTGAGATTAAAGAAGCTTTTTTTATTGGCCTCTCTAATGGTGGTCGTGTTGCCTTAGAGTTTGCTTCTAAAAACCCTCAAAGAGCTCTAGGAATTGTGGCAGCCGATACTTATAAGAAGCCAAGCCACCTTCTTAAACTTAAGCTTCAAAGCTGGCTAGAGGCCAACCAAAAGGGAGGTCCAAAGCACCGCTTTGATGTCGCGACACCTTGGATTTGGGGGGAAACCATCGTTGAAGAGCGACCAGAGCTCCTTGAGTATTACAGAGAAAGAGCAGGGTTAGAAAAAGTTCATGTGATTGAAGGCCTTATTAAAGGGGCTATGGAAGATCATGACATTAATTTTTCTAATATTATAGCTCCTGTTCTTTTTTGCGCAGGATTTGAGGACGTTCTCACTCCTCCCTTTAATCATGAAAAATTAAAAGACTTAATCCCCGGTAGTGAAGTCAAATTCATTCCCGGTGGACACGCAAGTCTCCTTGAGTACCCCCAAAGTCTCAGGGAGGTTTGCCTTCCATGGTTGGTAAGTCTCACAAGCATTAATCAAAATGTAATAGGAAGTTAACATTATGGCCTGGATTGATTTTCTTGATGATGTAGTTGAAAAGTATGGAGAGAAGGTAGCGCTTTTTGAACAAGAAAAAGAGCGCTCTCTTACTTATACTGACCTAAAAAAAGAAATCGATGCTTGGGCCTGGACTCTCAGTGACCTTGGAGTTAAGAAAGGTGAACGGGTTTGTTATTTGCGAACGAATTCTCTTGAGCATATTACAATCTTTCTTGCTTGTTCCAAAATCGGAGCGCTTTTTGTTCCGATGAACTTTAGGTTGGCCGCTGGAGAGTTAATTGAGATCACCAAGAGAGTAGAGCCTATTGCTTTTATTGGTGATGGTCCTTGCTCTTTAGATCTGCCTGAGGTTTTTCCTTACTATGATCAGCAGGACTTAAAGCCGGACTATCAGAAAGGGGAGTTTAAAACGGAAGAGACCTCTCTTTCTGATCCTCTTCTTATGCT
>JASBRV010000010.1 GCA_030149295.1 Bacteriovoracales bacterium | reverse complement strand
AGAACCCTCTTCGAAAAAGTTCTCCTTTCTTATTAAAAAAAGGTGCGTGATACCTTTTACGGGCTACGCACCATAAAAGGTATCACGCACCTTTTGCACCTTTTAGCGTTTTGACAAAGGCGGTGGTGATGAGGAAGTTTTCCTCTAAGGAGAATTCAATAGTGCCAGAGCAAGTGTCAGCAACCTCAAAGTCAATTGATGTGAAGACGTTGTCTCCCGCCGTGACAGAAGTAGAAGTGACGCCAATATCTTTAAGAACAAAAGTTTTTTCTTTTTTCCAAAAGTAGCTTGAGGCCTTAAAAGCCGCCTCTTTGGCACACCATAACTCTAATGGATCAAGACCCTCGTCTCGATCGTTTTGGAACTTATCAAGAAGCTCTGGCTTCACGAGTCGATCGCTTTTTTCAATATCAATACCCACTCCAAGGAGATCTTTTGACTTCTGCGCTAAAATGGCAGCAGCAACTTCTCGTGTGTGACTCAGTGAAACTAAAAGATCGGGGTACTTTTTTAAGTGGTGGTGTTCGGAAATTTCGATGTCCTCAGAGGTGACCTCTTTATCCGAATCCAGGTACTTCATCTCTATAAGGCATCTGGTAAGAGCAAGCCTTGAGTTTTGCCAATGACTTTTTCGAATAGCGCTAAAATGTTCCGATCCATGGAGGCAGAACGTAGAACCCTCTGCGTTAAATATAAGAATTTTCACATGTTTACTCAAAGCTGCATTGCTCCCTATTTACAAATATTTTTGAGTCTGTCATAACAGTAACACTTAATAAGTAGCAAGAGGAGTCAGCTGATGTTCCCCCATGAAGCTCAAGCCTTAATGGCCAAGATCGTATTTTTCGTTTTTGCCACTATCATTGTCTGCATGAATGCAGGTTTTAACTCTATGTATTAGTTCGGACTAATCTAATCCATTAGTCGCAATTATAGACAATCTCTCCTATTTATCGCTAAAATTTCGGCAAACCCAATAAAAAAAGCTTCAAGTCCCAAGGAGAGAAGATGGCTCAGACAACTGACCGAAACATTGCCCGAAGCACTGCCGTAGGTAGATCTTATCGTAAAATTGAAAGACCTCTAGATAATCAAGGCGTACCTTTGAGGATTAGTCAGTACTATGGTGATAGTACTTTTGATTATCGAAAGGCCAAAAATATTCCCGAAAATGTTAAGAAAGAACTCGATGTGGTGGCGACCACAAATAAGCCACTTCCCAAAGAACTCGCTGATGTTGTCGCTAAGACGGCAATGGAGTGGGCAATCTCGCGTGGAGCCACTCACTTTTGTCACTGGTTTCAACCATTAACGGGCTCAACTGCTGAAAAGCATGATTCTTTTCTCGATATTAAAAATGGTGAGGCGATTGAAAACCTTTCCGCTGGTCAACTCATGCAAGGTGAACCTGACGCCTCCTCTTTTCCTAATGGTGGCTCACGTTCCACTTTTGAGGCCAGAGGTTATACTTCTTGGGATTTAACTTCTCCCATGTTTTTACTTGAGGGGGTTAACGGTAAAACCCTCTGTATTCCAACTGCTTTTATTTCTTATACTGGTCAAGCCCTAGATATTAAAACGCCTCTTCTTCGCTCTGAAGTCGCCCTTTCAACGGCGGCTACGCGTTTCCTGAAGTCCATTGGTCAAGAAACGGCAAGGGTGCAGTCTAACTGTGGTACTGAGCAAGAGTATTTCTTGGTGGATGAAGCCTTTTTCTATGCACGTCCAGACCTTGTTATGACGGGAAGAACTCTTTTTGGATCACTTTCCTCTAAGAACCAACAGCTCGATGATCATTACTTTGGTGATATTTCAGAGCGTGTAATGGGCTTTATGCAAGAGCTTGATTATGAGCTTCATCGTTTAGGAATTCCTGCGAAGACTCGGCACAATGAAGTAGCTCCTGGCCAATATGAAATTGCTCCTATCTTTTCTAATACTAACGTTTCTGCTGATAACAATCAGTTGCTCATGGCCACTCTTAAGAGAATCGCTATCAAGCATCACTTTGTGGCCCTTCTTCATGAAAAACCTTTTGCTGGGATTAATGGTTCTGGAAAGCACCTAAATTGGTCTCTTTCGACTGTTGAAGGAGATAATCTTCTTAACCCTGGTAGCAATCCCGAAACCAATTATCGCTTTTTAACCATGTGTTCTGCAGTGGTTGAAGCACTTTTTCGTCATGGTGGCATGATTCGTGCGGCGATTGCCTCTGCTGGAAACGATCATCGTCTTGGGGCCAATGAAGCTCCTCCTTCGATTATTTCTGCCTACCTTGGAGATACCCTCCATAGAATTTTTACTGCCATTAAAGATGGTAAGGCTGTGACCAGTAGTAATGAAACAGCAATGGATGTAATGGCCCATCAGCTTGCAAATCTTTCCAAGGATAATACTGATAGAAACCGTACTTCGCCTTTCGCTTTTACTGGTAATAAGTTTGAGCTTCGCGCTTGTGGTAGTGAAATGAGTATTGGTCTACCTCTTTCTATTCTCAATGGCGCTGTTGCCGATGTCCTCAATGATACAGCAGACTTAATTGAAAAGGCGATAGCTTCAGGAAAGTCCGCGGATGAGGCCATGAAAGAAGTGACAAAGAAATGGATAACCAATTCTTACGACGTTATTTTTAATGGGGATGGCTATTCTGATGAATGGGTTAAAGAAGCGGAAAAAAGAGGACTTCTCAACTTAAAGACTACCGCGGATGCACTTCCCATGTTTATCGACGAAAAGAGGATGCAATTTCTTCTTAATCAAAAAATCTTCACCAAGGATGAATTGGAAACTCGCTTTAATGTCCTGATTGAACGTTATAATACCCTTCGTGAAATTGAGTTTGAAACGTTGATTCAAATGGTAAACCAGCATGTGATTCCTTCTGTCCTTGATTATAAATTACAACTTGGTCAGGTCATTAAAACCCAAAAGGAAATTGGATTTGAATCAAGCGTTGAATCGGGAATTTATAAGAAACTCAACTACACCACAGAGACTCTCTTCAATCGAGTTGAAAACCTAAATAATGGAATTAAAGAGTTACCTGAGGATGGACCTAAGGTCGCGAAGGTGATTTCAGAAACTTTAATGCCTCTCAGTGAAGAAGTTGCAACTCTTTGTGGAGAAGTGGAGGAGATTATCCCTGATGATATGTGGGGTCTTCCTAAGTACTACGATATGCTTTTTCTTAGATAAGAAAAAAATCTATCAAAGGGCCTCACCGTGTGTGAGGCTTTTTTTTGGGATTCACGATGATTCCAATATTTCTGGGGCTTAGATGAGAATCAAATATTTCAAAGCAGTAAGCATCAAAGTCTTTTTCAAGAAGAGAGAGAGTTCTATCTAAAATAATTAATTTTTCTAAAACTCTGCCAAAGCGCCAACGAATCATATTGGCATGATAAATAAAATCAAGTTTCGTTTGTAGTTTAGGGTCTTTAAAGAAAGAATCAAGTTCAGACGCATTGACCACAATATTCATTGCCTCAAGCTTTTGAATTGCATAGTGAGAAAAGGAGTCTTTATAGTCTCTTGGGTGAGCAGAGCCAACAGTAACAAAACCTTTATGGTGTCCTTTTTCTTGAAGAAAAAAATGAAGAGCAGCTCTTTTATATTTTACTAATTTTTTAACTTGATAATCTTTGAGGGTGATTGTTGTGTGACCTCGACTCGCTAAAGTCAGGGCATATTTTGTAAAAAAATTATTCTTTGCTTCCTTAAAAAATTGGCTTGTACTCGCTTGGTCTGGGGTGAGTTTATTATAACAACAACCGAAGTTAAGGATTCTATGATCTTCTCTAGCTTTATCCAAATGATGAAGGGCTAGGGGACCACAAGTGTGAAGACCAAAAGATCCCTGTGCTTCTTTGAAAAGCTTTCGTTCCTCTTTGAGGTCTCCCCCAAAGGTAAAGTTCTTAAATGTCATCTGCCCAGCATCTTTGGGGGCAGGATATTTTTTTAAACGAGCTAAACCTAGGTCTTGAAAATGTTGATTGGTATCAAGGCTTATTCCATTGAGTCCATGATAGAGGCAAAGAATTCGAGAAAGGTGACCTTTTCCTCCCCCAATATCGATAAAGGTATCGTCTTTTTTTAGGCCCAAAAGATCTAATAGGCCGACAATGCATTCAATTTCATGCTGTTTTTTCCCAGAGACTTTATTAAGGGCCCAGCTGGGATAGGAGGGGGGCGGTGGGGTCTCAAGTTGAGGTAATTGTTCTAGGTCTTGAAGCTTTTGAAAAAGTGCTTTGAGATCACTTCTTTCCCAGTAATCTATAGACTCACCGTTTTCTAGGGCGAGTTCCTCTTTCTCGGTGAGTTTCGCTAAGGTTTCAAACCATTCCTCTTTAAAGGCGGACTGACTTGCTGGAAAGGTATTTAATACTTCATAAGCCCATATGTTTCTTAGTGGCTCTAAGAATTGTGTTAGCTTTAAGATTTCTTCTTTTATAAAGTTTCGTCTCTTTTCCAAAGTCATAGGAGCGTGGTACTGTTTGAGTATGAATTCAGTAATAGATTTACATGGGAAAAGCGTTGCCGTCTATGGCCTAGGTGTAAGTGGTCTCGGAGCCTTGAAGTTTTTAGCTCATAGGGGCCTAGAAAAGCTGGTGATTGTGAATAAGGGTAAGCCAGAAGAGTGGAAAAACCAATTGCCTCATCTTAACTCAAGTTTTAGCCATCACTATGAAGAAGGTTCTTCACAGGCGATAGATGAATTAGCAGCTGTTGATTTTATTTTACTTGCTCCTGGAATTCCGAGAACTTCTCTAACTTTGAGGAAGGCTTTGGAAAATAAGATCCCTATTTGGAATGAATTAGAGCTCGCTTCTCGTTTCTTTTCTAGGCCAATCTTAGCTTTGACAGGAACTAATGGGAAAACAACCAGTGTTTCTTTTATGGCAGAAGTGATGAAACATTTAGGAGTGAACGCCTTTGTTGGGGGCAATATAGGTCGCTCTTTTCTTGAGGGCTTAGAAAGTGGTGAAAAATTTGACCTAGCCCTTCTTGAGGTTTCGAGTTTCCAATGTGAATCCTTAGATAAAATGAAGCCTTGTGTGGCAGGTATTCTAAACCTCTTTCCTAATCACGGTGAGAGGTATAGTGTCCATGAGGATTATCGTCAGGCCAAGTGGCTGCTTTGCCACGCCCAAGGGAAGGATGATCATTTTTATATCGGTCCAGGTTGTAAAGAGCCTGTGTTTAAGCCAAGTGTTCAAATACATAGAATAAGTGAAGAGGATTCTCAGCGTTTATCTGAAGAGTTTAATCTCAATGAACTTAAAATTGTGGGAGCTCATAACCGTTTTAATCTATGGTTTTGCTGGCAAATGCTCAAAGCTTTTTCTTCAAAATTAAAGAGAGACGAAGAGGAAATGAAAGCCGCTTTTCAAAAGGCGATTGGAACTTTTTCAGGGGTCGCAAATAGAATTGAGTATATCGGTGAAAATAAAAAATACCTCATCTACAATGATGCCAAGTCCACCAATTGGGAAGCGACAGTCACAGCGATCAAGGCCATGAGAGAAAAGAAGCTCCCCATGACTCTTATTATCGGGGGGCAGCTGAGAGGCCATAACGATACTCCTTCTGCTTCTGTAATGGAGGAGCTTAAGGATTGTGAGGTTTTTCTTTTTGGTGAATCCCAAAAGGTTTTAAGGACAATAAATCCTTATTGGAGATGCTTTGAAGGGTTTGGTGAAATTATTTCTCACTTAAAAGAAAACGAACAAGAGAGTAAAACTCAAGAAATTATTCTTTTATCCCCTGCCTTTCCAAGCTTTGATCAGTTTAGTCATTATGTTGAAAGGGGGGACTTTTTTCGAGAAAAAGCTCGCGAACTTTTGAAAGACGTCTAGATGTTAAAAGCTAATAAGGATTTATTGTCCTTACTGTAGCAGGAGCACGATTGACTTGAGAGTCTCGGTAAGCATCAAAGATGACGATCTTGATCAGGAAGACCCCCAAGCAGAGAGCGACAATGTGGCGAACACCAATTTTCATAAACAGTCCGTCTAAGGTTTTAATCATTTTCGACGAAAAGGGTCAGTTTCTTTAGGAAAATCTTCATTAAATAGTCGATTATTGGTAGGATCGGGGTGTTTTATGGTTCATATTCTCCTAATAAACATAATAAAAATAGATACTTAAAGGTTCGTCTTATGAATGCTATAAATAGTGAATTTTCTTTAAAAAACTTCCTAAAAGAGATCAACACTGAGGCTTTTTATCTCTCAAGTTTTGACCATTATTTGAGTGAGTACGTTCCGGCGGATGATTCTTTGAGAGTTTTCCTGACCCAGTTTACTGGATCAGTAGCGGAAGCCTTGATTTTAGAGGATGGTAAAATCCATCTCTATGTTGATGGTCGTTATCATGAGCAAGCCGATCTCGAGTGCGATGAATCTCGTGTTCAAGTTGTGAAGGTACCCTATGGTACTTCTCTTGTTGAAGCTCTTAATGAGGATGTCTCTCAATTAAAAAGTTTAGGTTTTATTCCTGAGCGAACTCCACAAAAATTAAAAGAGCAGTGGTCTCATCTTTCATGGGTGAGCGTAGATGAAGATCTTTTCTACCAAAAAATTGGTTTTCAAAGACCAAAATATTCAGGAAAAACTTGGGAAGTTCCCTATGAAAAAAGTAAGGATCATTTGTTATTAAAATGGCAGCGTTGTCTTAAGGAAGGGGAAGCGGCCTTCCTTTGTGGTCTCGATGCTGTTGCATGGGCAAGTGGTTTAAGATCCAATATGCTTCCTTATCAAGGAACTTTTCGCTCTCTCGCCATTATGGAAAGGGGGTGTGTTTCCTTGTTTGTTGAGGATGCCTATTTTGACAGTCTTTCTGGTTTTGAAAATGAATTTCGTAAAATTTATAAAAGAGAGGAGCTAAAGACGGCCCTAGAAGGCCTCGTGGGAATAGAGACCTTATGGTGGGACGAGGCTTTCACAACTTGTGCTCAATATGATGAAGCGAAAGAAGTGATGGGAAAGAAGCTTCAGCCTCATCCTGGTTATCATCAAGATTGGATGTCTTATAAAAGCGAAGAGGAAAAAGAAGCTTTTCGCACGAGCTTTGATAAATCCTCGCAGGCCATTTATGAGGGTCTTTGTTGGCTTGTCGAAAAGGCTCGGTCAGGTAGCGAAGTAAGTGAGATCTCTTTCAGAGATCACTTTGAAAGTTTTTATCAAAATCAGGGCGCTCACACTCAAAGCTTTCGCACCATTGCTGGATTTGGGGCTCATGGTTCCATCATTCACTTTGGAAAGCCAGAAGACTCAACCTTTGTTCAGGAGGGGGATCTTGTTCTTTGTGACTCTGGGGCCATCTACGATGAGGGATTTGCTACAGATTGCACCAGAACCATCTTACCTCTAGGCACTCCTACGGAAAAACAGAAAAAACAATACACTCTGGTTTTAAAAGGATTAATAAAATTACTAAAAGCTAAATTTAAAGAAGGCCAACTTGGTAAAGAGCTTGATGTCTTGGCCAGAGAGTCTCTCCAAAGTGAAGGGATGGATTATGCCCACGGGACAGGTCATGGTGTTGGAGTCAATGTTCACGAGGGGGGATATTCTATTAACCCAAAAAGTGTCGTGCCAATGAGGGCCAATAGAGTAGGCTCTCTTGAACCTGGCTTTTACGAACCAGGAGTTGGAGGCATTCGCCTAGAAAATATTGCCATCGTTCAAAAAGCGGAGGACTCCCTTTTAGAGTTTGAAGATTTAGTTACTGTAGGGTTTTGGCTGCCTCTCGTTGAGGAAAGTCTTTTAGAGCGTGAAGAAAAAGATTTTCTTAATGCCTACGAGAAAAAGTGTAAGGAAAAGGGGCGCTCCTTTTCTCACTTTTTTTGAACAAAGCAAAAATGTTAGGATTAAGCCAAAGAGAAGAGTCGGCAATAAACCTCCAGGCCCCTTAGTTGAAAAATCGGTTGAGATACTGCCACAGCCTGAAATAGGCTGCTCAACAGGGTAGAGATAGGTAACTCCATCGATGTCATCCCATCCCAGTGCATTCCGAGTGGGGATACTTTCAAAGAGCATAAGGTTGTCTTCAAGTTCTGTATGACCTAGGCCTATAGCATGACCAATTTCATGAGCGATGACAGCAACCTTTTCTGTTCTGCTGAGGCCATTAAAGGTATTTCCAGAATCGTCATTGATAAGTATTAGTGCTCCTCTAATGACAGCATTACTCACATTATTGGGAACAGAGACAGCAAGAACTGAGTTGTTCGTAAAATTGGAAAGAGTGGTATTACAAGAAATGAGAATGCCACTGGAGACTGAAAGGGCGGGGTTAATACTGCAACTTGATTCTCCTGGATTGGTACAGATCAAGCCCGTTTGAAAGTCAGTACTGACGTTGGAAACCCCACCTTTTTTTAGGCGCAGAGAACTTGTATGCACTCTATTCCAAAAAGTATCGACGGCTTCTTCAATAATGGATAGGAATTGATCATTGGTGAGATCAATATTGGTGCAGCCATGATCAGCGACATTAACGGCGATCTCATCTTGGGCTTCCATATCAAAAGAAGCCGCCACAGAATTATTAAGGGTGAAGGCGTACGTGTTGGCCCAAAGAATGGTAATAAGAATAGTATTTAGAAAATTAAAGGCTAGTCTCGCCATAGTGAGTCTCCAAAATGATAACGAAGGGTAAAGGCGATATTAAAAGTTCGATTTCTTGAGTTAACAGGATTAAAAATAAAGGTCTCCACTCGAAATGAGACATCATCAATAAATTCAAAGTTACTTGCGGCATTAAGAGTCACATTACGAGAAATGCTCGCTTCTTCAGGGATGGGAAAGTTAGTAAAACCTGCACCATTTCTAATTCTGGTTGTACCACCGTCTCCTGAGATTCGGGTAAGATAAAAACCACCACCTAAGCGTAATTCCCAATGGGGATTCATCATATAACCGACTGTTGAGTTCAAGTAGTAGACTTGACGGGAAATGTAATCGACCTCTCCACCGGGCCATAAAAGACCACCTGTTCCATGAAGATTCCAAGTCTCAGAATCACCAAGTCGATAGGATCCTTCAGCTTCTAAGGTAAATCTATTGTTGAAAAGTGATTTGTCTCCATCTTTGTCTGTTTGATAACGGCCAGGGCTTTCATTGGTAAGACCCATACCTAGGTTTAAGTCGTAAAACTTAGCAAAAGTATTTGCTAAGCTTAAACCAAAAAACAAAAGACAGATGATAAGGTATTTCATGCGCCAATTGTCTCAAAGGTATACGCGAAGTGTAAATGCTTTCTCTATTCATTTTAGGGCAATAGGATTAAGATATTGGTGACTTTGATTCTAGGAGAATACCATGTTTGAAAACTACAAAATCCCCAAAGAGCTCATTCCTAGTGACCCCCGTTTTGGAAGCGGTCCGTCTTTAATACCGACAGACGTCATGAAAGCACTTGGAGAAACCGGAGTTCATTTACTTGGTACTTCCCATAGAAAACCTGCCGTTAAAAATCTCGTAAAAGAGGTTCAAGATGGACTAAGAAAGTATTTTCAACTTCCAGAAGACTACTCAATCGTACTAGGAAATGGAGGCGCGACTTTTCTATTTGATAGTATTGGTCTTGGAATGGTTGAGAAGAAGTCTGTGCACTTTACTTGTGGAGAGTTTTCAAGCAAATGGTACAAAGCTCATAATAGAGTACCATGGATTGAGGCAGAGAATGTCGCCGTCGATTTCGGAAAAGGTATAAAAGTAGAAAATCGATCAGATGCTGATATGATCTGTTGTACTTTAAATGAAACTTCCACAGGAGTGATCGTCACAGATTTTCCAGAGGTCGATAAAAATACCATCTTAGCTGTTGATGCCACCAGTGGTGGAGGACAAGTTCCTTGTGACCTTTCAAAGGTTGACCTCTTCTTTTTTGGTCCTCAAAAGGTTTTTGCTAGCGAAGGGGGATTATGGATTGCGATCATGTCACCAAAGGCAAGAGAGCGCGCTCTTAAAATTGCTGCCGATGACTCTCGCTATGTTCCAGATATCATGAATTGGAAAACAGCGATTGATAATTCTGATAAAAACCAGACCTATAATACTCCATCAATTAGTACCTTCTTCTTTTTTAATGAAACTCTCAAGCGAATGAATAAAATGGGATACTCTGGAGTTCAAGAGGAAGCGCAAAGACGGGCCGATCTTGTTTATGGTTGGGCCAATGAAAAAACTTATCTTTCTCCTTTTATTGAGGAAGGTCAGTTTCGTTCAACTGCCGTGGCAACGATTGATGTTGACGACAAGATTAATGTTGGTGACCTCCTTAAGAAACTAGATAGCGAAAAGGCGGTCTATAATATTGATGCCTATAGAAAGTTAGGGCGTAATCAATTTCGAATCGCCCTCTTCTTCAATATTTCTTATGAGGATCTTGAAAAGCTCACAAAGCTTCTTAGCCATGCTATCGAATCAGAGCTCTAGAGAAACTAACTCAAAGGAACTGGCCAAAAGAACAGACCTTCATCTAAAGCGTAAGCTTTGGCATATGGCCACGGGTCTTATTGCTTTAGTAGTCACCTTTATCCTTAATTTTAGTAAAGAAGAAGCGGCCATCGCAAGCTTTTGTATTGGCTTAATGGGTCTTCTGTTTGAAGGATTAAGACTAAAGGTTCCTGCAGTAAACAAGTTTTTTATCGCCTTCGCAGGCCCTGTTCTCAGGGAACGTGAGAGGAATCATATCTCTGGCTTCACCTTCTACTGTTTTGGTGTTTCCGCTTGTTTCTTTTTGTACTCTTGGGATATTGCTATTTTGAGTATTCTTTTTCTTATCTTTGCTGACCCTATCGCTAGTTTGATTGGTATTAAGTATGGAAAGACGAAAATTTTTTTTGGTAAATCCCTTGAAGGGAGCTCGGCTTGTTTTTTAGTTTGTTGTCTCATTGGGGCTCTCTATGGTGCTCCTAAGCCAGAAATTTCACTCGGTGGCTTTGTGATTCTCACTGGGGTTAGTGGCACCCTGAGCGAGCTATTTGCTTTTATTGATGATAACCTTATGATTCCCATCATAAGCGGCTTTTTTCTTTCTCAAATGACACCTGTGCTAATAAATTTAAGCTGATGAAGAAGGAGAAATGATTAACGACTTTGATGACGTTGATGGAGGAGCTCAATGTGCAAGTCTATGCCTTAACCGAGATTCTTAAGCTCTTTTTTACCCTTGGAGTCAGTGCTTTTGGTGGGCCTGCCGCTCATATCGCTATGATTCATCGTGAAGTTGTCGAGAAAAGAAAGTGGATGAAAGACGAGCACTTTCTTGATTTGATTGGTGCTACTTCTCTGATTCCAGGCCCCAATTCTACCGAAATGGTCATCCACTGTGGCTTTCATCGAGGAGGAGTACCTGGGCTTTTTATTGCAGGCATTAGCTTTATTTTTCCTGCATGCCTTCTCACAGGTTTACTTGCTTATTTTTACCAACTTGGAATTCAATACCCTCAGTTTCAAGGGTACCTAATAGGGATAAAGCCTATTGTGATTATTCTCATCCTTCAAGCAATTAAGAAGTTATGGGCCAAGGCGATTAAAGATCTGGAGTATGCCCTTATTGCTGGAGTTGTCTTTGTCATGGGCTTTTTAG
This sequence comes from Bacteriovoracales bacterium, assembly GCA_030149295.1. Lineage (GTDB taxonomy): Bacteria > Bdellovibrionota > Bacteriovoracia > Bacteriovoracales > Bacteriovoracaceae. The sequence continues at coordinate 40,209 of JASBRV010000010.1, read as the reverse complement.
GAGTGCCTGAAGCTTTTGCTCTTTTAGGGGGAGGTGCTTTAGGACTAGTTTATTTTCGACTAAAAGGAAAACTTTCTCAAACAAAGAGTGTGGATATACTTTCTATCTTTTGGGTTTTTACTAAAATTGGATCGATTCTTTTTGGTTCTGGTTATGTGCTCATCGCTTATCTTCAGGATGAGATTGTGGATCAAAGGGCATGGCTTACCAGTGCACAAATTGCTGATGCTGTGGCCATTGGTCAATTCACTCCTGGACCAGTTCTTTCAACCTCTACATTTATTGGCTATCTTCTTGGAGGGGGCTGGGGTGCGATGGCTTCAAGTGTGGGAATTTTCTTGCCTTCATTTTTATTTGTGTGGTTTTTAAATCCGCTTATTCCCAAAATGAGGCAATCTCGATTCTTCTCTGAGCTTCTTGATGCTATTAATGCCGGTGCTATCGGTTTAATGGCTTATGCTCTATTGCCTTTAGGGAAGGTTGCTTTTACGGGGATTGAGGGAATCCTTATCTTCATTATTGCAGGTGTTATGATTTGGATTTTTCCTAAAATAAGCTCATTAAAGCTCGTCGCCTTTGGTCTCGCAAGTGGAGCTCTTTGCCATCATTTTCTTTAGTCTTTCTTGTAGTTATTGAGAAAGTCTTCTTTGAAATCACGATAACGATCTTCTAAGATGGCCTCTCTGGCCTTTTCCGCCATCGTTTTATAAAAAGCAATATTATGCTCTGTCGCGAGGACTTGACCTAAAATTTCATTAGAGTCGAAGAGGTGCTTAATATAAGCGCGGCTAAAGTTTCGATTGGCGTAGCAATCAACATTGGGATCAATAGGATAAAAGTCACGCCTATAATTGCGATGTCTGATTCGAATTTTCCCCCTAAAGGTAAAGAGCGTACCTCCTCTCGCAAATTTAGTAGGGATAATACAGTCACTCATATCGACTCCATTTTCCCAAATCATTAACAGGTCTTCCGGGTTTCCCACACCCATAACATAGCGAGGCTTATTCTTAGGCATTTTTGGGGCGGTGTAGCTGACAATCTTTTCCATTAATTCTGGGCCTTCTCCAACAGAGACGCCTCCAATTGCGTAGCCTGGAAGATCTCTTTTGACCACTTCTTCGAGACACTCATCTCTATAGTCATCATAGGTAGAGCCTTGGATGATACCAAAGAGTGCCTGTTTAGGATTATGCCACGATTGAATACAACGATCGAGCCAGCGATGAGTTCTATCGATAGAGTTTTTCGTGTACTTTCTATCCGCAGGATAGGGAATACACTCATCAAAGGCCATCATGATATCAGAGCCAAGATTCTGTTGAATCTGCAAACTTGTCTCTGGACTTAGGAGTACTTTCTTTCCTTTGTGATCTTTGAATTCTGCACCTTCTTCCTTTATGCTTTTTCTTTGGAGCGAAAAGACTTGAAAACCTCCAGAGTCCGTAAGAATAGGACGGTCCCAAGACATAAATCGATGCAGACCTCCGGCTTTCTTAACGAGTTCTGAACCGGGGCTCAAATGGAGGTGGTAGGTATTAGAAAGAAGAATGGGGGCATTCATTTGCTCTAAAAAGGTCGGTTGTAATGCTTTAATGGCCCCATGAGTACCAACAGGCATAAAAACGGGAGTGGGAATGACCCCATGAGGGGTTGTAATTTCCCCGGCCCGTGCACCGGTATGCTTGTCTTCGTGAACGACTTTAAAATTAAAGTGTTTTTTGACGTCTTCAGTAATCATAGAAAACCTTTTATCTATTGAGTTTGAAAAATTCGGGATCTCTTGAGTTTAAGGCTTTTTGGATAGTGGCCAAACTTAGTCGTAGATCGGAGAGAACCTTATTCTTTTTGCTTTTATTGACTTTTAGGAGCGCCTTGTCAAGGTCTTTGAATACATCAAGTAAGGTGAGTTGAAAATTTTCATTCTCCTCTTTGATGGCCCGAGAACTGAGTTTTGTAAGAAGATTTGTGATGATTTGGGCACTTTCAGGGCTCATCTTTTTTTTCTTAATCACTTCGTTGAGAATATCTACGCCCACCAATCCCATTTGGAGTGGGTTGGTCATATTGTTTCCTCTGACGAATCCCATTAGGTTTTTGAATGATTCATCGTAGGACTTTACATTGAGTAAAGTTTTTAAAAAGAATGTTCTAGCAAAGATATCATGCTCGGGCTTAGCAACTCCTTGGAGGAGGTTGATATTTCCTTTCTTGATTTTTAAGAGACTGAGACCAATATCTCCAGATTGTTTTTTGGAAAATATTTGAACAGAGTATCCCTTTTTTCCATTAAAAAGTGTGACCTCTTTGATGTCTTTAGCACCTAATTTAGACTTTAATTTTTTAGCGGCTAAGTAGTAAGGTCCAAGAAACGGTCCAAAGTTTTTAAGAGCGTCAGGAATATTATTTATATTGATACTCAATACCTTATAGAAAAATAAGACTAATTCCGATTCATTATTTTCAATATTTTGATGGATGACTTTAAATAAAGGGTCACGGCGACAGAGTTCAAGTAGTTCTTGCGTTTCTGATACTTTCTCTTTGTAGGTAAGTCTAAGAAGTGCATTCTTTTTGGGGGTGCTCGCAATAAGCTGTGGATAGAATATAGGGCCTTCAATTTTAATATTGGGAATAAGACTGGTCCGGTTATCAAAGTAGGCTTCTCCTTCAATACCAAAGGTAATACTTTTAAAGCTGATCCTATCTGCTACATTTTTGCCCCTAAGCTTAGGAGCAGCACCCTCGCTGATAATAAAATTATCACTGAGGTCACCAGTCAGATCTAAAAGAATAGGTGTATTAAAGGCCACAATAATGATTAAGGGGAGAATCAAAGTTGAGAGGAGAAAAGTGAGTCGCTTTTTTCGATTTATGATTCTGGAAAAGGTAATTACTTCCTTAAAAGAGCGTTTTTTGAGAAGGATGGGGAAGTCAAAGATGAGAAGAGGAAGGGTTATCCAACCGAGAAGGAGGCGGATTGGGCTAAGAATTCGCGAGATTAGACCACGTCCACTGTTTTTAAGACCAATAAGAAATTGTCCTAAAGAGAGACCTAATAGGAAGTGAAAAAGTAACTCAAAAACAGCAAAGAAAAAGAGGTAATGAAAAATATTTTCTTTTAGAACCTTTTCTTGAATAAAGGTATAGACTTCCAAGGTGTAGGGGAGCTCTTTTACCTGAGGAGGAAGCTCTTTTGGAAGTTTTGCTAAATGAGGAGTTATCTCATTCCAGATGTCGCCGCTTATAGTGAGGATCTTTATTTCAAAATTCTCTTCAATTATGGGGAGTAAAAGATGAAGCGTAAGATAGAAGAAAAAGAGGGAGTAAAGAAGTCCTATAAAGCGGGCAAGGGGACCGGCAACTTGGTGCACAGGTCCATTAGCTTTCTTGGATTTTTTTCCTTTAAGACCTAGGTCGTGCTTTTTTGGACTGACAGGAGATTCTTTTTTCTTTTCTCGCTTGAACTTAGCCTTAAGCTTAGAGAAAAAACTAGGTTTTTTTGGTGCGGCGACTTCGTTGCCCTCTTCATCGACATAGACTTCTTCTTCCACGTACTCAAATTCTTCTTCCTCCTCTTGCGCTTGAGGCTCGTTTTGCTCCTCAGGTGCTTCTTTGCTCTCTAGAGGCATTGCGTGTTCATCGGTGGGATCTGTCGACACTCTCGTCTCTTTGGTGGGCCCTTCATCTATAAGTTGATCATCAACAGTCTCATCCGAGACACCTTCTGAGGTAAAGGGTCTATTGAGAGGAGAGTCTTCTTCGATTTCTTCTTCTTCTTTGTTATTTTGCAGTTCTTCAGGAGAAACCTTTTCTTCTTTAACGATAATTTTGACTTTTTCAATTGAGCACTTGTCTCCAGAGCTTAAGATATACATTCTTCCATGACCACATTTATGCCGGCCTATTTTAAAAGAATTGTCTGGACCTAGGTGGGTGAAGGTTAGAACACCATTTTGCAGACGAAAACGGCCGTGCAAGGGGGCGAGACCATGATCATTAATTTGCAGATCACAGCTCTCATCTGATCCCATTTGAATCTCATTGAGAACTTCGATATTTTGGTTGTCTTGTTTCGGTACTCGAACATCGAGCACGTAAACCTTTTCCATGATCATCCTGAGTCAGAAAAAAAGAGTGTTTCACTCCTATTTTGACGAAAAAAGTGAAGGAAAGCAATGTCTTATCAGGCTTTTAGAACTGTAGTTTACCACTCGGATATTTGCGGAAAAAACTTTCGCTTGGGTGGACAAAAATCAGAAAGACACTATTCTAAAGGCATCCGTAAATTAATATTTCTCATAAAAGTTCAAGGAAGGACGCCATGAAAGATCGTTTTAAGATGAGCCTAAGGATAGCTCTCCTTATGTTAGGGGTTGTTTACCTCGCTGAAGCCCAGGCTAATACCTACAATGTCGTTGATCGTTTTCAATTACTTGAAGACAAGTTTAGAACCCAAGAGATGCTGAGAGAGTTTGAGCACAATTTCATCTTCGATGTCTCTGCTTTGGCAAATACGGATGTTCTTGATTTTGTTGATGATGCTGAGGCGGTAGCAGATACACAAGGTACTAGCCAAGATAAAATCGATGCTGGTGAAGCCTTTCTTCTTCGTTATGATAAAACAGAACAAAATGCCAGAGTAGGTGTTGGGATCAATATCCCTATTTTCAGTTTCAAAGTTAAAGAAATTGAAGTTAAACCTAGTATTCGTGCCCAGGGTAATTTGAGTTTTCTTATGGGAATACAAAGTGAAGTCCTTTCGGCGTCAGATCTAATAAACCTCCTAGGTTCTGATATTCCTCCTGCGATCAAAACAAAAGTAAGTACTTGTATTAACTCTGCAAGTGCAGGTGCTGACCTAGTTCAATACATTATTAATACTCCGGCTTGTGGTCTGACTGAACAAGAAAAAACTGCGCTTGCTAGTCAAACGGGGAAATACTTCAAACCAAGTGATCCCAACTCACCAATCATCAATAATTATATTAAAGGTGAGGCGAGAGTTGGCGCTTACTTCGATTATAAGTACAAGAAAAATTGGTTTGGTACTTTAGGTATTTATGGCCTTTACCGAACGGATTTTGCTGTAAGAATTACTGCTGACTCCCTTGCTGGCCAAGGTGAAGTGGCGGAACTTCCCGATGAGCTTAATAGCACAACAAACTTTGCCATCGATTATCGTCTTGGTTACAGAAAGGATAATTGGATGGCCTTTGCAGCAATTGAGGATCTCAAGCTTGCTCGTCTCTCTGATAATGAAGAGGAAGCTGGTGCTCTTCTTTATGGAGAAGATGCACTTATCAGACTCCATGGGGAATACCTTTACAAGCTTTCAGCTTTCTCGGTAAAGCCCTTTGTCGGCCTTCATAAGAGATCTAGCTATGATATTGGAGATGGCTACTATCTTGGTGCTGATCTCGGAGCCCACATCTGGGAAGAGAGAATCGGTCTAAGAGTGCGTGGCATGATTGATAGTGAGCACTTCACTTTCTCTCCCATGGCAAAACTATGGCTTGTTCATGTGGAATACATGCTAAGACAGCCTATTACTTCTGAGGTTGACGGAGTGAAGCCTGCAACTATACATTCCTTAAACTTTAGAATTGATATTTAATCCAGGATGACAAAGAGTGGCCTTCGAGCAATTTAATTTTTTACCAGAAATAGGGGAGTTCTTAAAAGAGAACTCCCTAACTCATCCTACCGAAGTTCAAAATAAGGCCATTCCTCCTCTTCTCAAAAAGAAGAATCTCTCTGTTCTCGCTCAAACGGGATCTGGTAAGACTCTCGCTTACGCCTTACCGATTTTTCAAAGAATTAAAGTGAATGATGATGATATCGCTATGGAAGATCAATTTGGTGCTCCCCGGGCGATTATCCTTACTCCCACCAGAGAGCTCAATCATCAGGTAATGAAGGTCTTTAAGTCTGTGGCCCATACTGCGAAACTTCGTATAAGAAGCTTAGTAGGAGGGGATAAAGGAAAAAGATCGAGGCGCCTTCACGAGGAAGCTTTTGACATCCTTATATCTAGTCCAGGTCGACTTCTTAGCGCTCTTGAGCGAAAAGAAGTGAATGCGAGTCTTTTGGAATTTATGATTTTTGATGAAGCTGATCAACTTTTGGATATGGGCTTTAGTCGCGATCTAAAGAAGATTTTTCAATTGGCCTCAGCTCAGTGCCCGGATGAGTTTCAGGTTGGTCTATTTTCTGCCACCTGGCCTGCTCAGTATCAAAACTTTTTGACAGACGTTTTTCCTAATAAGAACTTTGAAGAAGTCGTTTGTCAGGGTGGAGTTCAGCTTAAAAGAAATATTGAAACCTACAATATTCAATGTGGAATGCGAGAAAAACCAAGTTTAATGAAGGCTTTTCTTAAAGAAGAAGGAAAGGGCACTGGAGTTGTCTTTTTCAACCGTAAAGAAGATGTTCTCAAGTTGCTAGAAGTTGTAAAAGAAGAATTTCCTAGAAGAAGGGTCAATGCCCTTCATGGAGCTCTTTCTCAGAATGAGAGAAAGCAAGCCTTTGAAGAATTTAGAAATAAGGGAGGCATCCTTCTTGCTTCAGACATCGCTGCTCGTGGACTTGATATTGAAAATCTCACTTGGGTACTCAATTATGATCTTCCTTTTGAAGCAGTTTATTATATTCACCGCTGTGGCCGAACTGGTCGCGCAGGAAAGTTGGGTCGTGTATATAATTTTGTGACAAGTAGTGATCACAAGCTTATGGAAAGAATCAATGAAGCCATTCTTTCCCAAAGCTCACTGGCCTTGAAACCTTTAGAAGGCCCAAAAGGCGCGCGAGCGACTAATAAAAAGAAGGTGCACAAAAAAAGTGGGGCATCATCAAAGAAAAAAGTAGCGAAAAAGAAGAAAGCTGCTCCCAAGAGAAAGAAGACACCTCGCTACAAAAAAAAGAAACGTTAATAAATCTTCGATAATGGCTTATAATATCCCAATGAAGGCAATTATCTACTTCTCCTTATCTTTTATTCTCTTAGGTTGCTCTTGTAGTAAAGAAAAAGAAAAAGCTTGGGGTCCATTTGATGTGTGGAATATGGCCAAAGACTTTGATTCCACTGTGGAAGTTGTGGGCATCCCTGACACACCAGAGGGACGCTTAAGAAGAGTTCTTTGCTCTCAATATCGTGAAGAGGGCTGTCAGGTAGGATCTGGGAAGCGAATTAAGATTCGTCTAGTAGAGATGCTTGTTATTCAATATGACTCCGCTGAGAATGCATGTCTCGCAGCTTTGGCCATTGGGCAATGGCACGGAAACAATTGGCTTTTTGACGATGTCACGAATGAGCCTGTTTTGATTGATTTTGTGAAAAGAGTTTTCAATGCTCAAAAACCACAAAAGCCTGAAGACTGTAAGTTTTAGGGAAAAAGAATCTTGCTTTCTATAAAGATTTTTTGAAAGTGATTGATTTTCAAGCGCCAAGCTTTTGTCAGTTCAGGAGACTTATCCTCCCATTCATTGAGAACTTCATCAAAGAGAGAGACCCAGCGATTGACTTCGCCTTTTCGTACCATAAGCTCTTTATGAATTTTAATCAGTTGAAATGGGGGTTGATTTTCAGGAAGTGGATATTTGAGGAGTTGGTTTTTCCAAAAGTCATTGATGCGAGGTAAATGATGAGAGAAAGCTTCTAGCGGAGGTTTAAGAGCATGGTCTTTGGACTCCGCTAGAGCAATTTTTCTAAAGTGATAACCTATCAGCACGTCCGTTGTCGCTTTCTGATAAAAAGCAGAGACGACGGCTTCGATAAAGTCTTCTTGAGACTTAGAGACGGCCATACTCCTGAGCGGTTTTCCCTAGTGACTTAGAGACTTTCTTGTAAAGCTTAGACTTCTCAGACATTTCAGAGTCTTCTTTACAGGTGATACACATATCGGCAACTGGACGCGCCATAAGTCTCTCAAAAGGGATGTCAGCATCACATTCTTTACAAAGACCGTATTCACCAGTTTTGATGTCTAGAAGAGTTTTTGAAATCTTCTTTACAAGAAAACCCTGACGAGAAAGAAGACGAGCTTCTTGCTCTTTTTCACGGTTGTTATTAGCGGCATCGACTTGTTCCTTTTGCTCGTTAGGATCAAGTGCGTATTGAGTTTGGTCTGAGATTTTGTTGAGGAGGTCTTCTTTTTGCGCCATTAGAAGATCTTCAAGCTGCTTGATTTGATCATCTTTAAGATGACTGTTTCGTCTCTGGTTTGTTCCCATGGATTTGACTCCTGTTTAGTAACGTGTGTTTATGTTCTCTTTCTAACTTCCTTGGATCTTCCTAATCCACTTTCTTGTTAAAAATTGAACTCGCCTATTGTTGTAGTGTAAGAAAATCCTATATTTGAGAGGATTCGTAAATAAGACATATCTAACAAAAGGTGACAGGTGAATGACTCGTTGCTAGGGAAAGTTTCAAAATATTAAAGACTTAGAGTGTTTCTAAGTCTTTAGGGAATGGTGCTTCGCAGAAGGGGCAAAAGGTCCAAAACTGTAGGTCGAGATTTTGACGGCACTTAAAACAGGTGTAAGGCTTCTCGAGGTCAATAAACTCATCGCTACCACCTACAAAAATATCTTTTCTCATGGCCCTAATGGTTGTGGGGTGAGCTTTGTAATGACCTGGCTTGAGAGGATCTGGTTTGAACATGCCTGGACCAATACTGGAGTCGGGGCGAATGTCCACCTTAACCTCTTCCGGTTTTTCTCCGAAGTGGGGTGCTCCAATGGCATTGGTCGCCTGCATGAGTTTTCGATAAAAATCTTCAGTCTCAGGTCTTTTTTTACTCACGAGGACTCCATCTTTGAATAAGGTAATCAACGATTTCTTGGGTGTTCTTTTTGTGCTTGTTAAAAAGAGCAGAAAGACCAGGACGTGCTTTGATGACATCATTTTTTAAAATAATACTTTGATGTCCCAGGGCTTCAATGACTCTCAAGGTCCATTCTACAACCTCAGGATCTTTATGCGAAAGAAGAGGTACCAGGGACTTCATGAAAGCATAAGGTATTCTCTCACTTTGTCTTTCGCATTCCTCAATGATGACTTTAAGAGCAGCTGTTAAGGAATAGATGAGAAGATCACTTTCTGAGCGCTTTGAAAAAATATGAGCAAGAGGTTCAGTGAATTTTAGTGAGCCATTTTTACTATGGTCAAGAACACAAAGAATAGGGAGAAAATCTTCTTTTTTCGCTTGAGTACGATTTAATTGATTCAAATGATGAAGAGCAAAATCCAAGTCTTCTGGTTTGAGATGGATGACCGGTCTTTCACCTTTTTGAAGCTTTTGAATAGTTTGCTGATAAAGTTCATCAAGCTCTTGAGGGCTTTGCATGAACTTAATATATCATGCGCTTTTCAATTTGGACATTTCAAGACCGAAAACAACTTTGGCGGCCTTGATGGCCATGGCGTAATGACCATTTTGGTATTCATCTTCTAATTCGAGTATGATTTCTTTTACGTGCTCTCTGTCATTTCCTGAGTCATATAAATAGAGAGCAATTTCATGAGCTACGTTAAAAATGGAACAAATGGGGGAGAGTCTCCGATAATTGAGACCATTGGGAAAGCCTGAGCCATTATAGCGTTCGTGATGATTTTCAATGATCTGGTTAACCTCTTTTGGGATTCCCTCAATTTTTTTTACGATATCACTTGCGGCTTTGGGGTGGGAGAGATACTCAAGCTGTTCTTCGACCCCTAGGTTCTTAAATTTTCGCTCTGATTGAACTTGAATTTTGCCAATAGCGCTATCCTCAAGAGTGACATCATGAAAGAATGCTGCGAGTGTTATTGCGAGAAAAGCCTCCTCGCCACTATAGGGACTCTCTTTTAAAATAGCGCAGCCTAAGTAGGAAAGAAGGAAGCTGTGCTCTGAGAGATAGTTCTCTCTTTTTATTGAATAATTGAGAATTTCAAAGACTTCATTATTTCTTTCGACCAAGTTCATTGTGTTGTCGATAGCGACAGAGGTCATCTCTAGAGCTTCTTGGTTGAGCCCGATTTTATTAATCGTCTCCGCTACCGTTTCTTGAAGCTGAATAGAAAAAACCGGACTAATATTTAAATTTTGTACTAGCTCTTTGCCTGACGATTGTTTTTTCAAGGGATCTAAACTAGAAACTAGCCTTTTAATGATGAGTGCAAAATCTCTCTGTTTTACATAAAGATATTTAATATTCTTCTGCTCGAGTCTTTTGAGATCACTTAGGTCTATTTGCTCATAGCGATTCATAATTTTTATATATTTTGTCTCTGATATTTTGACGTAGACATCACAAAATACTTCTTTTGTTGAAAAGAAAAAACTTAAGTTTATCTTACAGTAAGTTTTAGGCTCTCTTGTGCGATTAACCTGCTTTAGCATTTTATCAATACTAAGAAAGAGTTTATCTCCCTCACCATCATGACGAAAATAATGAAGAAGGGTCTGTGTCTTATAAGTCCTCTTTGCCTCATAAATATTATCACCGTCAGCTGTTAAGACGAGGGGAATCACTTGGTCTTGTTTGATAAATTTCTTTAAGAAGAGGTCACATTTAGGAATCATGAAATCAATAAAGACGAGCCCAATACTATGTTTTTCGAGATGATTAAAGGCTTCCTCAATAGAGGTGGCATAAAGGATCTCACTATCATAATGGCCATGGATCAATACCGTATACAAATCAATGAGAGCTTCGTTATTGTAAATGAGGAGGGTTTTACTCAACTTTTTTCCTTTAACAGAGTCCTCTTTCTTATCGGTTAACGGGGGATTAGATTTAGTGATACAATATTGAAAATTTGAGAGGTTTTATTAATTTTTTATTACAAAAAAAGGTATGCATTTAGATGGTAAAAATTCGTGATCTGACTGACAAACAGCTTGTGGCTCAGTTAGAAAAATATGAAAAAATATACCTTCAGTTAAAAGGTGAACGAGAAAAGAGGGTTCTTAAGGGGACAAAAGAAGAGCTTCTTCTTACTAGCAAAGAAAAGGAAGATTTCAAGGAAGATATAGAGGAGCATATTGCCGAAGAGGCTGATAACTTTGAAAAAACTCAAGCCTTTCAATTGAAATTTGACGACTCTGAAATTCAGCAAATGGAAGCAGACAAGAAGGCCGTTGAAAAAAAGAATCAAGAGGAAGAAGACGAGGTGAGGGTAACCCAACTTTTAAAACTTAGTAAGGAACAATTGGAAGAGCTGAAAAAGCCCGCCGTAAAAAAGGTAGTAAAAAAGAAGAAAGTGATAAAGAAGAGTTAGCCTTTTTTATTATTCTTCTTCTTTTTGTGAAGCATATCCTTAGCCTTCCCTACATTTCCTTCTTTTCCAACCATTGTGACTTCTTTCATGCCATGATGTGTACCATCAAACATATTACCCTCCTGATCATTCTTCCCTTGAACTAACGTTATACTCTTGTTGAAAGATTTCTTTTTTCCGGGTCTTCTTAGGAGCTGGCAAGTCGCCATACTCATTTTCGAGCTAGCAAAGCGGATATAAGCCTCTCCAATTTGTACAATATCATCTAAGTAAATCTGGTGTCGTTTGATGGGATCATTATTAATGTAGGTGCCATTTTTTGAATCAAGGTCACAAACCCACCACTTTTGCCCTTTGAACTCAATCATGCAGTGAGTTTTTGATGCACCTTCTTCCTCTAGAACGATATCGCATCTCTCTGGATCGCGACCAATTGTGATAGAATCACTCACAATTTCATAATATTGAGAGGCACTATTTTCTACTACTTCAAAAATAACTTTCATGAATCCTCCAGTAGAGCACTTGCAAGAATTTCTCGAGCTTCATGCAATGACTGATAGTTTTTATTGATGAGTGTTTTTAATATTTTTGGTGGAAGAAAGCGGCTACCCCACTGTGAAGACATTTTGCTGAGTTCCTCAAGAAGTTTTTCATTTCCATACTGATGACAATGAGAAACAATTCCACCGGTTTCAGCAGGGAAACCCCACCCAAGAAGAGAAGCGACATCTCCTTCATGGGCCGTATTGAGAACACCTTCTTCATAACATTTCATTGTTTCAACCAGTTGAATATTGATGAGACGCTTTTTAATATCCTCAATTGAAATGTTCTTTTCTGGCCCGTTCCTCTGGGTATAGGACTTCGTTAACTCGCTTAAAATCTTTTTGTCTTTGTGATAGTCGTAAAAACTGGGAACACCTTTTTTGTCTAGTTCTTTATGTTTTAAAATTATTTTTTCTAATACCTCTAGAACAGTATATTCATCAGATTCAGAATCTAGTTCCTTTCCAGTAACTTTAATCTTTTCTTTAAGTAGAGCACTAATCATTGTAAGTGATGTCTTGTCTGCAAGTTCAAGGGGACCTACGGGAAAACCCAGCATCCGTCCCGCATTTTCAATGATGGGGGCCGGGATACCTTCTTTCAGGCAAAGAATGGCCTCAAGGATATAGCTAACCATGACTCTCGTCGTAAAAAAACCATGACTATCTCTTACTACTATAGGAGTTTTATCAAGTTGATTCGCGAGCTTTAAGGCAGAAATAAGAGCTTTTTGTGATGTAATCTTTGATTTGACAATTTCTACTAAGGGTTCGGTTGTGGCCGGAGCGAAAAAATGTAAACCAACAAGGCGTTCAGGAACTTTCATACCTTGGGAAAGGAGTTCAAGGGGAAGAGAAGAAGTATTGGAAATGATGATTTTTTCATCATCAATACATTCTTCAAGACTCTGATATAGTAATTTCTTTGTTTCCACGAGCTCATCAACGGCCTCGATAAAAATATGACAATCTTTAACATCTCCAATAGTAGCTACGGCTTTGATGCGCTCTTTTGCATGAATGGTAACACTTTTATCAAGACCTTCTTGAGCGGTGAGGGATTCGATATTTTTAAGAATTTGATTTCTTTCTATTTCAGCTGTTGTTAGGTCTCTATCTACAAGATAAGCATTTATACCTCTTAAGATCATTGCCTGAGCAATTTGAACTCCCATAACACCACTACCTATAATGGCCACTGATTCAATAGAGTCATGTTTTTCAATAAAGGATTTTCCAAGTTCCTTACAGCGGTTGACCCCAAAAAATAAGGTCTTAATCATTCTTTGTGAGGTCTCCGCCTTAAATAATTCTGCAAAAGACTGAGCTTCTATTTTACATGCTGGCTCTAAGTCAAGGAGGCTACCTTCATAGAGACAAGAGAGAATCCTTTGAGCGCCAAGTCCTTGTCCTCTATAGTCTCTTTGTATTTTTGCAGACCACTCACTAAAAAATTTTTGCCCCTGGAAATAAAGAGGGGAGTATTGGTTATGCCAGAACTTTTTATTTGGTGCTATTTGGTTTTTTTCTTGGTTTTGCTCAATAAATGCAATGGAGCTCTCTATGAGTTCAGACTTTGTTTCAACGAGTAAGTCAATAAGTCCTATCGCCCTTGCTTGTTTTGGGTTTAATTTTTCACCGGATAAAAGTAGGGTGAGGGCCTTATCAGGGCCTATGAGCCTTAGAAGTCTTTGGCAACCTCCCGCTCCTGGCATGAGACCCAATTTAATCTCAGGAAATCCGAGAGAGATGCTGTGATGGTTGATAGCTACTCTATAATCACTAGATAATGCCAGTTCAAGTCCGCAACCCAGTACACTTCCTGAAATTGCGGAAACGACTGGTTTGCCCCACCTTTCAATTTCTCTGAAGACCTTTTGTAACCTCATTAAGAATTTAAAAATTTCTTGAGGAGTTTTATGTTCAAGGAAGAGAGTTAAATCAGTGCCTGAATGAAAGTCATTTTTGGAACTTGTAAAAATAATCCCTTGGGTTGATTTATCTCTAATAATTTCCTCAATGAGAGTTTCTAAGTGAGAAAGAAATGATTCCGTAAAGAGGTTCAAATCTCTTTCTCTATTTTCAAAAGAAAGGCATGTGATATTTCCTTCAATTTGTTGAAGATTGATCATGGGGATAGCCTCTCTATAATTGTGGCGACTCCCATTCCGGAGAGAGTCCCGATGGCAATGAGGGCTAACCTTTGGTCACTTTCCTCAAGGGCACAGAGAGCATGCCCTGTAAGCATGGCACCCGTTGAGCCCAAGGCATGGCCTAGAGCAATGACCCCCCCATTCACATTGACTTTATCGGGATCAAGATCAAATTCATCGATAGTGTTAAGGACGACACTAGAGAAGGGCTCATTGATTTCAAAGAGATCAATATCACTTAGTTCTAGATCTGCATTTTTCAAAACAGTTTGAATGGCGTTATTTAAACCACTAAACATTAAAGTTGGCTCACCACTTCCTGTAGCAAAAGCGCGCACTTTTGCTTTTGGAGTGATTGCATATTTTTTCGCTATTCGCTCATTTCCTAAAAGGACAGCAGAGGAGCCATCTGCCACTGAGCAGGTGTTTCCCGCATGATGAAGGTGCTCTATCTTTTCTAGTTCTGGGTAACGTGAAAGGGCGCGATGATCATAACCGATCGTAGTTCCAAGATTATGAAAACTTGGTTCAAGAGTGGCGAGGCTTTCCATTGTCGTATCAGATCTGACAAGTTCATCATAGCTTAATTGGGAGGCATCAAGCTTATCTTTTATAGGTATAATTAATTTCTTAAAAAAGTTTCTTTCTTGTGCTTTTGTAGCTTTTTGGTGAGAGGCGACGGCCCATTGATCGAGGTCTCTTCTTGAGAAGCGCTTCAAAGAAGCAAGTAGATCTGCTGCAACTCCTTGTGGTATGTATTGATGATTTATGGCAATTTCTGGATCAACTCTATGTGATCCGCCTTCTAATCCCATAGGGACACGGCTCATGGACTCCACACCAGCCGCTATGAGGAGCTGGTTTTGGCCACACATAATTTTAGCGGCACTTAAATTCAGGGCCTCTAATGAACTGGCACAATAACGATTAATGTTAAGACCTGAAACCGTCGGGGAAAAACCAGCATGAAGAGCAGATGTTTTTGCCAAAGGCCCTCCTTGCTCTCCTATATTTGTTGCATTCCCAAGAATGATGTCTTCAATAGCATTTGAGGGAATATTCTTATTTTGAATCAAGGATTTTAAAATCTGAGCGGCCAATTCAATCGGTTTTATGGTGTGAAGGCTGCCAGTCTTGTTCCCTTTTCCAATGGGGCTTCTTAGGCAATGATAGATATAACATTCTGTCACAGGCTACCTCTTAAGAGAACTTTAAGTACAGTTTCCTCTGGTACTTCACACTGCTTGAGATTAAATTTTAACGCCTTTGTTAGATGTTTATCGAATATTTCAAAAAACTCTTCTTGATTTATATTTTCTTTTTGTAAAACTTGGTCTTTAAAAAGAAGAACCTCCTGTTTGAGGCGTCTATATTGGAAATAACTGATATTAAATTCTCTCGAATAATGAGGTAAGATAAATTTATCCCAAGCTTGTGCGACCATTTTGGGCTCTACCCCTTCAGGAAGATTGGCCATAAGGCGACGGATCTTTTCTACAGATGGTTTATCGTACATCTCTTTGAGCCACTTTTTGACATCGTCTCGATGACCTTGAGGCTTAATATCGACAAGAAATTCATTAAAGTGAGATAAGAATTTTGATCTTATATTGGAGTTAGATGACTCAAGAATATTTTGGCTGATCAATCCAGTTTTTATATATTCAGGCATCGGAGAGTCTAGAATATAATCTATGGCCTGATTTGAAATAGAATGATTTTTTAAAAAGAGTTTAATGTTTTGATAGTCAAGATCAATAGTTTCGAAACCCATAGCTCTTTTTGCCGATAACAAAAGTTTTCCTGCAGAGCTTTTGGGAGAGATAGCTGCAGCTTTAATACTTTTTTCTTCTAAGCCTTCAATGAGGGGATAAAGTATTTTTTTCGGAGAGGTCAGTTTGAGGTTGTCCCGCAATTCTTTACGGTAAGCGACAAAAGCATTGTACTTTTCTTTTCCTCCAAGAATTTCGCGCATTTTTTTTCGATGGACAAATTCTTCGTATTTAAGAGGAAAAATGAGAAGTCCGTTACCATAGGGAATAAATACGGCAGCTGATAAAAGAATTTTTAAATTAAATAGGGCAAGAAAGTAATAGCTGGCATATTCAATCACCGTGCCTACCATAAAGGCGAGAATATAGCCTGCACCGTAGAGTTTAATAATTCCAGCGGAGTTTTTTAGATGCTCTTTGGTAGCAAGAAAAATTTCATGCCAGTTGATCTTACGGATGAGTTTTGTAAAAGAGCCTTTTTCGTATTGGCCTTGATATTTAGCTGCATAATAACTATCGTAGGCCACGGCATATTTCACGGCTTTATTATGAAGAAGGTCAATAATCTCTTGATGAGATAAGTTATGGTTTGGGGAATTGGGAATTTCTCGACTTATCTCTTGGCCCATCTCAAGGATAAGGCCTGTGAGTTTGACTTCAAAATCTAGGTCTTTCATCAGTTGACGGTGCTCAACTGCGTGGCTTGAAAAAAAGCAAATTGATAAAGTGAAAAGTAGGGAAATGAATCTTCTCATGTCCCTAACTTATCGGTTTTAGGGGTTTTTATTTGAGGGAAAGTTTTAAATTTTGGGGTGCTATTGCCGATAAGAGGGAGTGAAGTTTTTTTCTTTTTTATCAATTTTACTTTGTTTTTCTTGTGCCCATAAAGAGGCGCATCGAAATCCAGCCCAAAAAGCTAAGTTGTCCTGTATGGAAGCGGTACGAAGTATTCTTAAAGAGAGAAAAGAGCGAGAACAGAGTCAATTAATCTTTGAGGCCAAGCAGAAGGTTAAAGACTGGGAAGAACTGGATAGTAATTCAGAAGTCATTGAAATTATTGGGGAAGAGCTAGAAGGGTCTCGTAAAGAAATGGCAATTTTAAGTATGGCCATTCTTAGAAGGGATTATCCAAATGAAAGCATTGCTCAGTTAGGTATTCGCTTTAGAAGCCTGAAGAAGCTTTGTACAGGGCCGTAAAAGCTGCCCTAGGCTATCATGCACTCTAGCAAGAGACTCCTCCTCATGATATAGATGGCTCATGAACACAAGATTAGCCATAAACTCCATTTATAGGGCCACAGAAGGTGAAGGCCATTGGCTTGGCAGTCCCCAAGTTTTTGTCCGTTTTCAAGGGTGTGCTATTGGCTGCGTGAATTGTGATTCCAAAGAGACTTGGGACTTTCCTCTGCAAGGCACTCTAACCATGGAGCAAACGCTATCCAATATTCAATCTGAAGCGTTGGGAAAGATAAAGAGGGTGAGTATTACGGGAGGAGATCCTCTTCATCCAAAAAATGAAGAGGGTGTTTTAGCTCTTATTAAAGAATTGAAATTGAGAAATTATTGGATCAATATTGAAGCTGCGGGAACAAGAATAGTACCAACCATCTTTGATTTGATTGATTTCATCTCTTTTGATTATAAAACGCCTTCAACTCAAGTGAAGGTCAATGAAAAGCTCTTTCATAAATTAGTTGAGCAATATTCAGGTAAATTTCAAATTAAGGCCGTCATCGAAACTCGTGAAGATTTTGACGATGTTCTTAACTTTAGAGAGACCCATTTTGGAGAAGGTCATAACTTTCCATGGTATCTCACACCTTCCTATAATCTTGGTGAAGAATTTCCTATGGAGAGGTTTCAGTCTGTTGTTGATTGGAATGAGCAAAGTGGCGGGTTATTTCGGGTTGTAGGGCAGCAGCATAAGTGGATGTTTGGACCCGATAAAAAGCAAGTCTGATTTGAATTGAGATAATGGCTTATCTTCGGCGTCAGGCTTGTGTTTATTTCGGTCACATACTTTCGTATGCTCCCTAGAAATAAACTCAAACCTTCCTTGAATCTAAACCTTTCTCTCAATTCAAATCGGTTTTTGGATATGGCTTATCTTCGGCGTCAGGCTCGTGTTTATTTTGGTATCAAATCACTAGGATCGTGAAATTTCTTTTTTTCTTTGGGTCCCTCTTCCATCTTTTCTACTTTTTTCTTTTTTCTTTCCGTCAAAAAACGAAGGGTGAAGAGAGCCGCCCAGCCCAGGGGCATCAACGCCATAAGAAAAGTGGCGACTGGAGAATCAGGTTCAAACATAAGAAAGTAGACACCGCCAGCAATGGTGGTAAGCAGAACAAAAATTTGCATGGTAATAGTTTATCTAAAAAAGACGATCGCGGCTAATGGCCTGATCAATGATATTATCGGCCTCATCGTAATCAAAGCCACCTTCCTTAGTACTATCTTCAGGGCCGGATTCTTCACGATTTCTTACTTCAAGCATTTCTTGACCATAGCGCTTAAGAGTCGTGAGTTCAGTGGCGGTATAGTCTTGTTCTCTCGCTTCTTTTTCTTCGTCATCTGTAAGAACCTCTGTTACCACAACGAGTCTATGATGTTTGGGAAGCTTCTTTAAGGCCACTTTTATAAGACCCTTCGATTTAGATAAGCTAGGGGTGCAAAAGACACAATAATGTTTTTCATTATTGGGATTATAGGTGATGAAATTCCAAAGAGTTGATTTGTTATTTGTCATGGTCACATCAAAGTCGAAGGCTTTAAAGGTAAGTGTGCATGCCGTAATGAATTGCTTTTGTTTAGACATTAATAAACCTCTATTATGTGAAACTGATCTTTGAGCGTGCTGATTTATCGGATAGCAAGGTGAATTTATTTATAAATATTTTAAGGGAATTTAAACTTTAAAAGGGGAGAGAATTTATTTAAAAAAGGAGAGCTCTAAGGGCTTGGAAATTGTCGTTTCTTTAGATTGGGAATTCGTACGAAAGTTGATTTCTTTACCATGGCGTTGCCCTAAGGATAAGGCGTCGGGATGGTAAGTACCTGAGCTGCCTTTTTGGCGAGAAAGTCTGGGAAAGGCCATGTGAACCTGACTTAATAACTTCTTCTCTAAAATAATAAGCTCTTTGCTACTGACCTTGGCTTTGATTGTTTTTTTGTTTTCTTTAAGTTTAGCTGAAAAGCCTTTTCCCAATCCGAGAAAATAACTATTTTTTGCCCTTAGCCCTTTAAGATGAGGCTTCTCACTCTTTGTTTTTAACCAGAGTCTTAAAAATTCTTCTTGGATAAATTGGCTCACCTCTAGGGCTAAAGAGGTGTTGAGTCGAGATCCAACCACATCAAGATGCACGCCCTTATTATTTCTGTTGATGACCGGCTGAACATAGAAGTATTGAAGAATATCATAAAGGGCATTGGTCATAGGGTTGGACTTTGGACTTTGATAAACACTTAAAACAACGACTTCCTCATTTTCCTCTTCAATATCGAGACTAAGGTTTTTGAGGTTATGCTCTAAAAGAAGGTTATTAGCTTTAATGGTCGCCATTTCAGCTTCATGAGGATTATCACTACTTGAGAGAGCGAGGAGCTTTTTAATTTTTGTTTTTATTTTCTCAAACTCTTGATCCTCACGAGCATTGAGGTTTTCCTCTTCGAGATTTGAATAAGCAAGGCTAACATTTCTGCCCCAGTAGAAGCGTTTGCATACGTCTTGAAACTCTTTGCCATGAGGTTGTAAGCTTGAGAATTGTTTCCCATAGAGTAGGAAAGTATAAAAATGGGCTAACTCATGGCGGAGGATATTTTCAATAACTTCATCTTTCGCCAAGTACATAAGCTTTTTATGAAGTCCTATTTGATAGGCACTAGCATTGAATTGACCAAGCTTTTGAGGGTCTTCAAAGACAACAAAATGCAGGGGGTAAAGATAGCCTCTCCAAACAAAACGGCTTCTACGAACATCAAGGCCCATCTCCTCTTTCATGATTTGATGGGCCTTCTTTTTTATTTTCGTTGTAAAGCTTTGTATGGTCTTTGAATAAAGAAGCATTACTTCTTAGAGGCAACCGCCGAAGCTATAAACTCTTTATTCATGCGGGCAATATTAGAAATATTGATATCTTTTGGGCAAGAAGCTTCACACTCGGCATGGTTTGTGCAATTTCCAAAACCAAGTTCGTCCATTTTATTAACCATGTTTTGAACTCTCTGCTCAGCCTCAAGTTTCCCTTGGGGAAGAAGAGCTAGTTGAGAGATCTTAGCCGAAACGAAAAGCATGCCTGAAGCATTGGGACAACTTGCTACGCAAGCACCACAACCAATACAAGCCGCTGCATCCATGGCAAGGTCTGCATTCTCTTTAGGAATAAGAATTTCGTTGGCATCTTGAGCATTCCCTGTGTTGACGTTGACAAAGCCTCCGGCTTGCATGACCTGGTCAAAAGAGGTTCTATCCACCATAAGGTCTTTGATGACTGGGAAGGCTTTCGCTCTCCATGGCTCAATGACAATTGTGTCACCATCATTAAAACTTCTCATATGAAGCTGACATGTGGTGGTTGCTTTTTCTGGGCCATGGGCTTGGCCGTTAATCATCAAAGAACACATACCGCAAATTCCTTCACGGCAGTCGTGATCGAAAACGACGGGCTCTTGGTTTTCAGAAACCAGTTTCTCATTAAGCTGGTCTAGCATTTCAAGAAAAGAGGAGTCTGTTGATACACCTTCTAAAGTGTAATCAACCATCTCTCCTTTATCTTTGGCATCCTTTTGGCGCCAGATTTTGAGATTTAATGTCAAAAGTTTTTCGTCTGCGCTCATGGAGTCCTCCTATTTGTATGATCTCTGAGTAAGAGGGACATTTTCAAATGATAATTCTTCAATATTACGTACTGGCTCTACATCGTCTCCTTGATACTCCCAAGCAGCGACATGACAAAAGTTCTCGTCATCACGAAGAGCTTCGTTCTCCTCTGTTTGTGATTCCTCACGGAAGTGGCCACCGCAAGACTCTCGTCTTTCAAGGGCATCCCTTGCCATGAGCTCACCAAGTTCTATAAAGTCTGCCACCCTGTTAGCCTTTTCAAGTTCAACATTAAGACCGACTTCAGTACCTGTTACTTTAACGTCCTTCCAAAACTCTTTTCTTAGATCACTAATCTCAGAGATTGCTTTTTTGAGTCCTTCTTCGCTTCGGCTCATACCGACTCTTTCCCACATGATTTTTCCAAGTTCTTTGTGAAAGGTGTCCACCGACTTAGACCCACCAATATTGAGAATACGATGAAAACGATCCTTAGATTCTTGAAGACACTTATCAAATTCTGGATGATCTTCTGTTGTCTTGTCTGTCATAGAGCCTTCACTGGCAAGATAATTACCGAGTGTGTAGGGGATGACAAAGTAACCATCAGCAAGGCCTTGCATCAGGGCGGAAGCACCCAGACGATTAGCTCCATGATCAGAGAAGTTGGCTTCACCTAGAGCAAAACATCCGGGGACTGTCGTCTGAAGATTGTAGTCTACCCAAAGTCCACCCATCGTATAGTGAACTGCGGGATAGATTCTCATGGGAACTTGATATGGATTCTCATCAGTAATTCTATTATACATATCAAAGAGGTTACCGTAGCGCTCACGAATCGCTTGCTCACCGTCGCGCTTAATAGCATCGGCAAAGTCGAGATAAACGGCAACGCCGGTTTTCCCAACACCCTTACCTTCGTCAATAGCTTCCTTCGCGTTTCTTGAAGCCACATCACGAGGAACGAGGTTACCAAAAGAAGGATACTTTCTTTCAAGATAGTAATCTCTCTCTTCTTCAGGAATTTCATTTGGTTTACGGTTGTCACCAGCTTTCTTAGGAACCCAAACGCGACCATCATTTCTTAGAGACTCTGACATAAGAGTCAATTTAGACTGAGCTTCACCGTGAACGGGAATACAAGTGGGGTGAATCTGCGTGTAACAAGGGTTACCAAACATGGCGCCTTTCTTATAAGCCTTCCAGGCAGCAGAGCCATTAGAAGTCATGGCATTAGTTGAAAGGAAGTAAACATTGCCGTAACCGCCAGTGCAAAGAAGAACAGCGTCCGCTGCCCACTTATTAAATTCACCAGAGACAATATTTCTTGTAATGATGCCTTTAGCGTGACCATCAACTTTGACCAGGTCAACCATCTCTTCCCGTGTATGGACTTTAATTTTACCTTTAGAAGTTTCCTTCATCATAGCAGAGTAAGCTCCAAGAAGAAGCTGTTGTCCCGTTTGACCTCTAGCATAGAAGGTACGAGACACTTGAGCTCCACCAAAGGAGCGGTTAGCAAGTGTGCCACCGTATTCACGAGCAAAGGGGACCCCTTGAGCCGCACACTGGTCGATAATACTGTTGGCCACTTGGGCGAGACGATAGACGTTAGCTTCTCTTGCTCGGTAATCGCCACCTTTTACCGTGTCATAGAAGAGACGCCATACGGAGTCACCATCGTTGGGGTAGTTCTTAGCTGCGTTGATTCCTCCTTGAGCCGCAATAGAGTGGGCACGTCGAGGAGAGTCTTGGATGCAAAAGGCTTCGACGTTGTAGCCAAGTTCTGCAAGTGTTGCTGAAGCTGAAGCGCCAGCAAGTCCAGTACCGACAACGATGACTTTAAATTTTCTTTTATTAGCAGGGTTAACCAGCTTCATATTAAAACGGTGATTATCCCATATTTCTGAAACTTTTCCCGCGGGAACTTTACCATCGAGTTTCTTAGTCATTATTGAACTCCTTGTAAAAAACAGTAAATCGGTAAGGAAGCGAATCCACCAAATACTGCCAATGCATAGACGAGGGAAGCGACTTTAAGTATCGGTGTGTACTTGGGATGATTAAAGCCGAGGGACTGAAAAGCACTCCAAAAACCATGACTTACATGCACACCAACAAAGGCCATCGCCACAATGTATCCAAAAGTAAAGGCCTTACTCTGAAACTCTTCAACAACAAGCTTGTAAAGATCTCTCATTTCGACACCATCAACGACGACATCGTAGTGAGCTCCAAACTTAAAATGAAGGATATGGAGAACCACAAAAACTCCTATACCAATCCCGGTCCAAGGCATAGTGGAAGAGGCAAATGTTAAACCTCTGCCAGTTGCTTGAGTCATATAATAACCCACTGGACGGGCCATTTTATTTTCAATGGTTAGACGAGCTGCCAATCCCATGTGTGTCAAAAAGATGGCCAACAAAACGGCCTCTGCCACATAAATAAGAGGTGTAGAGGTGAGTTTGTAAGCGTAGAGGTTAAAGGCATCTGGTCCTACGAAAATGAGGAAGTTACCTAAGAGGTGGGTGATAAGAAAACCACAAAGCAAAAGCCCTGTGACTCCCATCAGTTGCTTCTTCATTATAGAAGAAGTCATGACTTTAAGGAATTGACTTAACATGACGGACGGTCTCCTTCAGAAAAGGGTTTTAAGTAGTACTGTAATTGTGAATTCGCATACATAGTAACTCAAACAATACACAAACAAAATACTAAGGTGAGACGTTTTTTTTAGGCGAATTGCGACAAGCATTATTGCGAAACGTTTGTTTAACTTTAACTATACTTGAGACAGGGAGACTAAAGAGATGATGCCAAATGCAAATGACCTGATGGCCTTTATAGAGGTGACAGGTACAGGAAATTTATCGAGAGCTGCCGAAAGGCTTGGAGTCAGTCAGCCCGCTCTTAGTCAGGCGATGAAGCGTTTGGAGAGCGCAATGGATACTCAATTACTTCTGCGTTCAAAATCTGGAGTGGTGCCAACGCGGGCAGGAAATAAGCTCCTTTCTGAAGCGCGTCAGTTATTGGAGCAGTGGGAAAGATTGGTTACCGATAGTCAAAAAGAGTCTACTCAAGTGATGGGAACCTATCGTTTGGGTGTCCATACTTCCGTTGCGTTATACACACTTTCCCATTTCTCAGGCACGTTGATGGCCAACTTTCCAGAACTTTCCCTGCAATTAGAACACGACCTTTCCCGTAGAATTACCGAGAGAGTGGTAAGCTTTCAATTGGATTTCGGGCTTGTGGTCAATCCCGTCAATCATCCTGACCTCGTCATTAAAGAAATCTTTCAGGATGTTGTTGGCTTTTATCAAAAGAAATCGCTAAAAGCCGCCAATGAAAATGTTCTTATCAGTGATCCTGATCTGATTCAAACTCAAGAGCTTTTGAGAAATGTTAAAGGAAAGAAAAACCCTTTTCATCGCACGATATTTTCTTCATCTCTTGAGGTGGTGAAGGCATTGATTCTTGGAGGAGCTGGGGTTGGTGTTATCCCTGAGCGTGTTTTGGGTGAGGAGATTAAGAAAGTAAAAAGACGAGAAGAGTTTTCCACTTTTAAAGATAGAATTTGCTTGGTCTATCGTCATGATTTTCAAAAGTCTGCAGCGGCTCGTGCTCTATCTGCCCAACTTCTTACCTATCTTAAGGAACTCTCTTAATGGGAGATAAACAATTTGTAGAGATTGATTTTCATTCTTGTGCAGAAGTTAACCAAAGAGATGACAAGGTTGTGACTCTTACCTGGCAAGTGATGGATCGACCTAGTGGTCTTTTTTGGTTTAAGCTTTTCAATGAAAAGTTAAAAGGAAGGGATCTTTACGGACTTCGTTATCCAGGCTTTCACCTTGCTCATAGAACAATGGAGCATCTTGCTCAACGTTTAAATGATGCCATTGAGATCATTAACAAAGAAGGCCTTTATCATATCAAAGAGCGGGCAAGTGGGAGTTTTACTCAAGAGTTTTCCAATATCATTCATCATCATTTTGAAGTTCTCTATGGAGATGCCTTTGATCCCAGTGACTCTTTTAAGAAATCAAGCTCTCTAGGTCAGGCTGCAATTGGAGAACTCAATCATTGTATTCACGATATGGAGTCTCTCGATCGTCATCAAGGAGACAACCATGCTTTTGCGGGGATGATCTTTGAGTCTTGGAATCCAAAACTTTTTAAAATGCCAACTTCTTTTTATGAGGACTTTTCCCTAGATATCGATTTTGGTGACATGGCCTTTCACTATGCGATCATTGGAAAGACGTGGTGGGAGGTTTTTCTTGATCGCGATGAGGAGATTTTCAAAGAAGCCATAAGGCCACTTAATGTAGTGGGAGCAGACTTTGACATTCATTTCGGAGACCAAAGAATTGATCAAAAGACACGAGAGGATTTATTCGCCTTTATTCGCGAGCGAGGGGGAGATCCTGATAGTCCAGAAGCCGCACTTGGATATCTATGTGTGGCCAAACTGGTTTCCAATAGTTTGGGCCTGGACCTTAAAACGATTAAAGGACAAGTAGCTCTTAAGAGGGCGCTAGCAGAAAACTTTCAAGTAGGGGAGATTCGCCTTAAAAGTGGCGATGTCCTCATCAATTCCCGCTCGCTTTTGGATTCTTATACGGCGAAATATGGTCTTTTTGGTATTTTAGAGAGAACTTTTCACGAATTTCATGGGGAAATAGAGATAGAGGAATGTCCTATTCTACTTTTGAAAATGAATAATAAAACAAAACAACCTCTTGATATTCGAAGAATTTTAAGGGGTTGGAAGCTTCCTCATAGCTTGAGCCTGATGGTGGCAGAGGACTGTGAATTCGGCTTTAAGTTGCACCCCGGCAATAATGAATATGAGCTAGATATAGGCAAGGTTTTATCATTTTCTCCGGGACAAGTGGTGTCTCTAAATTATAATAGTAAGGATAAGCTTTATATCATTGAGCCCACTAAGGGCCAGGAGACATTATGAAAAAACTTCTATTATTGCTTTCTGTTTTTATCTTATCTGTGAATATCCAAGCCCACTGTGGTTCTTGTGGTGTTGGTGGTAGTGAAGACGATCATCATGAAGGTGAGGATACAACTCACCATGAAAGAGATGCCAAGTTTGAAGAAGCTGGGGCTAAGAAAGAAGCTATCATGAATGATGAAATGGATAGCGACACAGAATCTGATTACGACGAATAAGAATTAAGGAGCTTCGCTTCATCGATGATTTTGATGGAGCGGCCCTCTTTTTTAATTAAGCCATTCTCTTCAAGCTCGCTCAATATGCGAGACACCGTTTCCATTTTAACCCCACAAAATTCACCGATCTCCCTTCTCGTCCAAGGAAATTGACTATTCTTATGTTTGAGAAAAACAATGGAATCAACCACTCTTTGATAAGCCCTTTTACCGATCATATCGTTGAAGCGGCTTTCAGCAATTTTGAGATCTCTTGCGAGGCAGCGACTAAAGAACATGAGTAACTCATTATTTTCTAAAAGAAGCTTATTGGCGGCTTGTGCTTCAATGAACAAAATCTCACAGGCTTTAAGAGCGACAGCAGAAGCATGATATTCCTCTTGAGCAATAAGGCTACGGTGACCGCAAAAACTTTGTTCAGGAAAGATACGGACCAGGCTTTCTGCACCTGACTCACTGAGCATGGTGAGCCCAAGGAGTCCTTTTTGCAGGAAGTAAAGACCATGGGGCTGGTCACCTTCTCGATAAAGAATGTCGCCCTTTTTTAGGTGTTTAAGTTTTAAACTTTCTTTTTGGCCGCTTGTTAAAATATCAAGAGGACCTAAGATATTGGGATTATTCATGTTCTTTTCCTGTCTTTGATCTATATCATAGTCAAAAAAGAGCTTTTTGCCCATAATAGAAGGACAAAATGAGGAGTGATGTCGTGAATAAACATGATAATTTTTTGGTACAAGAATTCTATGATGAGGAAACCTTTACTTTAACTTACGCAGTTTGGGACCCTCAAACAAAGGATGCTGTTGTCATTGATTCGGTTCTCAATTACGACCATGCCTCTGGGGCTATAAGTCATGAGTCCATTCATGAATTAATCGACTTTGTGAAAAAAGAGGATTTAAAAATTCATTACTTTTTAGAAACTCATGCTCACGCAGATCATTTAACAGGCGCTATGGTCTTAAAGAAACAATTTCCCCAGGCGAAGGTGGGCATTGGGAAAAATATATTAGAAGTCCAAGATGTTTTCAGTGAAGTCTTTAATTTGGATATTCCAAAAGATGGATCGCAGTTTGATGAACTCTTTGACGATGGTCAAGTCGTCACGGCAGGGAGCCTTTCCTTCAAGGTTCTCTTTACTCCCGGTCATACTCCTGCGTGCACGAGTCTTCTCTTTGATGATGCCGTCTTTACAGGAGATGCCTTATTTATGCCTGATTATGGAACTGGTAGATGTGACTTTCCTAAAGGAAGTGCAGAGGATCTTTATTACTCTATATCAGAGAAACTTTACTCTCTTCCTGATGAAACGGTGGTTTATACAGGGCACGATTATCAACCTGGGGGCAGAAAGCTTCGATTCTCCTGTACCATTGGAGAGTCAAAGAAAGAGAATATTCGTCTGAAAGGTGACACTACAAAAGAACAATTTGTAGCATTTAGAAAAGAGAGGGACGCAACCTTAAGCGCACCGAAACTTCTTCTTCCTAGTATTCAAGTGAATATTGATGGAGGGAAATTACCTGTAAGTGAAAATAATGGCGTTCGTTATCTGAAAATTCCTCTCAAGGTGTCCGATGAATTATAAAAAAATAAAAGTTGTTTTGATGTTTTCTCTATGTTCTCTATTCGTGAGTCAAGGGACATGGGCAGAATCTAGTAGTGTCAATCCGAAGGAAGTACTTAAGCCTCTAAAGAAAGACCTAATGAAGAGTCTTTCTGGTAAGCTTAAGAAGGATGGACCAGTTGCTGCTCTTAAATTTTGTCATCTTAAGGCCATGCCAATTACGAAGAAACATCAAAATTTTAAAGGCACTCTGGGAAGAACTTCCCATAAGTTAAGAAACCCAAAGAATGCTCCTAAAGATTGGGTTAAGCCTTATCTTGCTGAGTTTGTTTCCGGAAAAAGAAAAGACTCTCTTACTATTAAATTAGAAGATGGCAAGCATGGTTATTTGGAGCCAATCAGAATTAACCAACCTGCTTGTTTGAAATGCCATGGAGAAAATATTAGCCCTAAGGTCCAGGAGACTCTATCCCAACTTTATCCTAAGGATCAGGCAACAGGCTTTAAGATGG
The DNA here is from genome assembly GCA_030149295.1 of Bacteriovoracales bacterium. GTDB lineage: Bacteria > Bdellovibrionota > Bacteriovoracia > Bacteriovoracales > Bacteriovoracaceae. The sequence continues at coordinate 12,385 of JASBRV010000010.1, read as the reverse complement.
GAGATTTCCGTGGACTCTTTTGGGTTGAGTACTAAATATTTTTATAAAGAACGAACAGACCCATTAAAATTAAGAAGACTCCAAATCCCTTCTTAAGTTTCTTTTGAGGAATGTAGGGGACGAGTTGGCTACCAACCAAAATTCCTATAATTGAAAGACCTGAAAATTGAGCGAGAAATTTCCAATCTATTTCAACCAAGCCTAAGTAACCCGCAAATCCTGTAAACGAATTGAGGGCGATAAGTAAGAGGCTAGTACCTACCGCGTGGTGCATGGGAAGCCCTACTAGAAGTGTCAAAGCGGGCACGAGAAGAAAGCCGCCACCAACTCCTACAATTCCGGTCATGATGCCAACAAAGAGAGCTTGAATTCCGACAAGTAAAACGGAGGGAGATTTTTCCTCCTCTCCTGAGGATTCCTTTCTTCCTCGAATCATAAAAAAGGAAGCGAGAATCATGATGATGGCAAAGAGAAGAAGTTGAACTTGGGAGGTGAGGAACTGACTAAGTCTAGCCCCAAGAAAGGTTCCTCCCATGGCAAAAGGGGCAAAAAGGGCGGCCACTTTAAAGCGCACATTATCGGCCCGCCAGTGATTAATGACACCCACGATACTCGTGGCTCCAACGATCGCCAGACTCATGGCGATTGAATCCTTGGGGTCGCGCCCCAGGAGATAAACCAAGATGGGAACGGTGAGGATGGATCCACCTCCACCGAGGAGACCGAGACTAAAACCGACAATAAAAGCAAGTGATAAACCTAACATAGGTTTATTCTATAGGTGTATTAGAAAAATTAATATGATCTAGCTTAAAGTTTGCAGTTTTTTACGTTTTGCTTAAAGGCAATTTCCACATGAGACCATGTTTTGCCTTCATGAAGAGCATAGCAAGCTTTATTAATCCCAGCGAGACCTTTACCAAGGGCAAAGTCGAGAACGTCTATGTGACCTTTGGCTTCAAGGACATTATTTTTGAGAGTGTAAGTCATGGGAACAGTTTGTTTTTTGCCATTCATAAAGAGGTCAATAGTGATGATCTTCTTGTCGACTTTAGTGATTTGTCCGGTAATTTCCCTTTTTCCACTAACTTCAGGAAGGACACCGAAGAAAAACTTTTCAATCTTCATGTCTCGGCCAGGATTATTGGTGTTCACGCTATAGGCATCAATGGTGATTCTTTGGTCTTTGAGGAGAGAGAAAAGACTTTTTCCCTTGTTCGGCCCTTTTGTCTCGAGGGTGTCAAATTTTCCACCCACACCAACTTTTTTCATGGTTTTAAAGGCTACCCAAGAGACTTCAGGCTTGCCTTCCAGCATACAATCAGCAGCGATAGAGGAAAAAGAAAATAAGAATAAAGATAAGATAAGGTTTTTCATGACCATAGAGTAGGGGATTTATGGTTTCTTGCCAAGACGATCATAATAGGCGACTTTACGCTCATGTTAGACAAAGGTCCAAAAAGAGAATACCCCTGTGAGCATATTGTTCCCTTGGCTGGAAACGAATACTTACTAGGAAGGCTTACCCTTAATTTCGCACATGACGGACTTAGCGTTGAAATTGACATTATACAAAAAGAATCTCGTAAGATTTTTAGAAATGTCGCTAGACTTTATAAAATTGAAGATCATGACGAGGCGCTATACTTGGGCGTTCAAAAACTTTCTGAGTTTTTAAATGGGCAAAATCCTAATTAGCTGAGGGTCAAAATTATGATGGTGTTTTCGTTGCGTTAGTCAAAGTTTTGATTCAAAGTCCTTTTCTTTTTGTCAGTTTTTTTGCGTCATAACCACTGTCTTTCTAACCACTTAGGAAGTTTTCTTTTTTTTGAAGTTCGTACTCATTTTTGGCACGCTCCTTGCTTATATAATAGACGTGTGTGTGTAGGAGCTACGAAAAAAGGATTTTTTCCAACTCCATCTAAATGTCTCTCGAAAAGCCCAGTTGGAAACAACTGGGCTTTTTGCTTTTAGCAATTCTTAATTAAAGAAAACCAATTAAAAGAATAAGGGTTCCAGCAACTATAGTTCCTAAGAAAAGAGGAAGCTTCTTTTTAAGAGAAACCATGAGGGCAAAGCCTGATAGGATTACTAAGAAAAAAGCAATACCAAAAATGATTTGAAGGTTTTTAATTAGTTTAGGTCCATGGCCAAAATGAAGCTCTTGAAGGATCTTGATCCAGTTGGGAGAGACTTTAGTAAAGATCATTTGGGTTTCGTCACCACTGACTTGATAATGATCTCTTGTTGAAGGTCTTAGGATAACGTAAGAGCCTTTGTTTTTTACATATTCAAATTCAAAGTCTGGATCTTTTACATGAAGGGCTTTTTTTATGATGTCGGCTTCTTTAGAAAAAGGCCTATCAATTCGAAAAGCTTCTGTCTTCGTTGCTTCTCCTTTAATACCTAGTAGGTATTGAGTGCCAGAAAGAGGAATGATAAAAAGTAGAGGAATAAAAAATCCAACCAAAGTCAGATGGATATTGATCCAGCGACCTCTCGCAGCACCACTAAATAAACTCATTTTTACTCCTAGTTTGTAACTCTTATGAATGGTGATATAAGTAGTCTCTTAAGTCGCCAAGGTCAACCCTCGTAGGCCCCAGAGCTTCGGGGTTTTGTTTTTCATAGATGAGTTGTGCCTGAGAGAGCATGGCGTTAAGCTGATCAAGATTAAGGTCATCGGCTTTTTTTGGACCTTGGCTCGGCCGTTCAAAATTTAGGGGGCACCAGTCACGATAAACTTGGTCGCCTTCACGGTATTGGAGTGCCATTCCTTGAGTTCGACACAGGCTAGGGCGAACATCGTATATTGAGCATTGGTCTTCTCTTAGAAAAGCACACGGCTTAGTCTCTTTTCCCTCACTATCAACAAAAGGACTAAGGCTACTTTGTTCTAATTTTTGGCGCCTTTTCCAGTCACTCTTTTGGTCTTCATCGAGGGAATAAAACCAATCCATAATAATGGCCGCCTCCCAGGCAAATACAGAGAGACCAAAGAGGCAACAGCGGCTACAGCCTTTTTGGCAGTTCATTTCGCTTTGATATTTTGAAAAAAATTGATCAAAGGCGTCTTCCGCTTTTTGTTGAAGAGGTTTAAGGTCACTCATAAAATTGGTAAATACTGGCCGCTAGGAATCTCGCAGCACGGGTAGTGAGATCATCAAAAAGAGGATTGAATTCATAAAGTCCGTAAAAAGAAGGCTTCTCACTTTTTTTCCAAAAATTTTGGCATGCCTCAAAGATTTGATAAAATTCTCTCTGAGAGAGGCCTCTATGATTGGGCGCCGATACGGCACTCATATAACTGCCATCAAGGCCATCACAATCCAGGCTTAGGATAAGGGTTTTTTCCCGGTGTAGAGTAAGTTCTTTAGAAATTTCTTCTAAATAGTGACCTTTGTCAGTCCAAGGAATGACCTTCATATTTTCAACTTTCTCATAATTGGAAGGATGATTGGCAAAGTTGTGAATGCCCACCTGGCACAGTTGAACACGGTGAGAGAACTCCTGTGTTAGCTGGCGAAAGGGGGTACCAGAATGAACTTCATCATCTGTTCGCGTATCGAGGTGGGCGTCAATATTGAGAATAAGAACCTCTTCATCCTGTCTTGCCCTTAGATAAGCCGCTACTAATGAGTAAATATGATCGTGGCCCCCGCCAATATGGCAGATCTTTTTAAAGGAATTGGTCTTCTTAAAAATATTTTCAAAGGCGCGAGATTGATTTTGTTGAAGCTTTGAAAACTCTTCTAAGGGGGTATCTCCGGAATCAAAGGAAAAAAAGCCCACGCCATTGGATCTCTGCAGAGAAGGAGAGGCAGTCATTTTTTTCAGTGGTGCTAACAGGGCCTGGGGTCCGTGCTTGGCGCCTCTTTTGCCTCCATTTCTTATGACTCCGCGATCGCAAGGACTAAGGAGAAGACAATGGAGCTGATTATTATAGGGCGCTAATACTTCGGACCAGTTCATCGTTTGTCGATTTTTTAAATTTGTTTCCCAGCTCATAAATTTTTCTCAGGTTTCTTTGAGGAAGGTCTTTCTTGTACTCTATGCCAGATGCAGAGTATTATTAAAGGGATGGCCGAAAAATATTGGTTTATATTCAATGAGGATCACCACCTAGGTCCCTTCAACTTTGAACAAATGCTAGAGCGTGTCAACAATCAGCAGATGGAGCCCGAGCAGCTTGTTTGGTTAGAGGGAGACCCCGATTGGAAGCCTTTCTTTGACCACCCTCTTGTTCAGGAAATGATTGAAAATGAAGAAGCTGAGCAAAGAGAAAAGGAAAGGCTAGAGCGTGAGAGAAGAGAAAGAGAGCGCCTTCGCAAGGAACGAGACAGTGCCATTTTAAAAAAACTTAAAGAAGCCCGTGAGAAAGTAGAGCAAGAGCAAAGAGAGAGTCCTCCTCCTCTTCCCCCTCTCCCGATTGAAGAAGATGAGCCTGCATCACCGGAATTAGATCTTCCAGAACTCCCAAAAGAGGAAGTCGAGTTCATTCACGAGGCAAGCTCATTAGTCGAACCTGAACATGAACCTGAACCAGAACCAGAACCAGAACCAGAACCAGAACCAGAACCAGAACCAGAACCAGAATTCGAACCTGAACCTAAGGAAGTAAAACCCAAGCGAAAACTGAAAGTTTCTTTTAGAAAAAAAGAGAGCAGTTACGAAGAGGAGTTTTATGAAGATGAGGAGGGCTTTGAGCTCAAAGGGCCAAAGCTTTACACTTCGCTGGGTTTAGTTGCTGTAGGTGTGGCGTTTATCCTCTTTTTTGGCATTAATCTTCTTACTCCAACACGCACTCCTTACCAAGTGTCAAAAGCCAATAGAGCGGCTCTTATGAGGGTGACCGAAAGGCACTTTAATGGAAAAATGGTTCATCGATTACGGCCAACAAAAGACTATTCTCGTTTGTGGTTGGCCACGAACTTTCCCCACGATGGTGTTGTTTATTTAAGTATGAGGTCAAAGCGAGGAAATTTCTTAGTCAATGAGAAAGAGAAATCTCCGGTGCCTGATGAAGTAAAGATTCAGGGCCAAGCACTGCTTATAGGCAAAATGGCTTATTTTAACGAATTGGATATTCTCACTGGAGATAAAATCTTTCCTGGTGAATATGAATATGTCATTAAAGGCAAGCGCACAGGAATAATGGCGACACTTGCTGAATATCTAAAGAGTAAAGGACTTTTTAAAGACTTCAGCTTTCTTCAAAAGAGGAATCAAGAGTTTTTAAGTCGAGGGAAAATTATGTTTTCAGCTCTTTCTAAAGAAGACCTTTATAAGCGCATGGCCCAGCAGAAAAAAAGAATAGAGAGAAATAAGGTCAAACCTCTCAAAGAGTTCAAAGAACGGTATCAAACTTTCATTGGTCTTCTTAAGATGATTCAAGATTCTTATGAAGGGATTATGAGACGAATTACCAAAGGACGCTCCATTTTTATGTTTGAAGATCAATACAATAGAGAAATTGGTCCAATGCTGACAGACTTAATTGGAGATTGCTATCGCCGTCACTTAGCCCTTTTGAATCAAGATCCTGAACAATCCAAAGGTTATGAGGACCTCAATAACTTTGGTAAAGATATTGGTCTCATTGCCTCAGAAATGGTGACAAAGACTAAAAAAGCAGGACGTCTTAGACGAAAGAATACTGCTGAACACGTGGAGTACTTTAGAAAAAAAACAAAAGAACTCACAGACCTTGGCCGTGAGAGAGTTCGGCAAATTGAGGACGAGCTCAGAGCTCTTCAGCCGAGAAAGTCTAATTGAAATCAATAGGGTAGGCTAAAGCCTCGGATCGTTTATATCTTTTTATGGCGCCAACTTTTTTGGGTTTTACTTCTCCCAGGGAAGCTCCCCAGTATTCGGGGTCATGTTCAAAAATAACTTTTAAGTTTTTCTCTAGTATAAAGTCATAGAGCTTTTCTTTTTGAAGGGTTGTTTCACCGGGATTGATGTCATAACCCATGACCCAGGGAATATGTATATGGTGAGATGTGGGCACTAAATCTGTAAGGTAAATGAGATCCTTCGTATAGGGGTGCATGAGCCAAGGAGTATGGCCAAAGCTGACGCGAAAGCGAAGCTCCTCATAGTCATTGAGTTTAAAAAGTAAGCCTTCCTCACCCTGATAAAAAGAAAGCTTACCGGCCTGCTCATAAATTTTGATGATCGGATCAAAAACATGAGTGTGAAAAGAACCAGCATCTCGTGGGGTTGCATTATGGGCGTAATCCCAGTGTTTTTGGTGAATATGACAGTGGGCTTTGGGAAAAATAGGAAGCCATTGGTCATTTTCATCTTTTACACCAATGCCACCAACGTGATCAAAGTGAAGATGTGAGATGACGAGATCAGTGACATCATCACAGCTTAGACCTAATTGATTGAGGGCTTGCTCCATTGGGTTCTTTGAGCTTCGAACATCGAAAAGTTTTTGAAATTTTTCGTCATGATAATCACCAATACCTGTATCCACGACGACAACTCTATCTTGTGAGCGAATGAGCCATAGCCTTAAGGCAAGATCGACTCGATTCATTTCATCGGCAGGGTGTACTTTTTCCCACATGGGTTTAGGAATGATGCCATACATACCACCGCCGTCGAGTTTAAAACGCGCTGGCTCAATAATGGCATACTGGAGTTCATTTTGGTTTATTTCCTTTAGCATCCCTTTTTCCTCGTTAGCATTTGTCTCTGCAGTTCAAAGAGTTTTATTTAATCTTTTGTTGCAAACAGATTTAGTCAGTTTTTTTTAAAGAAATCAAGGCTTTGTATCGCATCGCTCCTAGAGAAAGTCACCTCATGCCTCTATTATGGGGAAAAATTTTGATTGTATATAGAGAGGAGTCTCGATTATGAATGTGCACGAGTACCAGGCAAAAGGGTTGATGCGTGAATTTAACATCAATACCTTAAGAGGTAAGGTGGCTAAGTCTGTTGATGAAGCAGTAAAAGCGGCCGAAGAACTAGGTGGATCCATTTGGGTTGTGAAAGCTCAAATCCATGCTGGAGGTCGCGGTAAAGCAGGTGGTGTTAAGCTTGCTAAATCACTTGATGAAGTTCGCGCTCACGCGGATGATATTCTTGGTAAGACTTTGGTGACCCACCAAACTGGTCCAGAAGGTAAGAAAGTTCACACTCTTCTTATTGAAGAAGGATGTGAAATCGAGCATGAGTATTATGCTGGTGTCGTTCTTGACCGCGCAACTGGACGCATCACTTTTATGGCTTCAAGTGAGGGTGGTGTGGAGATCGAAAAGGTCGCGGAAGAAACTCCTGAGAAAATTATAAAAGTAGCAATTGATCCCGCAGCAGGCTTCACTCCTTTTGTTGGTCGTAAGCTTGCCTATGGCATTGGCTTAAAAGATAAAGACCTGGTTAAAAAGGCTTCACAGTTTTTTCATGGTCTTTATAACCTTTATATAGAAAAAGATTGTACGGCTGCTGAGATCAACCCTCTCGTTTTGACGAAAGGTGGTGATATTCTTGCTCTTGATGCCAAACTGAACTTTGATGCCAACGCTCTTTTTCGCCATCCTGAAATTGAAGAACTTCGTGATCCCACTGAAGAGTCTGCCAAAGAACTCGAAGCTGGTGAACACGGCTTAGCTTATATTGAACTTGATGGAAATATTGGATGCCTTGTTAATGGTGCCGGTCTTGCGATGGGCACTCTCGACATTATATCCCTCTTTGGTGGTCAACCTGCAAACTTCCTTGATGTAGGTGGTGGTGCAACCAAAGAGACCGTGCAAAAAGCTTTCTCAATCATCCTTTCTGATGACAATGTTTCGGCGATTCTCGTAAACATTTTCGGTGGCATTATGAAATGTGACATCATCGCTGAAGGTGTGGTTGGTGCTGCAAAAGAGCTGGGAGTCAAAGTGCCCCTTGTTGTTCGTCTTGAAGGGACAAACGTAGCCCTTGGAAAGAAAATCCTTAACGAATCAGACCTCGACATTATTGCTGCCGAGGACCTCGCAGATGCAGCTCAAAAAGTTGTGGATGCTGCTAAAAAAGGAGGCGAATAATGGCCATCTTAGTTGGAAGAGACACAAAACTAATTACCGTTGGATACACGGGAAAGCAGGGAACTTTTCACTCGCTCCAGTCTCGTGATTATGGAACAAACTTTGTCGGTGGGGTGACTCCTGGTAAAGGTGGAACTGTTCATGAAGGCTTTCCTGTGTTTAACACGATTATTGAAGCAAAAGAGAAGACAGAGTGTAATGCAGCGATGATCTTCGTCCCACCTCCATTTGCAGCGGACTCTATCCTAGAGTGTATAGACGCTGAGATTCCTCTTGTTATTGCCATTACAGAGGGAATTCCAATCACTGATATGGTAAAAGTAAAAGCCGCTCTTCGTGGTTCAAAAACACGTCTGATTGGTCCTAACTGTCCAGGGATTATCACTCCCGGGGAGTGTAAGATTGGAATTATGCCAGGGCATATTCATATGCCGGGTAAAGTAGGGGTGATCTCTCGATCAGGAACTCTAACCTACGAAGCTGTTTTCCAACTCACTCAAAGAGAAATTGGTCAGTCGACTTGTGTTGGTATTGGTGGTGACCCTGTTAATGGAACTAACTTTATCGATATGCTTGAGCTCTTTGAAAAAGATCCAGATACTGAAGCTGTTATTATGATTGGTGAAATCGGTGGTTCTGCTGAAACAGATGCAGGGCGATGGATCAAAAAGAATATGACTAAGCCAGTTGTAAGCTTTATTGCTGGTGCCTCTGCGCCTCCCGGAAAAAGAATGGGTCACGCTGGTGCCATCATCTCTGGTGGAGATGACACGGCTGAAGCTAAGTTTCGTATCTTGGAGGAGTGTGGAGTAACCATTGCTCGCTCACCGGCTGAGCTTGGTGCGAAAGTAGAAGAAGTACTTAAGAAGTAAAAAGAAAAATAATTCGTTGAAGTTATAAGGAGAATTACTGTGGAAAAGACATTTAGTATTATTAAGCCTAACGCTGTTTTAGATAATAACATCGGTAACATTATTGGTCGTTTTGAAAAAGAAGGACTAAGAATCGCTGCTGCTAAACTGACAACTCTTTCTAAAGAAAAAGCGGAAGGTTTCTATATTGAGCACAAGGACCGTCCCTTCTTTGGAGAGCTCGTTTCTTTTATGACTTCAGCTCCTGTTATGCTCATGGTTCTTGAAGGAGAAAATGCTGTTGAGAAAAACCGTGAAATCATGGGGGCTACTAACCCAGCTGATGCTGCTGAAAATACTCTTCGTAAACTTTATGCGAAATCAGTAGGAGAGAACGCTGTTCATGGTTCTGACTCTCAAGCTTCTGCTGAAAGAGAGATCAATTACTTCTTCGATGCCAACGAAGTTACCGATCGCTTCTAGGTGCGTGATACCTTTTACGGACACTGCAAAAAAATCATGATAAGAAAGCTCCCTAAGGGGAGCTTTTTTTATATTCTGACTCCAAAAGAGAGAGTCGCTTGAGTATCGGTATCACTACCTCTAGGTCTTCCGGTGAAGATAACGGTGTAACCAGCATTAAGCCAAAAATTATTCATGAAGCGAATGCCCAAACCTGTTCCTGCGTAGGGACTAATATAAATGGCCGGTTCTCTGGTGGTTGTTACATCTCCCACTGTGCGAGTGTAGGTACTTTTTCTGGCGTGGCCACCTGCCCTTAAAAACCAAGAGAGAAAGCCAAAACGAATGGAGCTTCTTAGACCTAGCATTGCCGCATAGGACTCCTCATCTTCAGTAAGGTCTTCTTCTGGTTGAGTTTCTGTGTCTTCACTTCGGGTGAGTTGTCCCTCAAGTGAAAGGAGTGGGATTCCAAAAGAAGCCCTGGCACCGATTATTGTTCTCGTCTTAGTTCTTCTCACTGGTGAGACTTTCGTGACCCTTTCAAGACCGACAATAGGAGCGAAATTAAGTTCAGCTCCTCCTTTAGCGAAAGAGGACAAACAAAGAAGAATGAGGGAGAGGAGGGCGAGAGTTTTCATAAAGAAATTCTCTCAGTTTTGAGGGCAATTTTTTAGCGAGATAAAATTGCCCACCTATTTTTATAGGATTTAAGCTTAATAACGGCAGTTGATATCAGCGTAAGCGTGTACGAGAGGATCGTAGATAGGGTTTCTAGCATAAACTTGACCTGTCATGCATTGGCCTGGTTGTACCCATTGAGCTCCATGAGCATTTAACCATGAACCATAGTAAGTGCGTCCTTCGATACGGCCTCGACAAAAGATCGGGCGAAAACTAGGGTTGCAAGCTTGGCAAAAAGCAATTCTTCCTTGCTCGATATAGCACTCTGATTGGATATTAAACCAGTTAAACTTTTCAGAGCTTTGTAACTCGGGTGAACTGTTATTGGCTTCAGTCATAACTGAGCCGAAAAAGAGGGTGATAAAAAGAAGTGCCTTTAGCATGAGATCTCCCAAAACAGAGTAAAAAACTTGTGTTTATACTCTGTATTGGTATCAAATGGTGAGGGGAATTGGCAAAGTTTGTGCTATGCGTTTTTAGTCTTGTTTAACAAAGAATTTGCTGCGATAACGGAGAGAAATGGCCTTAAAAATATCAAAGTGGCGGTTTTGAATAATGCCCTCTTTAGGCATACCTTTTGAGTTAAATTGGTTACTTTCCCCTTCAAGGGCCTCGAGGTTCGCTGCCAATTCTTCTCCTTCTGTTTCGAGACTTGCTGGTAATCTCGCCACAAGCCCATCATCTTGATCATCAAAGAGAAAGTCGAGCTCGCCACTAAATTTCTCCTTCTTAAAGGCGAGTGGTTGTTTAAAGGCAGGTGCAGATCCCAGAGCTTCAGACTCAGCACCTTCTTTCTCTTCAGAATCTTTAGAGAGGCCCGAGAAAGAGCTGTCGTTATTTGTATTTGATTCAGAGAACTGGGCGGTAAGTGCATTGGTGCCACTTTGCGAAGTAATAATAGGTTCAAGGCCATTTTCTAGGGCCTGCTTATTAAAATCATCAACCGCCGCAAGTCCTGCTTTGATTTGTGAATCACTCATTTTAAGAGCTTCTTCTTGGAAATCGGCCAGGGTCTTTCTTCCGGCGGCGAATTGATTGAATCCGGAAACGAGGTTTGCGGCACCTGTTTTACTATTGATACCGTTAAGAAGGCTTTTTTGCTCAGTGATCTGTGCTTGAGTACCTGATACATTAAAATCAAGGGAAGTTTTTAAACAATTTCCTTTGCTCTGACAGCTACAGCTGACGTCGGGCTTTCCATTATTGGCAATACATCCCATAGCATTGGGATTTGCGGAAATACTTCCTTGCTCTGTCACATCGGTAGAGTTATTTCCATCAATATTGTTAACACTAGATCCGTTAAAGAAGGCACTTGTGTTGACGGTGTTTACAACACCCGCCACACTTGGCGCAGCAAGTTTGCCGTTTTCATCAAAACCACCCTCTCCATTATCGTGGAAACGATCAAAAGTATCGAGAAGCTTTTGAAGCTCACGGGCCTTGGCCCTATGATCAGAAGCGGCACTTCCCGCATGACCTGCGAGCATCATCCCCTTGGCCATAACGGCGGCACCTAAACCTAAATTCACCATGGCAAAACCACTATTGCAGGGTGGAGTCATGGGAGGTGTCATACTTTCCATCATTTTGGCAATGGCGTATTCAACTCCCGCCACACCGGCTGCAGCACCACCAATTCCTGCGATAATTTTATAGTTTTTATTCTTTTCGTCATAGGCCTGAGCCATTTCTTGATAGCCTTTAATGGCATATTCGAAAGAGAGTCTTTGGTATTCATAAGTATTGTTATCAAGGAGGGCAACCTTCGCTTGATATTCTGCTTGAAGGGCTTCCATTCTGGTTTTCACTTGTTTTGAATGGTCCACTTCATTGAAGAGAGCGTAGGCACTACCTACAGCAAGAAGCCCAGAAGAGGCACAAATTTGCTTCCCAGAAACACCTACAAGAAAACTAATCGCGCCACCAATGGCACCTGCTCCAGCGGCCATGGCTCCGGCCTTGGCATCTTTTTTTAGTTGTTCTCCATCACTCATGAGTTCACCCTCAAGAGTGGAGCCCGTCTCTGCTACTTCTTGAAGGTTTTCCATACAAGCTTCTTTTTCTGCTCCATCTGGCTGCATATGACAATTCATAAAGAAGCCCATCATATCGGCTTCGGCTTCGGCACTGAGACAGCTGTTGGTTTGGCAATTAAAGGTCTCTCCAGCAGGACAGTCTGCTTTAGGAGAACAGATGGTTGTACCCACAGTATACTCAGCTTCACCTTCACAGCGTTTCTTAGCCTCACCACTCATAGTCTGGCATTTTTCTACTTCCGCAACATAAGCATTAACTTGGTTACGACAAACTTGTTGTTCTGATGTGCTATTTTTAGCGTCACATTCA
>JASBRV010000139.1 GCA_030149295.1 Bacteriovoracales bacterium | reverse complement strand
TGTGAAAGTTGAAGACAGATCAAGTCCTCCTGAAATCAGAATCAAATTAGATCAAGAAGCCCTCGCTCGCTATCGAATCAGCCCTAGCCTGGTACAAAATGAAATCGGCCTTAAGTTCAGACCTCTTCCTATTGGATCTTTTGAAAAAGGGGAGAGTCTCATAGGAGTGCAACTGGAGTCTCAGGTGCGTTCCCTTGCTGATTTAGAAAATACCATTATTCAAGGAAATGCGAGTGGAAATGTCATTAGGGTTAAAGATGTAGCAAAAGTTACTTATGACCTTCCCAAAGAGACGTGGAGGCAATTTACTAACGGCAAAAAATCCTTAGGAATTAATCTCTTTAAGGATCTGGAGACGGATACCCTAGAAACAAAAGAAAGAGTGAATAAAGTCATAGAAAAATTTAATAGATTGGCTCCTGAATCACTTAAGGTGCAAATAACTGAAAATGGTCCTGCTTATATAGAGCGCCAATTAAATGTTCTTAAGACAAATGCTTGGATGGGAATTGTATTGGTCGTTCTCGTCCTCTTTTTCTTTTTGGGCTTGCGAACTTCTTTAATGACAACCTTTGGTCTTCCTCTTGCTTATTTTGCAACCTTTATTGTTTTGGGGGCAATGGGGATGAAAATAGATATCATCTCTGTTGTTGGCATGATTCTTATCCTGGGCATCCTGGTAGATGACGCTATCATTGTTTCTGAGCAGTATATGCAGTTTCTCGAAATGGGGTACACACCAAAGGATTCGGCTTTTTTGGCGGTAAAGAAAACCTTTGTTCCTATTATTGGAACCGTTTTAACGACAATTGTCGCTTTCTCTCCCATCCTTCTTGCAGGTGATGGACTTTCTGACTTTTTAAGGGCCATACCCTGGGTTGTGATTGCTGCTCTTGGGATGAGCTTAATTGAGTCGTTTTTTGTGCTTCCCAATCACCTTTCACATTTTGTGAAAAAGCCTATTATTCACTCTGAATCTGGAATGATGGCCTTACTGAAAAAAGTCTATACATGGCAACTTAAGTTCTCTCTCAATTGGCGATATCCACTTGTTGTTATCTTTATCGCCTTTTCAGGATGGACTTTTTACTTTGCAGGAGAAAATGTCCCTTTTAATTTCAATCTCAATATTGGAAGCGAAAAAATACGAATTTTGGCAATTCTAAAAGAGAGTAAGAGTCTTGATGAAACCCAAGAAATGATGGAACCTATTTGGAAAGTTTTAGAGAAAATAGATGAGAAAGATTATTCTTTTATCGAAGGTAGTATTGGATGGGCATGGGTTAATGGTGAATCCCTTAATGGGGATCGCTACGCTAATTTTGCCATTCGTTTTAATCAGACACATCCAGATATTGAAGCAGCGAAAAAGAAAATTCGAACCTTTCTAGAAAAAGAGTTACCTAAACTCAAAACAGATAAATTTGAAAAACTTGAGACCTTGGTTGAGAAATCTGGTTATGAGAGTAGTAAGGAAAACACCATTAGTGTGAAAGTCATTGGAAAAGAACAAGTGGATTTGGAAAAAATCCTTGGTCTTGTGAAAGAGAAAGCAACAGCTCTAAAAGGCACAAAAAGTGTTTATCTTGATCCTAAGCTAATTGTTGAGACTTGGAAGTTTAAAATAAATGAGGAAGCTCTTAAGAGTTATGATCTGCAACCGCTTGCTGTTAGTGAGCAATTGCGCCAATTTATTAATAAAAAGAAAATTAGAGAAGTCCGTTATAATAACGAAAGTATTAGTGTTTATACTTATTTTCAAGATAGTGATGACCTTGAGTATAGGGACTTGGCCAATATTCCTATCCTAGGAAACTTTGGCCGCCTCCATAGGCTCTCCCAATTAGGAGAATGGTCTCAGACAAAGAGATTGAGACAAATTAAGCATAAAGACCTGCAAAGAACCTATACGGTTGATGTTCGCTTTGATCCTGAAGTAATGAAAAAGGAGAAATTTCAGGAGCAACTCCATAATGCCGTTAAACCCCTCTCGGATAATTTTTCTCAATTAAATTTCGTTGTTGAAGATGCAGATGAAAATGCTGCTAAAAATAAGAAATCCATGAGTAAAATGCTTGTCTCATGTGTCCTACTCATATTATTGGTTCTCTCCATTGTCCTCAATTCCTTAGTACAGCCTCTATTAATAGGGGTCGCCATACCTTTTGGAGTAGTAGGTGTGATTTGGTCTTTTTACTTTCATGGGTTGAATATCGATGTCATGGCCATTGTGGGTATCATCGGTATGGCCGGCGTGGTGGTTAATGATTCGCTTATCATGGTGGATACAATTAATAGCATTAGTGATAAGAGTGGAAAGTTTTCGAAAGGTGAAATAATTGATGGTGCATTATCAAGACTTCGTCCCATCATACTTACGAGTATAACTACCCTTGGTGGTGTCTTTCCCATGGCCTATGGCATCGGTGGAGACTCTGGCTTTACTAAACCTCTTGCTCTTTCCATGGGATGGGGTCTCTTCTTAGCGACTTTTTTAACCCTCTTTCTCATCCCTGCTATGCTCAATATCCAAGCAGATGTCATAGGCCTAGCAACAAGGCTTTGGCCCAAGAAACTCTCTTCATTAGACTCCTCTGCTGTTGAAAACTCAAAAATAGGTCAAACAATTAATGAGTCCCAAAAATATGATGACGAGGGGGCGCCACTCCAATAAAATAAAACCTTATAGGAGCTATTTATGGAATGGAGTGAAGTTAAAGACATCATTGGTGAGGAGCGTTGCCAAGAATTACGAGACGAGCTCAATCAAACTGATCTACCCACCCAATTCTATCGTTTAGGTAACTGCTACGTCTTTATATTTAGAAACCTTTATCATTATGAGCATCAACTTCGTGCTCATAGTGAAATCTTCTTTACGACAGATGATGCTGTTTATAAGTACAGTGATACTTCTTTTGAAAAGTATTGTGATACCTGGGAACAGTTTATTAATCACCTTTTTTCTCGTCTTGAAAAATCAAAAGAGATCTTATTGGCTTATATCGAAGAAATTGAACGTCTAGAAGATACTTTATTTGAGAGGAAAGCTCATACAGGCTTTCTTAATGACTGGTTTGATCTCAAGAAAGTGATGACAAGGATGGAGAGATTCTTGGGTCGGCAAAATTTCGTGTTCAAAGATATTGTAAAAATTCTTGAATCAGATAAAAAATTAACACCGGATTCAAGAGAGTATTTTCAAAACTTCGCTGCAGATTTATCCTATCTTCATCACAGTACACAAGGTACCTTAAGTCGACTAGATAACATTCATAACTTTTTTAGCTCTCTTAAAGACGAAAAAATAAATAAGAATATCTATTTTTTGACAGTCTTAAGTGGGCTATTTCTGCCTTTGAATTTGATCGTTGGCTTCTTTGGCATGAATACCCAAGGACTACTCTTTGCTGATAACCCCAATGGAACGATCGTTGTCATTAAAATTCTCATAGGGATTGTTCTTTTTGTTTTTCTTGGTTTTAATGTTCTTCGTTTAATTGATAAAGTTTTTGTACGATGGTGGTTGGGAAAAACCAAGTTTTATCAAAGAATGTCACAAAGGCTGGAGACTATTGAGAATCGCTGGCGATTTTAAGGCAAAACTCTGCTGTCTTTGGGCTTAGTTTATGGTCCTCATTTTCTAGCCAATAAAAATCTCCCGAACTAAGACCACGAGCCTTAAGCTTTTGAAAACGCTCAAAGCACAGTTTTGTATCTATGATTTTGTCTTCTTTGCCTTGTATCTGAGAAAGAGGAAAGTTAGGAACTTTTTGAAGCTTATCTTCTCTAAAAGAACAATTTATTCCGATGACTTTATTGGGTGAAAGTGAAAGCATTTCTAGTGCCTCTCCTAGGAAGGGAGCAAGATAACCCCCTTGAGAATAACCTATAATGGTTAGGTTATCTGAGGAGAGTTGATGACTTTCTAAAACCGTTTGAATCCATTGGGCGAGAGTTTGTGCAGGTATATCGTAGTCAATGAGGAACTGATCTGTCACTGCATGATAAAAATACCAAGCGAAGCCCTGGAGAAGTTCTTCTTTACTTTTTAAGATCTTTGTATCGAGGGGAAAACTTTTTGGTAATGGAAAGAGACCATCCGGAGCTAAAACGAGGACATCTTTTTGCTGTTGATCAATTTTATGACCTAATCTTTTATAGATTTTAAAACCACTTTCACTGTAGCCATGAAGCAGGATATAGATATGTTTAGGGTCATTGGCGCCATTAGAGACTATATTGAGTTGATGAAGACCTGGAGTGTGAATGCTCTCAATAAAAGGGTTCACAAAGGTACTCCTATGATTCCACAGAGTATTACGGTGATACCTGCAGTAAAAAGGGGAATAGTGAGGTTGTCATCTAAACGCAAGGGGATGAGTTCGAAGAGGGATGAGCTGAAAGCGACCATTAAACTTAAAAGGAGAATGGGGCCCATCATAATCTTCAAATAGGCACTCCACCAAAAGAAAACGAAGAAGGTGATTAAAAAATTGGAAAAGAAAAAGGCAAGTGAGCCTTCAAGAGATTTACTCTCTCCTATTTTTCTTTTTCCATATTTGATACCCACAATAGCCGATAAGGGATCGGAGATGGCCAAGGTGTATATCGCTACCAAGGAGACCACCTTAGGAAATGAGATGAGGGTAAGGAGTAGCCCCATAACATAGGGAACGCCCGCAGATTCTTTGAGCTGTTCTTCTGCGCGAAAGAGATATTTATTGATGATTTTTACATTGCCGGCCAATTCGGGATAATTAACTCTGACTTGCTCGAGGATGTAAACAATGCAAGCACAAAATCCAAGAATATAAATGGCCTGAGAGTGTGTGAGAAGAAATTGATAAACAAGGCCTACTCCTATACCCATGGAACAGTGAAAGAGCCGCCTTGTTAGCTGAAGGCTTTTTCTTGTGGCCGTAGGAGCATTTTCCATCAAAACAAAGAGTCCTCTTGTTTGAGAAACTCTACTTCTTCTGGCGTTGACTCGCGACTAAGAACTTTATTTCGGTGCGGATAACGGCCGAAGCGGTCAATGATGGCCTTATGTTGTTTCTCAAAGTCTAAATTGTATTCAAGACCGGGCTCGCTAAAAAGTTCCAGCGCCTGTCGATGAATTTTAGGTGATTCTGAGTGCATGAAAGGCATATAGAGAAATGCTCTTTTGGGGCTTGAGAGTTCTTCAGCACAGCCCCTTTTAATAGCTTCTTGAGAGAGAACAAGGGCCATACCGTCCCAAGCAAAAGCTCTGGCATCATCGCGGTAAATATTGCGAGAAAATTGATCTAAAACAATGATTTCGGCAAGTCGACCTCTTGGAGTGTCCCGCCAATCTTCTAATTCACCTTGAGTGGCACTGTGGTGGAGGGGTCCAAATTTGTCAGCTATGGCATTATCTAATTCGCAGTCCTCTTTAAACCATTGTTCAGGTTTAATTTCTTCAAACCAAAACTTGAGGACCTCTCGAAATTCCATAGCATTCTCACTTCGCAAAACTTGGGTGGGGAGAAGCTTTATCGCCTTTTGGCAGAATTTCTTTACCCCGGCTTACTTGATCTCTTTGCCTGACAATTCTCAGATAAAGATCTCTCTCAGGGTTAAAGATAAAGTCTATTAAAAGAAGTGTCCAAGATTTATGAGCGTATAGATGATCATAAAACTCGGGTGCTAGAGCTTTAATTTTCGGCAAATGAATCCAGGGAACTCGATAGAAATCGTGATGTTCATTGTGATAGCCAATATTGAATTGAATTTTATTGAGGATTCCGTAGTAACCGTATGTTTCTTGACCCTCTTTATATGTGTAATGCTCCTGGACCCAACGGGCACCTACTGGGTGAAGGCCAACACTGAAAAAGCTTGAGAGCAAGATATACCAAAGTGCCCAAGGGCCGATGAATTGGTAAATAGCGACATTCGTCACAAGTATAAAGAGAATGTTGGTAAAAACCCAGCGATCAAAGGTTTTTCCTTTCGTTAAACGGGCGGGTCTAATCGCTTCAATAAGAAAGAAGGCGAAGAACCAGAGAATTTTTCGCCACCATATATTTTTCACAAGTCTCGCTTCCCAATTAAAAGCTAGGTCTGCATCGTTGTCGTACTCATTAAGGTGGCTATGATGAAGAAGATGATAAGTCCTAAAACCCATGGCCGAAGGTAGACCCTGGCCAATATTACAAAAAATGCCCCACCACTTGTTCCAGATTTTTTTCTTCCAAATAGCATCGTGACAAGCATCGTGAATAAGAACAAATAGGGCATGGCTGGCAAAAGCACCAACAGTATAAGCTAAACCAAAAATCCACCAGCCATTGAGGTTTTCTTTGACGATAAGATAACCCACACCGATTTGAATTAGGTTTAAAACCGTGATCCAAAAAGCGGTCATAGGATAGGGTTTCATCCATTTTTTTATTTGAGGATATTTTTTAAGAATTTCTCTACTTCTTAGAGCATGGGGGTTTTGATTAGACGTGTATGTATAGTTTTGTCGCATCGCACTAGCCTTCGGATATTCATGTCTTTTTTTGTGCGTTAATATAGGAGAGTCGCAGTCATTGTGCAATACCGTAAATACCTGATATAGGTAAAGTTTATGTGCTTTAGTGTTCAAATTTTTCGTAATTTAAGTGAGTTATCTCGAATGTTTCAGGCCGAGATCGATAAGCAAAGATTCTTGGCCTTTGAGCGCGAACAAAGAAAAAACTCGCATGTCTTTAAAGGTCCCGATGAGGATGATCGTATCTTTCCCAACACCTTCCTTCCTGTCGTGAAGTGGGAAGAGAATCAAAGGCGTATTCTTCCTATGCGCTATCGTTTGCGCCCCCATGATGCCAAAGAAGAAGTGCCTAGTAAGTACAATCTTTTTAATGCCAGAGTTGATTCTTTAGAGGCAAGAAAAACTTGGCGTCCTCTCTTTGGTCAAAATCATGGAGTAATTGTTTTAAAACGTTTTTATGAGTGGGTGAGTGATGCCGAGGGAAAGAAAGTGTTGGTCTCTTTTAAACCAAAGCAAGACTATATGACAGTACCCGTTCTTTATGATTTCTATGAGTCCCCTGTGGTTTCCTTTTATTCTTGCGCTCTTATAACTAAAGACCCTCCTTCTGAAATTGAAAGAGCGGGTCATGATCGATGTCCTATTTTCATAAAAGAGGATTTGATCGATACCTGGCTGCAACCACAGGGGAAAAGTAAGGAAGAAATTTATTCGCTTTTAAATCAACCGCAAGATACGACTTATACCTTCGATATCGTGCAAGAACCTAATAAAAACAAAGAATCAAATCGTGACCAATTAGACTTGTTTGCTGAAAGTGAAAAATCATCGCCGATAAGTGAGAAGTGAGTGTTGCCGAGGTTCTCAAAGTGGTAAATTCGTTGTAAATCTTGTTTTTAGGGAGAAAACGTGGGTTTATTAGATTCAATGTTAAAAGAAAGTCAGGCTTATTCAACCATGGAGTTGATTGAGTCCTATGTGGAAAAAGGGGTGAGCCTTCATCATATTCCTTTACAACCCCTTTATTTGGCGCTCAAGGAACTTCCTCCCGCTCAAGTTCAAGAGTATCTTCCCAAATTAAACCAAGAACAGCGTCAATTAATTCAGGACCTAGATATCTGGGTTAAAGATGAGCTTGACCCCGATGAATTTGAATTTTGGGTCCAAAGTTTTGCTCAAGTGATGGACGATGAGGTTCGCAGTGAATTTGCTACAGGAGTTCCCTTTCTTCTTTATTTGAAGGGTCGCTTTAATATTTGGACCTTTGATGTGGAAGATCCTCAATACCCAGATCATGATAATTACTTTCTTACAGATGATGGACTTTTGCTTTTTGAGTTCACAGAGGATTTTCCTTACGTCTCTGAAGTTCGCGCTTTAATTAGAGAAATCTATGCTGAGCTTGGTGTTGAGAATGCTTACACTTGGCTTTTCAAGATGGTCTCCGAAGGTGCTCTTAGTATGGTGGAGGATGAGTATCAATTGAAAAAAGGTCGCTTAAGTGATGCTGGCTTCGTTGACTACTACGATGCTCTCCAGATTGATAATCCCTTTATCAATTTATCTGTCATGGAAAATGAGCTCAAAAAGAAAAGAAACGTATCCGTAGGTGTTTCTGATTTTTCTAAAGGTCAAGTCCTACCTAATAAGGCCCTCACTCCTTTAAAGGATACTTTTCTTTCATTTGATGATGAACTTCAAAAAGTTAAAGAGGAAAAAAGACAAAGCTACCTACGCTTCAATTTTCTTCGTCTGGTTAATGGAAATGTGGCCTTAAGAGGTAGCTTTAAAGATGGTGCTATTGCTCTTAATCGGGCAGGAGAGAAGACCAAAAATGCTTTGTTGCTAGGCTTTGATTATCTCACTACCTATGCTTTAAAAAATAACCTCATTCATATTGGGGAAGAGGGGCTTTTCTCTCTTTTTGACTTCACGGAAATCTTTAAAATTGGCAATAGTCTTTTTCGCTTCACCCAAAACGATTTGAAAAAAGCGCTCCGTCTTGGAGGAGAATCTCCTTTTGAAGCCTTTCTTGGCCGTACGATTAATGAATTTGTAGACCATTCATTGGATGTGCCTGTGCAATATTGTCCTAGCCCCGATGAGAAAACGATTTTGATTAATAATTACGCGATCTATACTCAGTGGCATGATAGGGCCGATACCATCGTTAAAATGATACCTTTCATTGCTAGATTGTATAAAGATTTTAAACCTCTTAAGGAAAACGGGCGTATCCAGGATCACTTTTATCTTAATTATAATGTTGACGACCTCGACTTTGAATCTGTCCTTATTTCAAGTTTTGCCAATCACCTTCTTCTCGTTAAAGGTGATTTGAAATCAGAGGTATTAGAAAAAGGAAAGCTAGGTCTCACTATTTTCGAGATGAAAAAATTCGTGGGTTATGTCCTTAATAATGAGGGACAGCTTTCTAATATTGATCGTGAGGTAAAAGAGTTTCAAGAGACCTTTGGCTTTGGGGAGGTTGAGAAATTCAGCTCTTTTCTCAAAGAGCTGATGAAATCTCAACTCGAAGGCTATGATTATGAGCACCTTGATGACGATGAGTTTGCTCATGTCGGTGGGCCCATAATCCTCAAGCCTAAGAAAGACCTTAGCTGATTTGTTTGATGTTAAGAGCTTTGACCTTTTTATACTTCTCGGGTGCTCTTTCCTTTAGTTCCTCTAAATCTAGAACTTCAGGACTTGCCGTTTGTGGGCGGTGAATATCGGCCAGTAATTGAACATGTAGAAAAGTCTTAAAGAATTTCCCATGCATGTAAAAGAGCGCGACTGATACCGCTAATGCTGCTGCCGTGAGAATTTGCGGCATGAGAAAGGCACCGTAGGAAAGCTCAAAAAGAAAAGCAAATCCCATTAAAGGTAGAGTCATAAATAATGTGAATGGTACAAATAAATTAAAAATAAGTAATGTACCAAGCACAACATGTAGTCCGAAGATTGTACTCTTAAGTAAAGGGAGCCCCTCAAAACTTGTGATAAGGGCTTGTGCCTCAGGAGCATAGCTTTCGACTGGGAATAGGTTCAGGACACTGTCTGTTGCTTTAATCAACAGGACTGCCCCCAAAAAGATTTGCATGAGGAATGTCATGGTCCTATTCACATCTTTTGGATTAAGTGATTCACTGTCCATTTTTCCTCCTAGCTTGTTGGTTAATACTAAATACCAGTTTACTAGCGATTCGGTGTATTTGCAGGATAGGTTAGGTGATTTAGGAAAAGCCTAAGGGGGGAATTCTTTGACAAGGTCTAAATTAGAAAGCTTCTTTATAAATTTTTGCTAAGTACCTATTGAGGGCGCTGTCTGGTTTGGAGAATTCACGCACTAGCTCTTCTCTTAAGAGAGCGACATCTTTCTTTTCTTTTTCTATAAGTTTTTTGGTTTGAGAATACTTTTTATCGATAGGGAGGTGAGTGGAAAAAAAATTATCGAGTTTTTCAAGGCGAAGATTTTCTTTTTCTAGAAAATCATAAATTTCATAATCTTCAATCTGCTGAGTGTTGTCAGTAGCGATTTCAGTTTGTCCTGCATTGATAAGATCTAGGGCATCTTCGAAGCCTTCTAGTTCTTTTTTCTTTTTTTCATCGAGATAAATCTTTTTTTTTGCCATTATTCTTCTGCTTCTTTACCTGCTCTTGAGGGAGGATTTTTTATTTTCTCTAATAAATCCAAATAAAACTGTTTTTCACTACAGAGGACTTTAAGCTTCTTATTGTCGGCAGCCTTTGTTTTTATATAATTAAGGTCTTCATTGAGATTATGGTTATTGATTCTCTCACTAAGTGTAGTGGCTTTGGCATGAAGCGCCTGTTCCCGTTTTTTCACTCGTTTAATTTTTTTTATAAAGTGCTTAGGAGCATCCGTGATAGATTTTAATTCAGGAAAATAATTTTGGCTTAGTCCAGGCTGATGAATGATGTAAGTTGGGTAAGGGAGAATGGGATTTAACTCCATTTCTTCATAAGTTTTTTGGCATGCCTTGATGGCCTTTTCAACGGGAATATTATCTAACTGATCAAAAAGTAAAATAGTCGGAATTAGGTTGAGAGAATTCTTTTTTATAATTCCGCGTAGGAGTTCTTCTTCAATTGTATTAATTTCTACTTTTTGGAGTAGGGGTAATTTCATATTTTTATTATAAAGGGACTTTTCCTTCGTGTAAGGATAAAAATTGTCCAATATTAGATAAAATTCGTTAGAATAGAATTCATGGCATATGGATATGTTTTCTTACCACTTGAGTTCACCTCTTTGTTGCAAATGAATATGCAAACAAGCGGTGAGGGTTATAATCTACTAAAGAGGCATTTTTGGTATCTGCCTCAATTTCAATCGATAGCTAGTAGGGCCACGGCCGACCTTGGTATCAAAATGAGCTTTGAACAAACAATCAATACTCTTGGATGGCTAGGGCTTAGAGATCGAATGGCCGCCTATTATCTTAAGCATCAGCTTCAAGGATATTATTCGGAAACGACGACCCTTGAACTCATTGAGGATATATTAGAATTGGAAGAGAGGCTAAAAAATATTGGGCTTAGTGGCTATAGCCGAGCGTTTCTTTTTGGTTTCTATTTAAAAATGGGCTATTTCGAAGAAAAAATGAGGTCAGGAGTCGTGGCGAAAAAAAACATGGCCCTCATTTCAGATGATGTTTTTGAAGCCTTATCTCTGGTTGAAAAACGCGTGATAGGAATAGATTGGCTGTGTCTCTCTCTTCATTATTTACTTAAAAGTTGTGGGAAAGAAAAAGTTTTAAAACACCTAAAAAAAGGTGGTGGATTTGAATCATTGAA
Source organism: Bacteriovoracales bacterium (assembly GCA_030149295.1). Lineage (GTDB taxonomy): Bacteria > Bdellovibrionota > Bacteriovoracia > Bacteriovoracales > Bacteriovoracaceae. The sequence continues at coordinate 20,969 of JASBRV010000139.1, read as the reverse complement.
AAGTGAGCTCTCTCCTCAAGATGAGTTTTTAATGACCAAAGCCTTTTTAGCCTATGGGGCGAGTATTAATCATCAGGAAGCATTTTTTAATCCGACAGTTTAAGGAAGGACTATGGAAAACTCTGTTTGGAAACTCATAGAAGATCTAGCCAGTAAGCAAGGGATTTCAGAAATTGTCATCAATGATCCCAAAAGGGTCTTTGTTGAAAGGCAGGGCCAATTCATTCAGCTCAATGTACAAATAAGTAAAAATGATATCTATGATTTTGCCAAGGAAGTTGCTCAATTTAATAAAAAAGAGTTTGATGCCGGAAGCCCTATTCTTGATGGAAGCTTGCCTGATGGTTCCAGGGTCAATGTTATTTCTGAGCCTTATTGCCAAGGTTCACCGGCCATCACTATCAGACGCTATTTAAAAAGTATAAAAAGCTTTGATGATGACACCAGTATCTTTGGACTTAATGCCAAATGGATCCAGTTTTTTAAGGCGATGGTTGGTAGTCGTTGTAATGTTATCGTCTCTGGGGGAACAGGTGTTGGAAAGACAACATTTATTAATTTATTGCTTAAAGAAATGAGCCCTGCGGATAGAGTCATCACTATAGAGGACACGAAGGAACTTTCGCTCAACTTTCCCAATGTTGTCAGATTAGAGGTTTTTGCTCCTTCTAAAGATCAAAAGGGCTTGAGTGCCAGAGAATTGGTTAAAAATACTCTCAGAATGAGACCTGATCGAATTATTGTGGGAGAAGTGCGAGGAGGCGAGCTCTTTGATCTTTTACAAGCGATGAACACAGGTCATGATGGTTCAATGTCCTCCATTCACGCCAACAGCCCAGGTGAATGTTTAAGTCGAATGGAAAATCTTTTTCTTATGGCAGGCTTTGAAGTTCCTTTTCAGGTAGTAAGAAAGCAAATGGCACAAGGAATAGATTTTATCGTGCAACTAGGTCGTGATAGAGAAGGAAAAAGAGAAGTGAATCAGATTATGGAGATCACGGGAATGGAAGGGGCTAATATTCTTTCTCAACAGATAGCTGTGCGAGAAGATGGCGAACTTACACCAACAGGGGTAACTCCTGCCTTAAGAGATAGACTCCATCACGATGGTGGACTAGCGAAGGACTTTTTCAATTGATTGAGTATGTTATTGCCCATAACCCAGACGATCGTATCATTCAAAAGGCTTGCGACCTTTTAAAAGCGGGAGAGTTTGTTGTCTTACCAACGGATACTTCTTGGACTATTGTGGCCGATCCTTTTCAAAGAAAAACAGTTGAAAACCTTTATCGTTTAAAAGGTGAGGAAAAAAGCCATCACTTTTCTCTTTTATGTGAAGACTTTACCAAGGCCAGTGAACTCGCCTTTATATCAGATAGCGCTTATCGTTTGATTAAGCGCCATATCCCTGGGCACTACACATTTATCTTTGCTGCTTCTAAAAAGATGGTCAAGGCCCTAAAAGCTTCTAAAACTGACCACCAAGTGGGACTTAGATTTGTGCCTGACCCACTTGTTAGCGCCCTCCTTCACCAATATGGTAGCTCCCTTATTTGCACCAATATAGGAGAAAACCTTTTAGGCAGAGATTTAGAAGAGGGGGATATCTATTCTTATGAGCTTGAAGAAGCCCTAAGGGGAAAGGTTTCTCTTATTTTGGACCCTGGAGAGCTTAACTTTGTGGGTCCTTCTACTATCTATGATCTAAGAGAAGGCATAGGAGAATGCCTGCGTGAAGGGGCCGGGATTAAAATTATCTAAGTTTCTTCACCTTTTGCCCTTTTTTTAAGGCTAATAGTTTCTAAGTTATTGGTTTTACATAATAAATAGAATTAATCGTAAAGAAATCTTCACATTTAGGTTTGTCGCTATCTACTGAGAATTAATAGTTTATTAATAAGGAGCTAAGGAATTTAACTCTTTTTTTGCAGAACCTCTTTTAGAATAGGTGTTAAGAATCCTGTGGATTCGAGTGGAACGTTTGAGGAGACACCCCTATGAAAAATGCGCATAACAGCCGCACCCAAGAGTTTTCCATTGCCTTAATTTTAGGAGGCTCTAAGGGAAAAGAGAAAGCTCACAAATCAAATGCTAGGCCTGCGGAAGGAATGGATAAGCTCCTCAATCAATGGGAAAAAATACTAGATAAGACCGTTGAGGTCGATCTTGAAAGTATTGAGAGAAGAATTAAAGAAGAGCTCGGTTAAGTCGTCCTATTGAGATGAAACAATGGCAATCCCACTTGAAGTGCCTAGGCGATCCGCACCAGCTTCAATCATTTTTATGGCATCTTCGTAGTTTCGAATTCCACCCGAAGCTTTGACTGAAAGATGATCGCCCACGGTTTCTTTCATTATTTTTACCGCTTCTAAAGTAGCCCCTTCGTGGGAAAATCCTGTACTTGTCTTAACATACTGGGCCTTCGCCTTCATCGCGGCCTGAGAAGCTTTTTTGATTTCCTCAGGACTTAGAAGACAGGTTTCGAGGATTACTTTGACGAGGCGTCCACTGGCCGCTTCGACAACTGTGGCGATATCGTCTTGAACCAAATCCCAATCTCCATTTTTAGCCGCCCCAATATTGATAACCATATCGATCTCGGTAGCACCATTATCAACGCACATCCTTGTTTCAAAAGCTTTGACCGTGGAAAGAGTTGCTCCTAGGGGAAAGCCAACGACTGTGCAAACGGCTACATCTGAACCCTCTAGAAGTGAGGATGCTAGCTTTACCCAATGGGGGTTTACACAGACAGCAAAAAAATCATGGTTTTTTGCTTCTTTACATAAAGCCTCAATATCTTTTTGCTGGGCTTGAGGTTTGAGTAAGGTATGGTCGATATATTTGTTTAAGTTTTTCATATCCACTATTATGACAGGACAGGCATTTGGGGTCTAGTTTTAGGAGCAAAATTTGATTAGATATAGGTGGATAACCAACCCGGTTACTGTTTTTATTTTCAGCTTAGTAGCCCTTGGCACATCGCTCTGGTTGTATATCCACAGTTATCTGCGAGTGAATGATGCTTTTAAAGAGTTTGTTCGCAAAAGAAACTTGGACCCGAGCCCTCTTTTAGAGACAGAGACTTGGGTTATGATTTTGATTGTTTCCATTCTCGTTGCCCTCATTCTCATTGGGGTCATTATTATTTTTGTCTACTATCAAAAAATGATTCAACTTTATCGTATGCAGCAAAATTTTATCAATGGATTTACTCACGAATTGAAAACTCCTATAGCTAGTTTAAGAATCTTTTTAGATACCTTTTCTCGCCATGAATTGGATCAAGAGACTAAAACGAAATACTTAGGTTATATGATTCGCGACACAGAAAGGCTTTCCGATAACGTTAATCAAATTTTAAATTTAGCGCGAATTGAAGATAAAAAATATGAGCCCGTATGGGAGGTTGGTAACCTATCTAACTTTATTTCTTCTTGGGTTGAGAAAACGTCCTATTGGTCAGAGGATGCTGATGTCATTTTGCAAAAATGCACAGACTCTGAAGATGATTTGATCGTTAAATATGATGTAAACTTGATACCCTTAGTTTTCACCAATTTGGTCAACAACGCCATCATTCATAATAATAAAGATCGAGTTAAGATTGAGATAAAAGTACAGCGCCAAGGAAAGTTCGTTATGGCCTCTTTTAAAGACAATGGAATTGGTATTCCTAAGGCCGAAGCGAAAAAGGTTTTTCGAAAATTTTATCAAGTAGGTAAAGCCGGAAAAGGAAGTGGGATAGGACTTTATTTAGTACAAACGGTAATGCGCTTTCACAAAGGACAGGTTCGCCTTTTTAGCGAAGGTGACGACCGTGGGACTACTTTTATTCTTTATTTCCCTCTTCACGAAAGAGGAGGTTCCCAATGAAAGCTAAAATTTTAGTGATTGAAGATGAAAGACACATTGCAGAGGGGATCAAAATTAATTTGGAGTTAGGGGGTTACGAAGTTCGAATGGCTTCTAATGGTAAAGAAGGCTTAAAGTTGTGGAGTGAGTTTAAGCCTAATTTAATCCTCTTAGACATTATGATGCCTGAACTTGATGGTCATGGGGTTTTAAAAAGAATTAGAGAGAGTGATGAAAAGCTCCCGATTCTGATTCTTTCGGCTAAGAATGCCAGTGTGGATAAAGTAAAAGCCTTCAGAAGTGGAGTCGATGATTACCTTGGAAAGCCCTTTTCAGTTGATGAACTGATGCTTCGAGTAGAACGACTCCTATTGAGATCTTCTTGGAATAAGCCCTTTTCAAAAGATCAGGTATATGAATTTGGGAGTTTCAAGGTGGATTTGTCCCTTCTAAAAGTTTTCACTGCTGAAGGAGAGATTGAGTTAACTGATCAGGAAACAAAGATTCTTCGACTCTTTTTTGAAAACCCCGATCAAGTTCTTAAAAGAAGTCAATTACTAGAGGCAGGCTGGGGTTATTCTGAGGAGGTTCAATCGCGCACCCTCGATAATTTTATGGTCCGCCTAAGACGCTACTTTGAAGTGAATCCAAAAAAACCCAAGTATTTTTGTTCTGTGAGGGGAATAGGATACCTTTTTAATCCTCATGGTAAGGGTCGGTAAAATAATTTTGTCTCAGCTCCCTTGGTCAGCTTGCCGATAAAAGGGTATGGAATTAGTCTTTATTCATCCTAATGATAAAGAGAGAAGTCTCTATCGTATTTATCTTGAAAACATTCTAGATGATTGTGTCATCATTGAATTCTTCTCCTTCAAACAAGCACAGGAGTTTCTCAATAAAAAGTTAGAAAAAAACGAGAGACCGTGCGACTTCATTTTGGCCGCGACTGAGAATAAGTCTAAGGATGATGATGTGGTTGACTTTTATCTTTTTTGCGATCAACACCTTTTTAAAGTTCCCTTTATCTCTATGGGACAAGTATCTCTTAATGAAATTCCTGAATTAGGTGAAGAGCAAATTGCTAATCATCAAACTGCTCATATCATGACACCCATTTCTCCTGCGGATTTTAGAAAGAGAATTCTCAGTATTCTTTTTCCAGACAGGATGAGGCTTGAACCTGTTGCAGCTTTTCAAAAAGTAAGGCTATTTAATTTTTATCGCTATAATAAAACTCACTGTCATATCTATATTAAGTTAGGCCGCTTAAAATATGTAAAGGTCTTGAATAAGGATTCGATTTACACCAGAGCTGACTTGGATAAACTCAAGGAAAAGGATGTAGAATATCTCTACATTCGAAATGATGACTTTCAACGATTTCAGGTTAATTATTTTCATAATAACTTTTTAGAATTTGATTCTGAGCTTTCAAGTCCTCAAGAGTTAAAAGAAAAACTTGAATTTACCCATGCCATGCTTCAAGAAATTGTCACGAGGTTAGGCTTTAGTGATAGTGCCATTGAGCTGACTGAAAAATCCTTAAAAGCTATTTATGGTATTGTAGAGAAGGATCTCACCTTAACTGAACTCTTGAGAAAGTTTAGTCAAAGAAACGACTACCTTTATGATCATTCATATCTCACCAGTATCATTGGGTGTGATCTCTTGCGAAAAATGAATTGGTTTACAGAAGATAGGCTTTCCGTTCTTGGTTTTGCATCTTTATTTCATGACATCACAATAAAAGACCAACAGATGGCAAAAATATCAAGTTGTGAAGATGAACGTCTAAATCATAGTGAAGCCCAAAGAAAAAAATATCTACGCCATCCAATTGATGCGCTTGAGTTGATCTCAAACTATCCAAATATACCTCAAAAGGTTGGCGTTGTTATTTCTCAACATCATGAAAATCCTGAAGGCCATGGTTTCCCTCATCGATTACGCCCCCAAGAGTTGGACCCTCTAAGTGCAGTGTTTATTATCGCCCATGAATTTGTGAATAGTTTAGAGCGCCTTAACTTTGCTCCTGAAAAGGTGGGGGAAATCACCCAACAAATGGCTTCTCGCTTTAAGAAAGGCCATTTCAAAAGGCCTATGGATGCCTTTTTGGAAAAAGTAGTCAAAGCAGCCTAAGAATCGTCTTTTTAATGCAAAGCATCTGTCCAAGTTCCTTATGGCCCACTAAACTAGGGTGGTTTTTTAAGGAGGCCTTGATGGGTATTTTGGATGGAAAAAAAGTTTTAATTTTAGGTGTGGCCAATGAGCGCTCCATTGCTTGGGGTATTGCCCGTGCGATGAAAGAGCAAGGAGCAAGTCTTGCTTTAAGTTACCTTAACGACAAATTAAAAGATCGTGTGCTTCCTCTTGCTGAGGAGGTTGGGGCTGACTTTACTTTTGAGTTGGATGTGACCATTGATGAGCATTACACCAATCTTGCTAAGACGGTTAAAGAGAAGTGGGGAAATTTTGATGTCCTCGTTCATTCACTCGCTTTTGCTGATAAAAATGACTTGAAAAGTAACTTTACTAATACCACTCGTGAGGGTTTTAAGCTTGCTTGTGATATTTCAGCTTTTTCTTTGATCGGTCTTTGCCAGCATCTAAGACCTTTAATGAATGAAGGCGGATCGGTGATCTCGATGACCTACCATGGAGCTCAGCAAGTGGTTCCAGGATATAATGTTATGGGAGTCGCTAAAGCAGCTCTTGAAGCTTCTAGCCGCTATTTGGCAGATGACTTGGGTAATGATGGCATCCGTGTCAATGCTATATCAGCAGGACCAATTAGAACTCTTGCTGCTAGTGGTGTACCAGGACTAAGAAAAATGTTTGATTCTGTTGAGGAAAAAGCACCCCTTAAAAGAAATGTGACAACAGAAGATGTTGGGGGAACTGCTGTTTACCTTGCAAGTAATCTCTCAAGTGGTGTTTCAGGACAAATTCTTTATGTAGATAGTGGGATTTCAACAATTGCCTGTGTGTAAAGCACAGTCTGAATTTCAAAGAAAGATGGTTATCGCTTTTTAGTGATGACCATCATCCATTTGTTCATCATCAAAATCAGTCATAGCAATAATAAGTGAGATAGGAAGAAGCGCCCAAATACCGACGAGACAAAGCGCTACAAAAAATTCAAAGCTCATAACTTTATTCCTTTATGCGGGTGGCGGCACCCTTAATACTTAATCACTGTGCTTTAGTATAGGCCATAATCATTGAAATTCCAAAGACTTCTCTATTCGGGTGTGACTTTTACTGGGATAAAAACCCATGCCACTCTATGACAAAAATAGGCCAAGGGAAATGCACAGAGAAGATCTAGGGTGTAGTGATAGCGCATAGCAAGGGTCGCCATGACGATAAAAGTCGTTGTTGTGGCAAGAATATATCTCGCCGGATGATTGATCCGAAAAAGCCAAATGGTCACTAAAAAAGCAATTCCTGTGTGGCCTGAAGGAAAACAGTCAATAAAAGTAGTTTGGCCTTCTTGGACACTTTGCCAAAGAAATTGACCAAAGGGCGTAAATGGCAAAGGTTTTGTGAAGTACTCTGTCAGATAATATTGAGGGCCAGTTACCGGAACAATTAAATAAAGGAGAAAATTGATTTGAAAATAGAGAATGACACTAAAAAAATAGCGACCAAGTTTTTCATAATGACCCGAAAGGTTTCGGAAATAGAGAATACCTCCAATGAGGGGCAATAAAAAGTAACTGATATAAGATAGCATCATAATGTCATAGATTAGTTTACTAAGAAGACCAGCGCGACCCAGGTAATGATAAATCAATTGAGAAATAGGCTGCCCATATACCCAAAGATCAAATTGATGGAATATTTGATCTTGGCGAGTAAGACCATCGACACTGTAATCAAAAACGCCTACTAAGTAATAATTAAGAATGATACAAAGAGCAACTGGGATAACGTTAAGAGCGAATTTGATTTTTGGATCGGCCTTTATAACCAAAGGTCTTAAAGCAAAAAAACTTAGAGAGAAGAGAACTGGGTAAAGTGCTCTCATTTGGAAGGCGTGAAAAACAGTCCCAGATAAGAAGAAGAGGAAAGTATTAGCAAAGGCTAAAAACAAAAGAATTCTCCCAAGACCCATGTCTTGGCGAAAATTTTCCCACGATTCCTGAATTTTATATTCGAACATTTCTTGTTCACCTTGACTTCTATTCCTTTGTCCCTATTGTAAGCAATATGGCTCAAGCGGGTAAGGAAAATATGGAAAATAGTGTCAAAATAAGCTTTGGTGGTGGTTGTTTTTGGGGTGTAGAGCATGCTTTCAAGCAACTTGAGGGTGTCCTTTCCACCCAAGTAGGTTACCAAGGAGGCAAGGGCCAAAACCCTACTTACGTGGAAGTTTGTAGTAAGACTACAGGTCATGCTGAGGTGGTAAGGGTGCAATACAATCCTGAAGTTTTATCCTTAACTCGTCTTTTAGATGCTTTTTTCTTCATGCACGATGCCACTCAAGAAAATAGGCAAGGCCCTGATATTGGTAGTCAATACAGAAGCTGTATTTTTGTCGATGATCAAGCAACAAAAGACAAAGTGAACCAATACTTAGAAAGTCATCACTCTAAAATTATAGAAAGAGGTCTTGGCAAAACCCTGACAACAGAAGTGGCGATCAATAAGGATTTCTATATGGCCGAAGAAAATCACCAAGATTATCTCGTAAACAACCCAACTGGTTATTGCCATATCGGTTTTGATGTTTTTCAAAAAATTAAAATGGGGCAATTCTAGTGACTGAAAATTCTTTTACTAAGCCCATTGCCTTATTCTCTGAAGTGGATGAGTTACTTCTATTCATTGAAAAGCAAGATTCACTTAAAAACCTTTTCTTTGATTTGGATGGAACCCTCGTTAATAGTGAGCCTCTTCACGTTCAAGCCGTAATCTATAGTTTGTGCCAATGGGATGGAAGTGTTGAGATTTCAGAGCTTATGAAGTTACAAGAAAAAGGAATTAATTCTCAGCTTACAGGTGTTAATGACCATCGGGTTTATGAAATTATTGCAGAAAACCTAGGACGAAGCTTTAATCACTCTATAGAAGAGCTCATTGCCATTAAAAGTGAATTTCTCACTTCAGATGAAGTGAACGCTCTCCTTAAGTCTCCTCAATGTTTTAAACCCCAAATTAAAAATATTCTCACAGAATTAAAACAGCGTGGAATGAGGCTTGGAATTGTCAGTGCAAGTCAACGAAAATTTGTCGATCATGTGATTGAAACTTTGTCCCTAGAAAAACTTTTTGATTTTTCTGTGGCCAGGGAAGATACGCCCGAAACCAAACCTTTACCTGAACCTTATTTGTATGCTCTTAAAAGTCACAATCTTATAAAGGAGGAGACTCTCATTTTGGAAGATAGTGAAACGGGGCTTAAAGCAGCAAGGGACAGTCTGATTCCCTTTAGTCAGGTTTCCTGGTACTCGTAAAGTATTCATGGTCGGGAGTCTTTGTCTGGACTCTATTACAGTTTTTACATGTGTCGTAAAGATGGCGTAGTCCGTGACGTAAATCTCGTCTTAACTTTTTATATTCAGGATGATTCCAAATCTCAACAAGAGGGGTTTTAAAGACATTTCCCATTTCGTGATTTTGAAAAAAGTCTTCGAAACAGGGGAGGACATTTCCATTGACGGTGATCGTTAGTAAAAACTCGGGAATGTAACAAGGCAAGAGGTGCTGAACGTCTCCACCAATATCTCTGAGTGTACCACCGCGGTTGGTTTTATGAAGATCTTCATGAGATTTAATCTTTATGACCTTTTTTTGAGCCTCTGTTAATTCGTCATAAAAAGATTCGATAGGTAGTTTTTTTACACCGATATGTTTAGTGATGATAAACTCGTCAATTCCTCTCTCATACAGATCTTGGAATTTTTCTAAGGAGAGTTTTGTGGCGTTACTGTAGAGTTCAATCTTTACCTTCGGAAGCTTTTTTTTGGTCAGGCTCACGATTTCTGGAAATTGGGGGTGAAGAGTCGGCTCTCCATAAAATTCATGACTAATGCGTCCTTCAAAACGAAGTTCGGCCAATTGGTCAATTATTAGGCCGTAGTTCTCTAGGCTCATTTCCCCTTTCTCTTTGCGTTCAAACTCTCTATTGGGACAATAGTCACAGGCCAAATTACACTGGCTATTAATCTCTATTTCCACAATTTTGAAAAGGTCTTCCATAAGTATATTATAAGGGACAATCAAATCTCTTCAAAATGATCTTTCTCAAGCCTTTGAAGGATGTTTTTAAGAAAGTGACGACCATTTTCTGTTATATTCTGATTGGCATCAAACCAAGCGTTTCTTTCTTGTTGCGCAAAGAGGGAGAGGCAATCTTTTTTCATCTTTCCCCTATGGATAATCTCCTGGGCCATCGAGAAGAATTCCTTTTCTTTAGAACTTTGAAGGTGATTTTTTGTGTGGGCCAATTTGTTTTGGTGGTTGATAGAATTTTGGTAGCGTTCAAAGATCTTATCATTTTGGCAAAGATAATCAGAAATTTCACTGATGGCACCTACGCCTAATCCTAAAAGGCCTTCTAATCTCTTGGGAAAAAGACCGCTGACACTACGATAAAGCTCTTTATTCTGATACGCCTGCCAAAGACGTCCCTTTTTTCTTACAAAATGGCCGAAGCCAAAGTGGATGTAGCCCAGATCATTGAGAATTTCTACGCCTTGCTCATAGAGTTCATACTTTAATGAACGCGAAGGGAGAGTAAAATCGCCTAAAGCATTTTGATAGGTTGAAAGCCATGGTACCTTCGCCAATGGGTAGAAAGAAATCCAATCAAGATCTAATGGGGCAAGAGACTCTTTCCAGGAAGACATACTTTCCTTATCTTGGAGAGGAAGTCCCCAGATGAGATCAATTCCTCTTCTTTCTTCTTCTTTTAGTAAGTCGAGTGCTCTTGTAAGATCAATATGTTCTTGTTTTCTATTTACATTATGTAGGACTTTTTGATTGAAGTCCTGAACACCAAAACTAAAGGAATTGATACCGATGGATCTCGCCCATTCTAAGAATTTTCTATTAAAGCTTTTAGGCGAAGCTTCCGTATGGCCGTTTTTTATTCCATGGACAAAAGTTCTTTCAAGAAACTTTCGCAAAAGAACTTGAGCTTCTGGCGCGAGGAAGCTTGGTGTCCCACCACCCAAAATTAAGTTTTCTAGAGGATAAGCTTTGAGGACTTCTATTTGGGCACACCATTTAGGGGATTGGAAAAGAAGTTCCCACTCTTTAATGAGAGTTTTACAGTATTGATGGTGCTCCTCTTCTTTTTTACTGAGGCGAATATTACAACCACAAAAGGTACATAGTTCGCGGCAAAAAGGCAGATGAAAGTAGATAGCAGCTCCGTGAACAATTTTCTGAGGGCCAGTTATTTCCTTAACTTCCCACTTTTTTGTGGAAGGGTAATAGGCGTAGCGATTGCCCGGTGAATGTTTTGCCAATAACTGCGCACTTAAAGACATTCTAATAGTGAAAGTTATTGTGAATGTATTGAACTGTCTTTTTCACATTCTCTTCAGGAGTATGTTGAAGAACTCCGTGTCCAAGTCCACAGATCCATCGGCTAAGGTCTGCTTCACTTTTTTGCATTTGTTGCCACCAATGGGAGAGCTTTTCTTCTAAAATATTCCAAGGAAGGTGTAGGTGTGCGGGATCGAAATTTCCTTGAATCATATAGTCTTTTGAGAACTCTTTCAGGACGTTTGGGAGGTTATGACGCCAATCGACACCTAAAACATCGATATTTTCTTCTTCTAAGGTTCTCAAGTATTCGACATGTGTAAACTTTGAATAATAAATAAGCTTTGTGTCAGGATTTCTCTTTTTAAATTCTTTAGCAATTTTTTTAATTTGAGGAACGATGTATTGGGTATAGTCCTCTTGGGTACATTCACCAGCAGCAGTATCAAAGAGACACATACCATTAGCACCACCTTGGACTTGAAGGTCCATTTCAGTCATAAGATCTTCAAAGAGGACATCACAAAAATGGCTCCAACGGCCATCATAGAAACCTTTTTTTGGGTTTATAAGACTACCACTATGACCACCATCTACAGCATAGGTATAGAGGGTCCAAGGTGCTCCTACAAAGCCAAGAAGAGTTTTCTCTTGAGGGAGTGCTTTCCTTAAAAGAACACAAGCCTCTTTTTGAAATTGATAGTAGGTTTGAGCATCTTGGTTGGAAGTAAGAGAGCCAATTTTGTCGGGGCCATCAAAATGACGACTTAGTTTTGGGCCAGGTGAATACTCTAGCCCTAATCCCATAAGTTCTAAAGGGAAGAGGAGATCACTGAAAAGAATAGCGGCATCGAAATCAAACTCTTCAATTGGCCCCATCGTCACTTCACAAGCAAGCTTAGGGGTTTTACACATACTCATAAAATCAGAGCTCTTTTTAATTCCTTGATAGTGAGAGTGGTAACGACCTGCTTGTCTCATAAACCAAACCGGTACTCCGGTTTTTCCATTCTCATGCTTTTTACGATCATCAAAGAGACCCATAATTCATTCCTTTATAATGAGCTTATAACCAATTCCACGAATTGATTGAATTTCGATATTTTTTTGAGGGTCGGTTTCACACCAACGCCTTAATTTCACAATGTAATTATCTACGGTTCTATTGCTGGGGAATTTATCTCCCCCCCATATCTTTTCAATAAGGGCTTCACGACTATGGGCTTTGCCTTGGTTTGAGTAAAGTTCTCTCAAAATAGCGCATTCTTTTTGACCAAGATCGATAATCGTTCCATTGGCGTCTTCTACTTGGAAACGTTCAAACCAAATTTTCAAAGGGCCATGGACGCAGTCCTTTAGCGATTCTTTAATTTCCCTTTTAAATTGAAGTGACTTTTGTAATCTTAGAGTTAGTTCCTTGAGAGCAAAGGGCTTGGTGATATAGTCTTCAGCTCCAATTTCGAAACCTGCTAGTTTTGTGTCTGGATCATTGAGTGCCGATAAAAAGAGGAGAAGGAGATTTGGATTTTCTGCTCTTAGTTCTCGGGCGAGATCGAGCCCACTACCATCAGGAAGTCCGATATCCATCAAAACTATATCGGGATTAAATTTCTTAAATTGGTCTTTGGAGTCTTTTATCGTTTGAGATAAACGAACATCGTAGCCTTTGCCTGAAAGGTATTCTTGTAAGGTAATTCCGAGATTTTCCTCATCTTCGACAATTAGAATCTTATCCATTCTTCTCACCCTTTATAAAAGCGAAGTGATAAGTAAGTCCTTCATTTGGGGAAAATTTAACCGTGGCCTTCATCTTTTCTGTGAGCTTTCTGATGAGGTATAAACCGATTCCGGAACCTTTTTTTGAATTATGCTTATAAAATAGTTGGCCAAGTCTTTTTGGATCACCGCTAAAATAACCAAAGTCCTTGTACGTAAATAGAATTTGATCGTCTTTGTCCTCCACTTGAATTTTGGCCTTTGAGGAGCCGGTATGATGTTTAGTGTTTTCAAAGAGGTTTCTTAAAATTAAGGTCATGGCAAACTCGTCCCCTTTAACATAAAGACCCTCTGGACATTCTCCTTCTATGGTGAGGTCTTGTCCCCACCTACTGAGAGAGGCTTGCCATACTTCTTTGAAATTAATTGGAGCGAGGTTAAAAACACCACCACCTTCTATTCTTGAAAGTTGAAGGATTTTATCCATTTGGGTTTCAAGTTTATTGGTGTCTTCAATGAGCCGGCCCATAAGCGTCTGCACTCTTTCACTAATCTCTTTATCTTCTAATTCTTCGTTGAGGACTTCCGTCTGTAGGCGAATAGAAGCGAGGGGAGTTTTCAGTTCATGTGTCATGCTTGCAAAGAAGGCCTGAAGACCTTTGGTTTTCCTTTGGTCTTTCCAGTAGAGAAACAGAAGAGAAATACTCAAAAGAATGAGAAGTGTAAAAAAAGTCGCCCCTTCCCATTTAACCATTTTTGCAATGTTGCCCCCTTTCTCTCCTGTAAGGCCGGCGATAATTTCACCGTATTTAACGATAAGATAAAGCCACCATGATCCGAGCGCCAATATTAAAATGGCATAAAGAAATGAGAGTATAACAAAGAGCTTGCTTGTTTCTTTCATAAGTTAAGACCAGAGTCTCTCCTTGAGCTCTTCTTGGGTCTTTTCCTTATGGGCTAAAGAAACAAAGCCTACCTCGTAGGCATTTGGCGCCAAGTAGATCCCTTTATTGAGAAGAATTTCAAACAGGACCTTAAAGTCTCTCGCTAATTGAGGACTAATTTGGCTAGCATTACTTGGAAGCTCGCCGGGATGGATCCAAAAGAGGGATCCTCTGGAGATCATTTTTAAATGAGAAAATCGACCTCCATCATATTCTCTAAACCACTTTTCAAATAGAGAAACGATGTTTTTTGTGTTTTTCTCAAGAGTTTCATAGGCAGAGGGGGTCAGTTTCTTAAGTGATTCTAATCCTCCGACCATGGCAAGGGGGTTTGCGCTTAGAGTTCCTGCTTGATAAACGGAACCGACAGGGGCGAGGTTTTCCATTATTTTTTTACTGGCCGCTACGGCACCTACGGGAAGACCGCCACCAATGATTTTTCCATAGCAGACCATATCGGGAACGATGCCTGTTAATTGCGCCATTCCACCAAAGGCCATACGAAAACCTGAAATGACTTCATCAAAGAGGAGAAAGGCACCGTATTCTGTTGCGATATCTCTTAATCCTTGCAGGAATTCCTGAGTTTGGGGAAGTAAACCATTGTTGGCCGGAAGGGGCTCCACTGCAATAAGCGCAATTTCTTCAGGGTAGCGTTTAAATACTTCGCGAACTCCTTCTAAATCACCAAGCTCTAGAATGAGGGTGTCGGAAGCAATTGATTCGGGAACTCCACCACTTGAGGCCTCTGCAGTACCGGCAAGTCCTGATCCTGCTTTGATAAGAAGGGCGTCTAAGTGACCGTGATAACAGCCATTGAACTTGACGATCTTTTTTCTTCCACTTGCGCCTCTCGCCAAGCGGACTGCTGTCATCACCGCCTCGGTGCCCGAATTAACGAAGCGAATTTGTTCCACATGGGGGAGTCGCTCAAGAAGAAACTCTGCCAGTTCTAAACTGTAAGGTTCACATGCACCATAGGACCAACCTTTTTGAAGTTGGGCCTCAAGGGCGTTGCGAACATCTGGGTCTTGATGGCCTAAGATGAGAGGGCCAAAGCTCATGCAAAAGTCGATATAATCTTTGCCATCGACATCCCAAATCTTGGCGCCTTTGGCCTTTGCCATAAAACGGGGAGTCGTGTGCAATCCTTTAAAGGATCTTACTGGGGAGTGAACCCCTCCTGGAACAAGTTGTTTTGAACGGTCAAATAGCTCACTCTGATTCATTGGTTATCCTTTACTTGATAAAAATTTTTTTAATTCTTCCATAGACCCAAAGGCCAAATGGTTCTCTTCTTTTTTTACTTCGCTATAGGTTTTTCCAAGTCCACATCCATGAAGTGCCTTTGGATTTATTGATGCATTTTTCTTAAACCATAAGTACTGGGTTGGAGAACTCCAGTAGTAAAAATCACAATCAGATAAATCTTGTAGATTGTTTTTATGGATTTCTTTGGTGTAGAGAGGAAGAGTTTCTCCGAGAGAGCTTTTGGTTGAGTCGTTGGTAAGAACTAGCCACTGTGGCTCGCCTCGCATGAGGTTGATGACATAAGAGTTTCTTAATTGGGCGGCTTCCTCCTCACCAAGAGAATCAGCTGATCCATTGACCCAATAACCATTTTGAGCGAGTTCTTTCATGGTTTTAGGGCCACTGGCCCATAGGGATTTATGAGAGGGAAGATCGTTTTTTAAATATCTAAGTGCTGAAGGGCTAGAGACAAAGAGGTCGCATCCCTCTTTCATTTGGTGTTCAAGAGAAGATTTTTTGAACACTTCATCGCAGAGAATGGTTAAGTCTGCACCAAGGTCTTTTTTAAAGCTATCAACTTTGGGAAGTCCAATGAAGACTTTTTTGAGGTTATTAACTTCCCCTTTTTTCTGATGAGCTCCAGGCAACACTTGCAAATCTCGTATCTGGCGATTGTCGACTTTACCCTTTTGGGAAAGTCTTAAGCCTGTTGGGCATTTTCTTGCTGTAATTCCTACTGCAAGATGGCACCCGCCACCGTATTTTTGAAAGCACTCCCTCTCCTTTGAGACTTCCTCTATGGTGTCTTGGTGGTTTAAGAGTTGAATGATTTCTTTAACGTCTTTTCTTTCTTCTAAAGATTCAATCCCTAAAGCCCCTTGCGAAGCAGCAGCTGGAAACTTTGAGGTGGGAAGAATCATAAAATTTAAATCTTTTAACAGAGTTTTTAATAACTCCTTAGGGTCTCCGTGTCTTTGTCTTGCAGGGTTGTCTCCTTGAGGCAAGCCCTGGGCCAATCTTTCAATTCCTGGAAGAGCGAGAACAATGGCATGGTATTGATTGTCCTTGAGTTTCTCAATGCGTGTGTTGACATTACCTCTTAACATTTTTGTTTTAACGACGAGATTTTCCCCAAAAGGAAGAACCTGATTAAGTTCAGCTTCAATATTGGTGATGCGTCTCGGGGATGATGTTCCGATGATAATCTCAGTGAGCTCTTTCTTTTGTAATTGTGACACAACATCCTGGCGAATGAAGAGAATATCATGGCTAAACTTTCTTTTTGTGATTGCCCCTAAGCTTATTCCTGCTGGCCGCTCAGAGCCTAGGTCTTTATAGCTGTGAACCACGAGATCAACTTCTCCTTGAAGGAGGGCCTGATCGAGCTCCTTGGTGAAAAAATCTTTCCCCTCGAGCTGCCATAAAGGAGCCTGAGTGTTTTCATCACCCTGAGTGCGAATAATTTTAAGAGAGAATTTTTTTTGGCTTTTGGCCTCCAACTCTTCTTTTACTTGGAGGCATTGAGTAAGAGCTAGTAAGCTACCACGGGTACCAATGATGTAATGATCTTTTTCCATAGGGGCTTATAACAAAATAATTAGGTTTTAGGCAAAGAGAAGCTCATCCCAACCATTGGGAATTCTTACAATAAAATGGCCTTGTCGATGCTTTGTTTTTTCTGTGATGGCATCCATGGCCATTTGGACTTTTTGGTTTTTATTTTCACTATGGGTTTTTCCCAAAAGGAAAATATCATCGAGAGAATGATATCCTGAATTGTGGCGCAAAAAAGCAAAAGGGCTGGGCTCGCCAAGGTCGACAAAGACCTTGAAGGCATAAGAATTGTGACTTAAGAGCTCTTCCTTGGTTCCTATAGTATTAAGAATTGCCTCATGGCCTTTAATCTCTTCTTTCTTATCCCATGGCAGGGATTTGATCGAAAATTTGTCTTTTAATTCTTTAACTCTTTTACCATTTCTCGCGCAGATGATGATATCAAAGCGTCTATGGGAGATTTTAATGAAGTCTTCTGCAAGTTGTCCTGATCCAAGGACGAGAATTTGACTTCCAGGTTTAAAACGCTCCACAAATATCTTTCGCGAAATACCAGCATAAGTTTGAAGGCCAATATTTCTTAGATGTTTAGTTCGAATTTCCTTGGCGTCTTTAAAAAGTTTTTCTAGGACATTCTGGATAAGTCGATTGGCAGAGCCTTGAGCAAGAAAAGTGCCATAGGCTTCTTTAAATTGATGGACGATTTCATTCTCACCGAGGATGCGACTCTTAAGGCCACAAATGGTTTGAAGCAGAAATTCATAAGCCTCAAGGCCAACATATTCTTCATAGAGGTCTGAAAAGTGATTTCCCGCTGAAAAAGCGCTCTCTAAAATTTTGTTAGGCCTTTCGTTAAAGCCCAAAACTAAGGTCCTTTGACAAGTTCTCAAAATAAAGACTTGGCCATGAGCCTTGCATTGAAGAGTCTTTTCAAGTTCTTCTGAAGGACGAGAATTGATTAGTTTAAGGCGCTCTAACATAGAACAAAGATTAACAAAGCTGGCCCAGGAATTTGTCACAGTTTTGTATGATGAAGGAATTTTAAGACTTTGACCGCTCTTAGTGGCGCATTGTTGAAGATTTTGCTATGTTGGGCACATGAGCAGCTCAGAATCAGCCACAAATGTTGTTTCCCCCGAGGGGCAAAAAAGGGAAAAAATTACCAAGATACCGTGGTGGAAACACCTTGTTCCCTATATTCCCCTGTTTATTAAAGAACCTTTTATGCGTTTTGATCGCAAAGTCGATGGCGCAGCTTCTTTCTTTTTGAAGCACTGTGGCAAAAGTAGGTTCATGATTGCCATGAGTAAAAAGGCACAATATCTTGGTATTGAGCGTTTGTGGAATAAAGGCCCAAAGGCTTTTATTTACTTCTTTTTGTTTTATTTAGTAAGGGATACCATCCTCTACATTATTCTCCCCATTTATTTCGCCTCCCTTACTGATTAGGAGAAGAGTTGGAGCCTCTAACATTTTACGCGAGCATTGCTGTTGGCTGCATTCTCATCGTTTCCGGTATTCAAAGTGTTTCTACTCATCTGCTTGAGTTAGCGGAAATTCCTCTTTTTCATCTTTTTAAACCCACAAAGGGAAAAGAGAGGTTAAGCTTTTTTAAAGGAATTTTAGTTTCCGCTCTTACTGGCTCAACTCTTGTGACAGTTTCCACTCTTTTAGGATTAGTGAATGCCGGTCTTATCCGGGTGAAGTCAGCTCTTTTATTTTTAGCAGGAGCCCATCTTGGGCCTCTGATCCTTCTGTTTTTTTTAAATTTCTTATCCCTTAAAGAAGCTCTTTTTCTTCTGAGCTCAGCTCTCGTTATTTATATTTTTAAAAGATTTTTTAAGATGGTCTTTTTCGAAAAGTCCTTCGGTCTTATTTTTGGTTTAGGTCTGGTAGCATTAGGTCGCCACTTTCTTACAGAAGGTCTCGCTTACCATCAGGGGGTAGGGCCGAGCTTTTTTGGAATTCTCTATGATGCTCCTTTAGTATTGAGTCTTGTGACGGGAGTTGGTTTAGGCGGCCTACTATGCTTAATCTTTCGCTCTTCTCTTGTTGCCATGCTTATTGTGATTCTTTTAAGGGACTCTCTTGGCATTAGTATGGGGCTTTTGTTGGCGACAGTGATTGGTGTGCATACTTTAAATTTCATGCCCATTTACCGCTTGGGTTTGAGAGGTAATACCTATGCTTGTCGGGTGTCCTGGGGGCAAATGATGATAGGGGTAATTGGGCTTTTCCTAGGAATTATCGTCTTAATTACGGCTCCCTATTTTCTTTATGAGGGGGGAGGTTTGATGCTTCTGCTCTTTTTTGCAACTCTTCGTCTATCTTCTGTTGTTCTTTTTAGCGCTTTTCTTAAACCAATTCGTCGTTTGCTTCAAAAAAGGTGGCCTAAGTCGCAAGAAAAAAGCCCTTTCGAATTAGAAAATCTCGGTCGCTCTCAAGATATGGTGCCAGCGATGAGTCTCATTCAAAGTTCAATTCACTTAACCAAATTTAAAAATATTCTTGATCGTCTTTTTACGCTTACAGAGGAGTATCTTGTTGAAGGGGAAGCTTCTGGGAGGACGATGGCAAAAATCAAGGATTATGAGCGAATCACAGATAATATGAATCGAGAGATTCGTACCTTCCTAGGTCAACTTAGTGAAAACTCGTTGACTCATAATCAAGCTTTGGCGGTGCAGGCTCACTTGAGAATTTCGGATGCTTTAGAAAATATTGCGGACTACGTTGATAAAGTGGCAAGCTATCACACACGCTATCTTCAGGGGGGAGGTAGTGCCCAATGGAGAGAGGAGTTTGTCCTTTTCTATCGGCAAAATAAAGATTTCTATCTGCAAGTGACAGAGACCATTCCTTTAAGACCAGAGAGTGAAGAAAAGCTGATTCGCATTCAGGCCCAAAAATTAAAAATCGCCGCCGAAACCCTAAGAGAGGAACACCTAAAGCGCTTTGAAGAGTTTGTGAATGATCCCATAAATCTCATGACTTATTCAGATATGATTATTTGTATGCGAAAAATGAGGGGGCATTCACTAAAGCTTTACCAGAGGCTTTTGGTATAAATTAGTTCAATCAAAAGAAATGCCTTTTTTCTTAAGAGAATTAATAATGGCCAGGGCAAATTCTTGATTTCCTTGCGGATTAAAATGATTATCTGGAAGGATATGATTTGTGGAAAAGTAATGATCAGGGTTGAGAATCTTTATTCCCAAATCATCCGCGATGGGCTTGATAATATTCTTTTCCAAAGAAGGATCTAGAAGAAAGAGAAAGAATTCACCATCCGGAAAGCGTGCTTTAAAATTTTCCTCTATTCGTTTGATCACCTTCATTGTAAAGAGCACCTTTTTTTTAGGAAATTTTGTCATTGGTGCTTCAGTTCTTGAGCGATTCGCAAAGAATCTTATGGTTTCACTTGTTTTCACAAGAAGGTTTAATAAAAAAAGAGGATAGTTTTCACGAGGAAGAAAATCACCTCCTTTTAGAACACCATCTTCCTCGACATAATGATTGACCGTGGCCGGATGACTCCACCAAAGGTGGCTCCATCCAAGGGTTGCGCGATTAATGTGATCAGAAAAAAAGCTATAAATAGCGATATTCTTTTTGAACACTTTTTCTTCAATAGTGATGTTCTTCATCAATTGTGCGTTTTCATTAGGTCCAAAGCCCGGTAAACCCATGTTGAGGACTTCCGTTGTTTTAGTGTGATGAGAAAAAAGTGCTGGCATCGCTTCACTAGGTTCCACACCGTTACCATAGGTCAGGGAGCAGCCAAGGAAAAAGACACGGGTTTTAGGATTGGAGTTCTTTTGTGGAATCAAACGATTGGATTCCATTTGATCCTCGTATCGTTGAAGAAACTCTTCAAAGTTAAAAGCCAAGTAATAAGCTTCACGCCAAGAAAAAGTCTCAGTAACTGATGGTTGATTTCTTTGCCACAGGGTGAAAATACCTTCTAATGCGCCGCAAAAAAAGAGAAAAAGCCCTAAGTTTATAAAGGCGATCTTAAGAATTCTCATTCACTTTATCTTAATCCTGGTTGGGCTTTGCAAGCAAGCGTCTCTTTGGTACTTTTGCCTGTAGCCCAATTTTTATAAGGAGTATCCATGACCTTAATGTTTAGTGGTCGTGACATTTTGACGC
>JASBRV010000090.1 GCA_030149295.1 Bacteriovoracales bacterium | reverse complement strand
CCATGTTTTCAAATGAAGAGTTTATTTAATTATGAAAAGAGATTCAGTACTTTTAGTTATTCCCGTATTTAATGAAGAACAGTGTATTGAGAAGGTTGCTGTGGATTGGGGCAGTGAGCTCACCTCTCAGCAAATAGACTTCCATATTCTCTTTATCAACGATGGTAGTACAGACCAAACAGAGCAAATACTTGAGCGAATTAGTCGCGACTATCAGCAAATCAGTTTTATCTCCCAGGAGAATCGAGGTCATGGAGAGGCAGTTAAACACGGCTATATTGAGGCCTGCCGCAGTTCTTATAACTATATCTTTCAAACTGATAGCGATGATCAATTCTGCCCAGCTGATTTTATAAAACTCTGGGAGCAAAGAAAGTTTGCTCCTGCAGTATTCGGAAATCGCCACCAGAGAAAGGATGGGACCATAAGAAAGCTTATCTCCTTTAGCCTTAGAAAGTTTATATGGGATTATTTTGAAGTCGACATACCTGATGCGAACATTCCCTATCGACTCTTTAAAACTTCATTTCTCAAACAATGCTTGCCTTATCTCAACCCAGGTCTTTTCGCTCCCAATATCTTCTTATCCATCTATGCATTTAAACTCATTAAAAGATGCCCTGTCGTTTCCGTACAGCACTATGCACGAAAGGGCGATACTCAAAAACTTATGAGCCTTGGCCTTTTCAAAGCTTGTTTAAAATCTTTCTGGCAACTGGTCGTTTTCTATTATCAATTCCCCAAAAAGGCACAAATGCTTGAGGAAACCAATATCTTTGAAAAAGACAATAAAGAATTGAAAGACATTACCCCATCACTAAGCGAAAATCTCGAAGTTGCATGAAATGGTTTGGAAATGGCAAAGAAAAGACACCTTTCTTTTCCTAACGATTTTATTTTTGACTTTTTTTTTAAGACTTCTTTTTTTGGGAGATAGACCACTTCATCACGATGAGTCTCTCCATGGCGCATATTCACTATATTATTTCTCGAACTCTCTAACGGGTTTTTATAAGTATGATCCTCTTTTACATGGACCACTTCTCTATCATATTGTTCCGTGGTTCTATTGGATCTTTGGCATTAGTAAATTTAGTCTGCGCCTACCTGCGGTCATTTTTTCCACAACTCTTCTTTTCATTCCTTATCTTTTAAAAAGGTATTTAACGAGGAATCATTTCTATCTTTTTCTTCTCTTTTTAGCTTTGGGTCCGACATTTACTTATTGGAGTCGCTTTCTTAGGCATGACAATTTTGTTTTCTCTTGTTTCGTTTTAGGTCTATTCGCCCTCAAAATAAAAGAACCATTTCTTAAATCATCTATTATGGCACTCGCCTTTTCATTGCATCTATCAGCAAAAGAAAATTTCTATATTCATGTACTCTTTCTTGTTGCTTATTTGCTCTTTGAGTATTCAATCGTGCGGGAGGACTCTTTACTAATTGAGCTTACGAGATGGTTCAAAAGAAATATCTTCGCAGCTGCCCTTGGTCTTCTCCTTTTTGGACTCATAAGCACTCATTACTACTCTGCAGGCTTCGTCTATAGTAAAGGGATTGAGGATCTCATGACAGGCAAAGCTTTTCGTTACTGGTTTGAGCAACATCAACGAGAAAGGATCGCCGGCCCCTTTAGTTTTCCGTTTCTCATAAATTCTTTCTATGAAGCATGGTGGGTTCCATTTCTTATATTTCATTATTTTAGTTTCTATAAAAAATACAAGAACCTACTCACAAGAAGTTTTATTCCCTCCTTAGTCATGGCAACTTTAATCTTTATGAATAGCAAATTAGGCCTGCTTTCAAGCGTTGAAAATTTTTGCCAAAATATTTTAAAAATTAAAATCCCACTTGATTACTTTCTTTTCTTTTTATTTTTACCCCATGGGGTCTCTGGAACCTATATTTTTATCAAAAGAAAGCAGCGTTATTTAGCGATTTCCCATTTTCTCTTTTTTGCCAGTTTATTTACTTACTCCTTCTTGGGTGAGAAAGTTCCTTGGCTTGCTCTTTATCCTGCCTTATTTGGCATCATTTACTTCATGCTTTCAGTCAAGGGGAAATATACTAAACTCATCCTCCTTCTTCTTCTTTTGACCGGCTATCAATCCTATCTTGTGAATATTAAATTTCCTTCATCCCCTAAAAACCTTTTGACCCAAGTTCACACCAGTGTTGAATTTGAGGAGGAGGTCCTTAAAATTCAAAGACAACTGCGGTTAAAAAAGGCGAACGCACTTATTCGCTATGATAGTATTTGGCCTACGACTTGGTACCTTTATAATAAGCAAGGCTTTCACTACGCAAGCCATTTAACGCCTTCAAATAAGTATGATTATATTTTAACAAATACCTATGACAACCAAATGAATCAAAACTTAAAGAGTGAATATATTAAAGAAGTTATTCCTCTGCGTTCTTGGTGGTTACCAAACTATGAAGATCTCACCTTTAAAAACGCTTTGATATATTTTTTAACAAAAGAGCCTTGGGGGAAGGTCGGCCATCAAAACATTGCACTTTGGAAAAGAATTACTTTGCCAAAAGAAAATACTGATAAATGATGCGGCCACTTTTTTTATTTTTAACGAAACCTAATGGTATTCCCTTTAATGTGGCCTCTCTATTGAGATTCTCCACCACTGCACCAAGATCTACTCTTTGCCCTTTCACGACCCGCACTTGTGTGGATATTGCTTGGGAAAGTGAACTAAGACTTATTTTTACCTGGTAAGCTTGCTGACCACTTTGAGTGCACATTAAATCAACTTTTTGATCATTTACCCGAATAGTGCCGTCTGAGCCTTTTCCTAAGACAAGCGAAGAAACCGATTTTCCTGAGCCCTTTAACTCTGTCTCTTGGAGACGATTCCTCTGACCAACTGAAAATTGCTTCTCATTTGATTTTTCTTTCATAATTTTTTCAACTGATAAGCGACAAGGTTCAAAGACAGGTTCAGGTAGAGCTCCTGCTCCCCTATTATTTACCACTGTGTATCTTTTTGAAATCCACTTTTGAATCAAGTCCCTCTTAGAGGAGTTCATTTGAATTTCTAAACAATGGGTTCTTTCTTGTAAAAAAACTTTGTCTCTTGGACTGGTAATCGCCAAAACATGTTTTTTTACTTCATTTAAATTAACCCCTCTTTGAAAACAAAAGGTCTCATAAGCAAAAGAATGGATAGGGATTAAAAATAAGAAAAGAAAAAGGAAATTGCCCTTAATCATATTTAAAAGTACTTACGAAGCAGTGTCTTTATCAGACAACTGTTTATCACCTTCTTGAGACTCCATGAACTCTTCAGCCGATTGAAACTTACAAAGATCAAGAGTGGTTTTAAAATCAAAGTTTTCCGGTAACTCGCCCTTTCCTTCTAATCTCTCACAAGTACAAGCGAGATCTTTCATAAATTCAAAGAACTTTACAGAGGTCTCTGGACTCATTAAGTGTTCCATCTGACAGGCATCATTTTCTGCAGTCTCTTCATCAACCCCCACAAAATCTCTTAAAAAATAAAAAAGGAGTGTTCTTGAAGAAAGAATGCGATGAACTTCGTTATGACCATCGTCAGTAAGAAGAAGAAACTTAGAGTCTTCCTCTTCAGTGACCAGATTTCTTTTTTTCAAATTATTAACAGCTGTCGAAACTGAGCCTTTGGTGAGCCCTAAATCCTTAGCAATATCCGTCACGCGTGCGTAGCCTTTGCCCTCCTTAAGCTTATGGATAGTAAGAAGGTAATGCACCATAGAGTGAGATAACTCTGCCTCGGGGATATGACTATGCTCAGACTTTTTCATAAACAGGAATCTAGCAAGTTGTAACCTTAGTGGTCAATCGACAATTATTTATTGCGCCCCAAAGTATACCCTCCTTCCCATTTAAAAGCATAACTACCTGAAATTACAAGAAAGATAAGGAGCGAGCTTTTGCCTCCTCTAGGGTAGAGAAAGAATGATGCTAAAATATTAAAAATAGGTAAGTTATGAAAAATAAAGCTCTCGCGACATCATTCCTCTTAGCACTGTGGGTATTACTCACCACTTCCATTCATGGGCAAATTGTCGATGTGAAATCAGCTCCTGGGCAGGCCGAAGAAAAAGCTGATGTCGACTACGACCTCACAGATCAAGAGCGATTTGAAAGCCAGCAATTTGTGCATGAGGGACTTCTTCAAAGAGAAATCAAAGAGAAGTGTGATGGCCTCAAGGATTCAAAAGCATGTCGCGGTGGCGGTAAAACGAAATTTATGGGGGTGGACTCCACGATGGTTCAGGCCATCGCAAAAATGTACTCTCTCTTTGGAGGCATTGTTGGAGCAACCGGTGGTGCCCTAGACTTCAAGAAGAAGACTGGTGAGGCGAAACCAGATGGTGAAGCAAAGCCTGATGCTGAAACAAAACCCGAAGGTGAGACTGAAGCCGGTGCCAAAGGTAAAGAAGGCGAAGACGGTGGTACAAAGAAAAACTACTGCGTCTACATCCCCGCCGTCGGCGAGACGTTAGCCATGTTTATGCAGCAGATGGGACAAAATAACATCTTAGATCAGGCCACCACAGAGACTCCTCAAAAGGACGCTCTCTATAAAGCAGCAAGATCTCACGAAACACGGGCTAAAACAGCAAAAATGCAGGGGACTGTTTGGGGGGCTACAGCAGCTTGTTACGGTGCCTATATAGCCTCTGGGGCTGTTGCCATCGATTGGAAAGTTTTGCTCCAAGCAGGTGCCGCTGGCTTTTTGACAGTTTTTTGGCTGAACGAAGCCAAACAACACGAGAAATACGCTGAAGAAGTGAGAAAGATTGCTGATAATCTTCCAGGAAAAGGCGACTGTAATCCCCACACCCAAAACGACTGCTACTGTGCTCAACCTGAAACCCAATATGATCCAGTTCATTGTGTTCCCGAGCTTCACAAAAAGGCTATTGCCAATGATAGCTTTCGCGTCCCTTGCGTTGATAAAGATCTTAAAGCCGACGCAAAATGTGATTGTGTCACCAAAGAAGCCTGTTTTGATACAGAATATTTCTCTGAAATGTCAGCTCCTGGCTTTGTTCAATTTGCTCAATCTTCTGCGGGAAATAGCTTAAAGAAATTAACCAATGGCGAGCTCGTTAACGGTAAGCTCTCTGCCGGCAAAAATGGAAATGGTGCCGCGGCCAAAAGACTCCTCGCTGACCTCGCTAAAAAAGTCGACGGTAATAAACCTCTTTCTAAGAGTGACCTTGGTACTGCAGACGCTATGGAAGGGCTTGGTATGCCACCCGCCCTCGCCCGTGCCATCGCTTCTCAACCAACAACGGCAGCAGGCCGTAAGGCAGCTGCTGGACTTAATTCAGGAAGTACTTCTCGAGCTAGGGTGGCAAGATCTCAAGGAAGTAAGAGTGGGGTTTTAAGATTTTCTAATGGTACGGGAAGAATTGGTGCCAAAAAGAAAAAGTCAGGGCCTAACTTCAACAATATGCTTAATAAGTATAAAAAGAAAAAAACTACACCCAATCAAAAATATCTTAAGTTTGCCAATCAAGCCCAAAAGCAAGCGCAAATTGAAAATAACAAAGACAAGGCACTTTTTGATATAATCTCTAGAAGATATCAAGTTTCAGGATGGAGGCGACTAGAAATTCAATGAATGCACCCTGTCTTCTTTATGACCCAGAATGTCCCATGTGTCTGCGCTTTAAACAGGCAATAGAAAGAGTCCCTTTTGACCAAGAGATAACTTACCGCCCCATCAACGATCAAGACTTGGTGAGCGATTTCCCGTTTCTTTCCAAAGAGGATTATCACAAAGAAGTCCATCTTGTTATAGAGAAGGATCCTCCAAAGGTTCTTGTCGGTGCTGAGGTTATAGAATACTTAGCTAAGCATAACCCTCAGGTGAAAAAGCTTGCCTGGTTATTAGATACCAAAGTCGGTGAAAAAGCCTCTGAGGTATTTTATCAGAGCCTCAATAAAATTCGCCAATCGTTGCAGAATCATTGCCCAAAATGTAAAAAGAAAGAGTAAAAAAACGAAGGCTAAATTTTGCAATTACCTTGGGATCAAACCCTCATTATCATTCCGACCTTTAATGAAATTGATAATATTCAAAGGATGATCAATACGCTTTTTGACCTTTACCCAGAGGTTAGTATTTTGATTATCGAGGATGGATCACCTGACGGGACAGCAGAAATTGTTAAAACACTTCAGTCAAAGCATCCCAACTCTCTTCATATGATTGAGCGCCAAGGAAAACTTGGGTTGGGAACGGCCTATATTACAGGCTTTAAATTTGCCTTAGAGAAGAACTTTGAATTCGTCTTTGAGATGGATTGTGACTTTAGTCATGATCCTGCCCAAGTAAGGGATCTTCTTGAGGCCGCTCAAAGTAATGACCTTGTTATTGGCTCTCGATATATAGATGGTATCAGAATCATTAATTGGCCTTTTCGCCGTCTTCTTCTCTCCTACTTGGCCTCTATTTACACGAGACTTGTCACAGGAATTCCCGTCTACGACACGACTGGCGGCTTTAAGTGTTTCAGAAGAAAGGCCTTAGAAAAGTTAAATTTGAACAACATTATTTCAAAAGGCTATATCTTTCAATTGGAGCTTAATTACAAAGTTTGGCTTTCAGGACTGAAAGTCAAAGAAGTTCCTATTATTTTCTATGAAAGACGAGATGGTGAATCCAAAATGGCCGGTGGAATTATTTTTGAGGCCCTCTTTGCTGTCATTCGCTTAAGAGTCAAAGCCTTATTCGGCACTCTCCTCAAGTAAATCTTGCTGACGGTTTTTATCGGCAGCTAAAATCAAATTATAAAGAAGAGACCCAATGTTAAGTCGTTTAGAGCCTACTCTCTTACGATCAAAAATATTGTAATGATAAACACCAACTTGCCACTTTTCCGGTAAGCTCATATTTTTAATCATATACTTAAAAATACTCGGCGCATAAGAGCGGCTTGATTCATCAAGACTGGCCAGCATCATGATGGCTTCCTCATAAACGGGAAAGGCTTCATCCAACTCATCGGGTTCTACATAATTGCTTTGATCTCTATCATATCGAAGAAAGGTCGACTCGATATTCATCATTGCACCAATTAAAAGAGTTAAATCCTTTTGAGTTTGTGGCCTAGTCTGATCACGAGATTCTCTAGCAAAGCCCTCTACGGAGATAACATACTCAAGAACCTCATCCTCTGTTGAGGCATCAATATAAGATGCTAGTTTGGGAAGTTTGCTTCTAAGGTTTAAGTCTTCAAAAAGTGTCTTAAAGAAAAGAGGTCTATAACAATTGAGAGGGAAGCCTTCAATTTTTTCATCTTCAGATTCCCATTCAACCCAATCGCACTTTTTATCTTTGAGCTTTTCAACAAATTTTTTAGCCGTCCTAATAGCAAAAAGGGCTAATGATCCATACTCAGTGGCTTCATAAACATCCATGCTTAGATTTCCATTTGAGCGGCTTTGAAATAAGTCAGCCAGTAAAAGTACATTTCTGGCAAAAGTCTCAGGATAGACACTCCACATCCCTAAATCTTTCAATACAGGCTCTAAAAGAAATAAGACTTCATTGATTTCATCAATATTCATTGAAGGAAGCCCTGAATCCTTATCATCATGACCAAAGCCTTTAGCTGCTAAACGATATAGGTACTGAATAAAATGAGCTTCTAAAATCCCTTCTTTTGTTCTTTTGTATTCATTTCCAATATATATTTGATTGTCTTGATCTTTAAAGAGTCGGTATACACGAATGATCTCTTCAAACTCCTTTTTAAGTTCGACGACTTCTTCTGGAGAAAAATCACTAAATAGTTCATTATGCTTGTATCTTAAATTGCGTATTCTGCGTCGACTATCCAACTGTCTTTTATGAGTGTCATAACTAAGATCAAAAAAGTAATTTCGAGAAAAATAACCCTCAACCAAGTCAAGAATTTTAGCTAAATCACCAACCGTTATCGAGGAGGGATAGCCTCCAATAATATTCTCTTTAAACTTCTGCATGGGAATAAGGTATTTCACTACATCATATTGATTAATAAACTTTGAGATATGCGACAGTAGGTCCTCTACAGTTGTTACATGAAGGTACTGCTGTCCAGTTAGGAGAAACCTGCCTCTTTTGATATTTTTATAATAGAGACCAGACATTTCTTGCTTCGTATGATTTTCTTCATTGGCGTAATTGAGATCAAAGAAAATTTCAGCAAGATGATCGCTTTTATCAATAATATTTAAGATCTCAAGCTTCGATAAACTATGAGTTCCTCCACCAACGAGAGCGACTTTCCCAACAGGAAGAATACTTAAGATACTTTCAGGAATGGCCACATTTTCCATCTCTTCATTGGCAAAGTTAACCATTTGAAAAATTTCAATTCTTTCGGGAAAAAAGATATTACGTTCAAGTTCGTCTCTTACTTCGGTTCTTAACTTTAAGAATTGAGCCCTTAAGTGGTCTTTGATCTTATTCCAATTTTGCTTAGTAATGATGCTTTTGTCAGAAACGATCTGTGAGAATTCCTCATAAAAAGCCAATCCCTTTACCAAAATTCTTGCAAGGCTTAAGGTATTTCTCACATCCTTGTAGGTAAACCCTTGATTACTTCTTTTGTTTTGTAAAATTCTTACTTTATATTCATTTAGAAGGTTCAAGTATAGGGACTTTTCCTCTGGAAAAAAGTTGGAAATTAATCCCTCAATTTCACCATCACGAAAGATTTCTTCTTCTCTTCTGTGGTTAAAAAGATTTTCAATTACTGTTTCGATTTCTTCTTCATAAACCTTGTATTGATATATTGGCTCTTCCTTCCCACCTTCACCAGCATAAATTAAGCTAAAGGCGGCAGAGCTTAGTCTTGGAAGACTATCCAATATCTTAAAAAGCTCTGTTCTTGTTAGAGTATTTCTCTCGCCACCCAAAAAGAGCTTCTTCATTCCCAAGATTCCATTGAAGAGTTCTGGAGAGATTTCCACTGCTGAAAATTGATCTTTAAGACGAGAATAAAAGTTATTAAGATTGATAGATGTTTCGGGTCCACTACCAGCCTCAGTGATAATCTTTTTCACTTCCTCAGAAAAGCTTTTCATTCCTTTTTCAAGGCTCAACCTTCCATTTTCAATAGTTTCTTCTTTTGCCCTTACACTCTCGATTGTTCTTACGATTTGAGAGATTTCTTTATTGGTAATGCGCAAGAGATTAAATAAGGGACGAATATTCTCCGAAGAAATAGAGTTTCTTGAATCTTTTAGAAATAGACTATTAATATCAAAAATTAAAGTCATGCTACCAACAATCAAATTGGCATGACCTCTAAAGAAACGCCTGACAAAACTTTTTAATTCTGAGTCAGTGACAAATTTTTGATTTTCTCTTTTTACATACTTCGAAAAATTGATCAAATTAGTTTCAAGACAATCAATTTGTTTTTGGACATCTTCATTTAAAATCTTTGATAACTCTTCGACGTCGATTTCACAGGTATTTGCTAAGGCATCTGATCGATATGTATCTGCGTCCGCGACTGGGTCGTCACTGAAATACCCACAGCCAAGAAGGCCAGTGAGAGAGGCAAAAATGATCAAGTTCTTAAACAAATTCATATACTTATACTTTTCCTTTATACTCATAGTAGAGGAAAGTTATTTGGCAATGAAGAAGAATCCCCGAATCATGGCGTATTTACCTAGTGCCCAAAAA